>NZ_JNIE01000002.1:0-300000 GCF_000702425.1 Thermocrinis jamiesonii
GGACCAATGCCCCAAACAAGGGAACACGTGCTTTTGGCAAGGCAGGTCAATGTTCCTTACATAGTGGTGTTTATGAACAAATGTGACATGGTGGATGATCCGGAGCTTTTGGACCTTGTGGAGCTTGAGGTGAGGGAGCTTCTTAACAAGTATGAATTTCCTGGGGATGAGGTGCCGGTTATAAGGGGATCAGCCTTAGGGACATTGCAGGAGTTAGAAGCGGGCAAGCCGGACAAGTGGTGCAATGCCATAGTGGAACTGCTTAATGCCATGGACGAATACATTCCAACACCTGTGAGGGAAGCAGACAAACCATTTTTGATGCCCATAGAGGACGTATTTAGCATATCTGGACGTGGAACAGTGGTTACAGGTAGGGTAGAGCGTGGTGTGTTAAAGCCTGGTGAGGAAGTGGAGGTAGTTGGGCTGAGGGAAGAGCCGATAAAGACAGTAGCTACATCCATAGAGATGTTTAGGAAGGTTCTTGATGAGGCATTGCCTGGGGACAACATAGGAGTGCTTTTGAGGGGTGTAGGTAAGGATGACGTGGAGAGGGGTCAGGTATTGGCAAAGCCTGGGAGTGTGACACCGCACAGGAGGTTTAGGGCACAGGTGTATGTATTGACGAAGGAGGAAGGGGGAAGGCACAGTCCGTTTTTTGTGAATTACAGACCGCAGTTTTACTTTAGGACGGCGGACGTGACAGGGGTGGTGGTGAAGTTACCGGAGGGTCAGGAGATGGTGATGCCTGGGGACAATGTGGAGCTTGAGGTAGAGCTAATAAAGCCCATAGCGATGGAGGAAGGTTTAAGGTTTGCCATAAGGGAAGGTGGAAAGACAATAGGTGCAGGTGTTGTCACAAAAATACTTGACTGAGGGGTAAAGGATGGAGCAGGACATAATACGAATAAAGCTAAGATCTTACGATCATAGATTGTTGGATCAATCCGTTAGGCAGATAGTGGATGTGGTAAAGAGAACAGGAGGTATAGTGAGAGGTCCTATTCCCTTGCCTACAAGAAGAAAAAGATGGGTGGTTTTACGCTCTCCTCACAAGTTTGATCAGTCTAGAGAACACTTTGAAATAAGGGAGCATAAAAGAATTTTGGATATAGTTCGGATAACCCCTCAAACTGTGGAATCTTTGATGAGCCTAAATCTGCCTGCAGGGGTAGACGTTGAACTTAAAATGGGGAGCTAAACATGAGTATGGGTCTTTTTGGAATAAAGTTGGGTATGACGAGGGTTTTCTTGAAAGACGGCACAGTGGTGCCTGTTACTGCTATAAAGGTTCCAAAGCATATTGTAACCGCCATTCGCACGTTGGAGAAGGATGGTTACAATGCGGTTCAGCTGGGTGCCTTTGAAGTAAAAGAGAAAAAGCTCACAAAGCCAGAGATAGGGCATCTAAAAAAGGTTGGTGCCATTCTGGTAAAAAGGTTAAAAGAATTTAGAGTAGATAATCCCCAAGATTATCAGGTGGGACAAGAAATAAAGTTGGAGGATGTTTTTAAACCTGGAGATTTGGTGGATGTGGTTGGGATAAGCAAAGGTAGAGGTTTTGCTGGTGCGATGAAAAGATGGGACTTTGGCGGTTTTCCAAGATCTCACGGACACAGATATCACAGAGCGGTAGGTTCTATAGGCCAAAGGACTGATCCAGGAAGGGTGTGGAAAGGCAAAAGAATGGCTGGACACTGGGGTGCGGAGAAGATAAGAGTTCAATCCCTTTTGGTGGTGGATGTGTTGCCCGATAAAGGAGTAATGCTTGTGAAAGGTTCAGTACCTGGTCACCCAAAGGGAATACTGATTATAGAAAAGAGCAAGATAGCAAACAGAAGATCACAGAGGTTGAAACTAAATAGAATAAAACACATTCCAGAGAACATCCTTAGGAGTGAAGCATGAGTGAGTTGAGGGAAGATATATTTGGGCTTGAGGTTAAGAAGCATATTTTGTGGGAAGTGGTAAAGTGGCAACTTGCCAAAAGAAGGCAAGGAACACACAGCACCAAAACTAGAGGCGAAGTAGCTTACAGTGGAAGAAAGCTTTATCCCCAAAAGGGAACAGGAAACGCAAGACATGGAGACAGAGGAGCAAACATCTTTGTAGGAGGTGGTGTAGCACACGGTCCTAAACCAAGGGATTACTACTACCCTCTGCCTAAGAAAGTAAGGAAGTTGGCGCTAAAGATGGCTCTTTCCGCAAAGGCTAAGGAAAATGCAATAGTATTGGTGGATAGCATAAATATTGGAGAGGTTCCAAAAACAAAAAAGGCCGTGGAATTCTTAAAAGCCAATGGCTTGGAAGAGAAAAAGGTTTTGGTTGTAATTGCTGAAAGAGATCAAGTAGTGGAAAAATCTTTCAGAAATTTACAGAACGCAAAGGTCCTTCCTGTGGAAGGACTTAATGTTTATGACACTCTTTGGGCGGACTATTTGATAATAACCAAACCAGCCCTTGACAAAATTTACGAGAGGTTGGGTTCATGAAAAGGCCAGAGGACATAATCATAAGACCAATAATTACAGAAAAAAGCAACAGACTTATGGAAGATTACAAAAAATACACCTTTGAAGTGGCAATGGATGCCACAAAACATGAAATTAAGTATGCTGTAGAAAAGCTCTTTGGCGTCAAGGTTCTTAAGGTAAACACCATGATAGTAAAACCAAAGAAGAAGAGGGTTTTTGGTAAATTCAGAAAGTATGGATATACAAAAGCTTACAAGAAGGCCATAGTTACTATAGACCCATCTCAAGAAATTGATCTTGCTAATGTGAGGTAAAAACATGGGTGTGAAAAAGTTAAAACCGGTCACCAATGGACAGAGACATGCGGTTCTGTACGACTTTGCAGAAATAACAAAGTCAGAACCTGAAAAGTCTTTGACATACTTTTACAAGAGAGCCAAAGGGCGCTCTCACGGAAAGATCACTGTAAGGTCCAGAGGCGGAGGCCACAAGAAGAGATACAGGATAATAGACTTTAAGAGAGACAAGAGTCTTGTGCCCGCAAAGGTTGCAAGCATAGAGTACGATCCTTTCAGGTCTGCACGAATAGCCCTACTGCATTATGCAGATGGAGAAAAAAGGTACATAATATGGCCAGAAGGACTGAAGGTAGGCGATACAGTAGTTTCTATATCCTACGAAGATGCAATTGCAGGCAAGGAGCTTCCGGAGATAAAACCCGGAAACGCTTTACCTCTAAAGTTTATTCCAGTGGGAACTATCATTCATAACATAGAGCTACATCCAGGTAAGGGTGGGCAGTTGGTAAGGTCCGCTGGAACTTCTGCCCAGGTAATAGGTAAGGTAGATGATTATGTGCAAGTAAGACTTCCATCGGGTGAAATAAGGCTTATTCATGAAAGATGTATGGCTACGGTTGGAGCTGTCGGACTAGCTGAACATGAGCTTGTTAAATACGGAAAGGCTGGAAGGTACCGTTGGCTTGGGTGGAGGCCTCACACAAGGGGAACAGCTATGAACCCTGTGGATCATCCCCACGGTGGTGGTGAAGGTAAAACAAAAGGAAAGCATCCAGAGTCTCCATGGGGATGGAAGACAAAAGGATACAAGACAAGAAGGGGCAAAAAGTATTCAGACAAGTTTATCTTAGTTAACAGGAAAGGCATACCTCTTAAGGAGGGTATTAAGTAATGGGTTTTAAGGGTGCTTGGAACAAAAGGAATAAGCTAATAGAAGATCTGGACACTTTTCTGAAACTTTACAAAAAAGTCCAGAAGGCTTACAAAAAAGTTAGAAAGGTTCAGCATACGCCAGAGTTATTCCAAAAAGCATACGAAAAATACAAAGCGATTTGGGATGAATACAGAAAACTCGTGGATAAGAAGGCTTGGGTAGATCCAAAGCTTTGGTATAGAATAAGAAAAATGAACCAAACGGGAGAAAGAAAGGTGATAAAAACCTACAGTAGGGACACTACAATAATACCAGAGTTCGTGGGTCATACGATAGCGGTTCATAACGGTAAAACTTTCGTTCCAGTTTATATTACTTCTGATATGGTAGGTCATAAGTTGGGTGAGTTTGCTCCAACGAGGACATTTAAAGGCCACCCGGATAAGTCCTCAAAGGTGGCCAAGAAAAAGTGAGGTGAAAGCATGCGGGCAGTTTTAAGGTACGCAAGAATTTCTCCTATAAAGGCAAGGCAAGTGCTAAGGATAATACAGGGAGCAAAAGCGAGTGATGCACTTTATCAACTAAAGTTTATTCCCAAAAAGGCCGCAAGGATAGTGGAAGGGGTCTTAAAAAGCGCATTGGCAAATGCGGAGCAAAAGGGTATGAACCTTGACAGGTTATACATAAAAAAGGCTGTCGCAGACGAGGGTCCTATGTACAAAAAGTGGATTCCAAGAGCACACGGAAGGGCTACGATGGTGAGAAAGAGAACCTCCCACATAACCATAGAGTTAGAGGAGAAGAAGGAGGAAGACTGATGGGGCAAAAAACGCATCCCATAGGTTTTAGGATAGGAATTATAAAAGACTGGAACTCCAGGTGGTATGCGGATAAAAGAGACTACACTAAGCTTTTGCATCAGGACTTAAAGATTAAGGAGTACATAAAGAAAAGATATAGCGCAGCGGGTATTTCCAAAATCATAATTGAAAGGGCGGCGGAGAAAGTAAGAATAAGGATAAGTGTAGCAAGGCCCGGGATCATAATCGGTCGTAAGGGTGCGGAGGTAGAACAGCTTAAGAAGGACCTACTCAGCATTGCTCCAGGCTATAATTACAACATAAACGTAGAAGAGGTTAGGGTTCCTGAGTTGGACGCTCAGCTGGTAGCAGAAGAAATAGCTCTGCAAATAGAGAGGAGAGTTTCCCACAGAAGAGCTATGAAGAGAGCAATAGACAACGCACTTAAGGCTGGCGCAAAGGGTGTTAAAATTCAGGTGAAGGGAAGAATAGGTGGTGCAGAGTTGGCAAGGGCTGAATGGTTTTTGGTGGGAAGGATGCCTCTCCAAACTCTGAGAGCTGATATAGACTACGGTTTTGCAGTAGCTCAGACAAAGTATGGAGTTTTGGGTGTGAAGGTTTGGATATACAAGGGTGACGTGCTAAAAGCAGGTAAAGAAGAGATCGTCAAGAAGATAGAGGAAGACTTAAAGAAAGCGGAGAAGGAGGTAAGCTAACATGTCCTTTCTTGCACCTAAAAAGACAAAGTTTAGGAAACAGCAAAGAGGAACGCTAAAAGGCAAAGCCTTTAGGGGTAACAAAGTATCTTTTGGTGAATACGGCATACAGGCTTTAGAAGCTTGCTGGCTAACCCAAAGGCAAATAGAAGCGGGTAGAGTTGCGCTGGTTAGGAGCCTTCGCAAAGGAGCAAAGATATGGATAACCATATTCCCCGATAAGCCCTATACCAGAAAGCCCAATGAAGTGCGTATGGGTGGTGGAAAGGGTGATCCGGAAGGTTTCGTAGCAGTCGTAAGACCCGGAAGGATACTTTATGAATTCTCCGGTGTGTCGGAAGAGGTTGCAGAAGAAGCCTGCAGGTTAGTATCTTCCAAACTACCCATAAAGGTCAGACTGGTAAAGAAACATGGAGGTGTTGGAGGATGAAAGCAAAAGAACTGGCAAAGCTCTCAATTGAAGAGTTGTTAAACAAAGAAAAAGAACTTAGAAAAGAGATCTTGGAACTGCGTTTTAAGAAAAAGATTGAAGGTTTAAAAGACAAGATGATTATTAGAAAAAAGAGAAAGGACTTAGCAAGGGTTTTAACTATCATTAGACAAAAACAGCTGAGGGGTGAAGCATGAAAGAAAAAAAATGGCACGAAAAAAGAAAGGAGTTTGTGGGTGTTGTTGTGAGCGATAAAATGGATAAAACAGTTGTAGTTAGGGTAGATAGAAAAGTGCAACACCCAATTTACAAAAAACACATAATAAGAAGTAAAAAATATCATGCTCATGACCCAGAAAATCAATGCAAAGTAGGGGATGTAGTTGTCATAAGGGAAACGAGACCTCTATCAAAGACTAAAAGGTGGGTGGTAGTTAAAATACTGCAGAGAGCCCAAACCCAACTTGAATGAAGATTGTGCTCTTGATAAAAGGAGATCCTTTTTCTTGGAAAGCTCATGAAGCTTTGCGTGTGGGCTTAGCCTTGGGCATAAACCACGAAGTTTTTATAATTTTTTTTAAAGATGGAGTTTATACCTTGACAAGATGCAACTGGGAAAATCTTTTAATTTCTGGTTTTGAGAAGCTAATAGAGAATCTTGAGTATGTGAACGTTAAACTTTTCGTAGAGGACCTTTCTGCAGAGGAAAGGGGGCTAAAAAAAGGGGACTTCGTAAAAGATGTGGAGTTTATAAACATTGAGCAAATTAAAAGGATTTTAGCCTCTTCGGAAGCGGTGCTCGTATGGTAAGAACCCTTTGGTTGGTAAGAAAGCTGGGAGATTTTAGTTCGGATCTGTTGGAAGAAGGGGATGTGGTTGTGTTAATTCAGGATGCGGTTCTGAGGTTTCCATCCAGAAGGGATTGGTTTGCGTGCAAGGAAGACGTCCGAGACAGAGGTCTGAAGATCCCAGAAGAAAAGCTAAAGTCTTACGAAGAGATAGCAGAGCTTATTTTAAAGGCACAAAGGATAGTAGTTTGGTAATATAATCATACTCTATGGCAAGGTACGATGTGGTTATAGTAGGAGCAGGTGGTGCAGGTTTGAGGGCCGCAATTGAGGCGAGCATGGACCCCAACATTAGAGTGGCGGTCATTTCCAAGGTTTATCCTACTCGTTCCCACACAGGCGCAGCCCAAGGAGGTATAAATGCGTCCCTTGGTAATGTTATCCCAGAAGATTCGCCCGAATCCCACGCCTTTGATACAATAAAAGGCTCGGACTTTTTAGCGGATCAGGATGCGGTTTTCTTTATGTGTGAAAATGCGCCTGACATTATATACGAACTTGACAGATGGGGTGTTCCCTTTTCACGTCTTCCGGATGGAAGGATAGCCCAAAGGCCCTTTGGCGGAGCATCTTTTCCAAGGACAGTTTTCTCCGCAGACAGGACAGGCCATGTTATACTTCACACTCTATTTGAACAGGCGTTAGCCCGCGACAATATAGACTTTTACAACGAATACTTTCTCTTAGACATAATCCACAATGGTGTTAGAGTAAAGGGAGTTTCGGTTTATGACATAAAGAACGGAGAAGTGTTAAACATTGAAGCAAAGGCGGTTATTTTGGCTACGGGCGGTTTTGCTAGAATTTACTGGCAAAGAAGCACAAACGCAGTTGGAAACACCGGAGACGGTGTAGCTGTTGCTTTTAGGGCTGGCTTGGCACTAAAGGACATGGAGTTTATCCAATTCCACCCCACAGGCTTGGCAAAGACGGGCATACTCCTTTCCGAAGCCTGTAGAGGTGAAGGAGGATACCTTCTAAACGCGCTGGGTGAGAGGTTTATGAAAAGGTATGCTCCAGAAAAGATGGAACTAGCACCAAGAGATATGGTCTCAAGGGCAATAGAGTATGAAATCAAAGAGGGAAGGGGTGTAGGCAGTGGCACAAGCGCCTATGTTTATTTAGATCTGAGACATTTGGGAGAGGCTAAGATAAAAGAAAGACTTCCACAAGTGCGCCAGCTTGCTATAGACTTTGAGGGTGTCGACCCAGTTAAAGAGCTGGTTCCCATTAGGCCAACCGCCCACTACTGTATGGGAGGCATACATGTAGTTAATTACAGAACCAGTGCTACAGAGCTGGAAGGACTCTACGCCGTAGGAGAATGCGCGTGTGTATCCGTGCATGGGGCCAACAGATTGGGAGGAAACTCTCTAACGGAAATCCTTGTTTTTGGTAAATTCTGTGGTATATCCGCAAGGGAGTATGCCAAACAGGTAGATTGGTTACCTTTGACCGAGGCGGAAAGGAAGAAGAACATAGAGTTCATAGAAAGATTAATGAACAGGGAAGGGTCTGAAAAGTTGGCTGACATAAGGAAAAGGATGGGCGAGATAACCTGGGAAAAGGTGGGAATATTTAGGGATGAAAGATCTTTGCAAGAAGCGTATAAAGAGCTTAGCGAGCTTTTGGAAAGATGGGAAGCCATACCGGTGGTGGACAAGAGCAAAATCTTCAACACAAACTTGGTGGAAGTTTTAGAACTTAGAAACATGCTGGAGTTAGCTAGGGTAGTAGCCTATTCTGCCCTTCACAGAAAAGAATCAAGGGGAAGTCACACAAGGGAAGATTACCCTAACAGAGACGACAAAAACTTTCTCAAGCATACACTGGTATATCAAAGGGATGACAAACTTGTGATTGAATATATACCTGTAAGCATACTTAAATACCAACCTGCCCAAAGGACTTACTGATGAAAATAGGTATATTGGGTGGAGGACAGCTTGGCTGGATGACTATACTTGAGGGTAAAAAGCTCGGTTTTGAGTTTTTAGTCTTGGACAAATCAAAAGATTCTCCCGCTTGTAAGGCAGCAGATAGATGCTTTGATTACTCCGAAGTGGATGAGTTTGCAAAACTTTGCGATGTTGTAACTTATGAATTTGAACACATTCCCGACGAGGTGTTGGAAAGTGTTTCTCATATAACTTTGCCTTCTGTGGAAGTTCTAAAGCTTAAAAAAAGCAAAGTGGAAGAAAAGCTGTTTCTAAAAAGAGGGGGCTATCCTGTGCCAAACTTTGCGGTAGCCTTTGGGAAAGACTTAAGCAGGGTTGTTTCTACGTTTAAATTGCCTGTGGTAGTAAAAGCAGAAAGTTTGGGCTATGACGGAAAGGGTCAGTACTTGATAAGGAACGGGGAAAAACTTAAGACCGTCATGATGAACCACAGAGAGGAAGAGAGATTTTTGGTGGAAGAATTTGTAGATTTTGATTTTGAGTTTTCCATAATAGGTGTCAGAAACGATAAAGGAGAAATAAAACTATATCCACCAACAATAAACTATCACGAGGAGGGGATCCTTATCTACAACAAAACCGCTGACTTAAATCTTCC
The DNA here is from genome assembly GCF_000702425.1 of Thermocrinis jamiesonii. Lineage (NCBI taxonomy): Bacteria > Pseudomonadati > Aquificota > Aquificia > Aquificales > Aquificaceae > Thermocrinis > Thermocrinis jamiesonii. The sequence continues at coordinate 8,998 of NZ_JNIE01000002.1, forward strand.
GCTTGCTCAGGAGATAGTCATATCTTTGATGGAAGAGCTAAATATCGTTGGAATTCTGTGCGTTGAGTTTTTTCACACAAAGGATGGACACATACTTATAAACGAAATGGCTCCCAGGACGCACAATACGGGTCACTGGACTTTGGACGGCTGTTACACCTCCCAGTTTGAAAACCTACTTAGAGCAATCTCAGGCTTACCCCTTGGTTCTACAAAGCTGAAAAGCCCTTCTGGTATGATAAACATAATCGGCAAATCTTACGAAGAGATAGACATAAAAAGGATCCTTTCCTTAGAAGGGTCTAAGCTTTACTGGTACGGAAAGGAAAAAAGATCCAGAAGGAAAATGGGACATATAAACGTTGTGGGAGATAGTCAGGAGGAGGTGGATGTCATTTTAAAAACTCTACTTTTTGATATTCTGAAATATAGTATTACACCTAAGCTTGATACATACGAGTATACGGTTTAAGCCATAGTATTTCCATGCTATAATTTAACACAGGATGCTTGCTATATGCTTTAACCTTGCTGAAGAGGTTTTCTATTTATGCATGTATTAAGTAGGCAAGCTATATACGATAAGCACAACAACGTAGTTTTCTGGGAGGTATTTTTGCAAGATAGAGAAACGGGAAAACATCCTCAAAATCTAGATCCATTAAAGGCTACCAGTATTGCGGTAGATCTATTAGTGGAATTGGGTATGTACAAAGTTGGTGGAGGAAAGTTGGTTTTTGTGAATGTGCCTGCCGTATTTTTGGAAGCTTCTATGTTTGACCTTGTTTCCCCAGAATACGTTGGCATAGAGTTAGTGGAAAACAAAAGTATAACAAATCAAACCTACGACGCTATAGACATTTTACTTAAAAGAGGTTTTAAGTTTTGTATAGATGATTTTGGGTTTGAGAGGATAGATTATCTACCCATTTTAAACAAAGCCCATTTTGTCAAGATAAATATTAAAAACAACCCTTACAATCTGGTGGAGCTAAAGGAAGTAATAGCTATACTCAAAAGTTTAAAAAAGGGTGCAATAGCCAAAAATATAGAAACGGAGGAAGATTATAAAATGGCAAAAGAACTCGGTTTTAACTATTTTCAGGGTAACTACCTTTCCCCTCCCGTACTCTTAAAGGATACAAAAGCTATAGTTTATCTCAAAGGTACTTTATTTAAGCTTTACAAAGCCCTGAAAGAAGGTGATTTAAAACGAGTCGCTAATATTTTAGAACAGGATGTGGGAGCAACATATAAATTGCTGAAGTTTGCTAACTCCGCTATGTTCCGTAGAATTAAAAAAATAGGCACCTTAGAGGAAGCAATAGTTCGTTTGGGTTTTGATAACATAGTTAAATTTGTGATAATCCTTGCCCTTTCCGAAATGTTTGTAGGAGAAAAAGAAAAAGAATATTGGAAAAAGGCTCTTTATAGGGCTAGCCTGTCGGAAAAATTGGCAGAGATTTATGCTCCAGGTTTGAAAGGGAAAGCTCACTTGGTTGGTTTGTTTTCCTTATCCTGGCAGATCTTTGGGCAAGAACCCAAGGAGATAGCTTCACAGTTGGGACTGGACAAAGAAATTCAGGATGCTCTTGAGAGAAAGCCTAATGAGTTGAGTTTTATACTTTCTTTGGTAGAGTTGATAGAAGACTCCACAGATAGTAAGGTTATAGAAAAAGTTGCCAAAACTTTGGGTATTACAAAGCAGGAACTACATTCAATAGTAGAAGAGGCAATAAAAGAATCAAGAATGGTTGAAGAAGAGTTTTCTTAGTCTGTCGCGTAGCTGTGAAGTCCCGGAAAGAAAAGATTTATTGCAAAAAAGCATATTAGCACGTTTATAAATCCAAAAACTAACAGCCATGCGCTTTTTGTCCCTCTCCAGCCAAGCATTTGCCTTGTATGAAGGTAAGCACCAAAGAAGAGCCAAACTATAAGGGACCATACTTCTTTCGGGTCCCAGCTCCAGTAACCTCCCCATGCTTCGTTAGCCCAAGCTGCACCTAAGATGATGGAGGCAGTCCATATGGGAAACACTGTAACCACCGATTTATAGGCAATTTCATCCAGAATATCCAAAGATGGTAAGAAGTTTAAGTTTGGTTTCTTTTCTTTTAGCAGATACAAAACCGCGCCAGCAAAGGCAACCGTAAAACCTGCATAACCAACAAAGGCAGTTACAACATGCAGGTATAACCAATAGCTTCTCAGCGCCGGCATTAAAGGCACTATTTCTGCATTTGCTTTGTAAACCGCAAAAAGAGACAATCCAAATACAACTGGTAGCACAAACAAACCTAAGAGCTTTACACCGTATTTTCTTTCTATGATTAAATAAATCGCACCCGTTACAAAGCTCCAAAAGGTTAAAGCCTCAAATAGATTGGACCATGGTGGATGAAAAGCACCCATTTCATAAGTCTGTATGCTTCTCCTTATCATACCGGTTAAGTTCAAAAGTAAGCCTAAGAAAAGTGTAACACTTGATGCGTGGTACAGTAAACCCTCCTTTGTTAGGAACACAGAAAGATATAATAGGATGGAAAGCCCGTAAAGTATTGTAGCGGATTTATACCAAAAAGTATTATCGTAGGGAAGAAAGGAAAGTAGAACGGAGAGCATAAGCCCAAAGGCTAGGAATAACCAAAAACCTTGCCTACTTAGAAAACTATCCTTTACTAATACATTTCTCATACTTTTAAATATAAAACCTACTTCTGAGGTTGCACGTCAACTTTTATCTGAACCTCAACCTCCGGGTGGAGTTTTATTTGCACAGTGTATATTCCCACTTCCCTTATAGGTTTGCTAAGAATTATCTTTTTTCTATCTATTTCAAACCCTTTTTCACTGAGGGCTTTGGCAATCTCTGCACTTGTTACCGAACCATAGAGTTTTCCCTTTTCACCCACAGGATGCTTTATTTCCAACATAAAGCCTTCCAATTTTTTCGCCAAAGCCAAAGCCTTTTCTTTTTCTTTTTGAAGCTTCCTAAGTTTTTGGGAGATTATACTTTTGACGTGTCTTAAGTTTGATTCCGTGGCAGGAAGTGCTATACCTTTGGGTATTAGATAGTTACGCGCAAATCCGTCCTTTACGTTTATCACATCTCCCATATTGCCATAACCTTCCAGTTCTCTGAGAAGCACCACTTTCATCTTACTTACCTCCTCAGATGATAACGTAAGGCATTAGAGCCAACTGTCTTGCCCTTTTTATTTCTCTGGCTAATATACGCTGATGCTTGGCACATACACCAGTGTGCCTTCTACCTATTATTTTGCCTCTTTCGGATATAAACTTGGTAAGTTCTTCATAGTTTTTGTAGGACGGGTTCTTGCCTTTCTCGCAAAAGTAACAGGTTTTTTTTGCGCTCCTTTTTATCTCCATGCTAAAACCTCCTTAAAATGATAGTTCGTCTTCTTCGGAAGGAAAAGGATTCTCCATTTCCTTAGGCAATACCTCCTCTTCTATAGGTTCTTCCATTTTTGGTTTTCTTACAATCCTAACAGATTCTGCCACTATTCTAACCCTACTTTGGTTTTTTCCCTCTTTATCTATCCATCTATCCTGAGAAAGTCTTCCTTCTATTACCACTGTATAGCCTTTAAAAAGCCTTGTGCTAAGACTTTCTGCCAACCTACCGTAGGCTCTTACATCAAAAAAGTGTGTTTCTTCTCTCCATTCGTCCCTAACCTTGAATCTTCTGTTGTAAGCTATGGAAAACTCAGCAACTTGTGTGCCGGAAGGTAGGTAAATTATTGAAGGGTCCCTTACCAAGTTACCTATTATGATCACTTTGTTAAGCATTGGTTGTGATCTCCTTTTCGCTCACCCGAAAGTTTAACCACCTTATTACATCTTCGTTTATCCTGTAATAAAAATCCAAATCATTGGGCAATTCTGGATTGCTTGATTTGATCTGAATGATAAAATACCTTCCACTGCTGAAGTGATTTATTCTGTAGGCTAACTGCTTTAGCCCCCAATCTGTTACGCCGAGCACCTCACCACCCTTCTTGGCTATATAGTCCTTTATCTCCTGCACCCTTCTGCTTACTTCCTCTTCCGAAAGAGTAGGCTTTAGAACTATCACACTTTCGTAGTATCTTGTAGTCTCGTAATACCTCTTTGCCATAGCAACCTCCTGGCCTTTTTAGGTCCCCACTAATGCCAGTGGGAACAAGGTTTAGTCTTTTTATTTTATCACTTTTTGAACCTGCTGGCAAGCTCTTCCATAATTTGATGCCACTCCAGTCCTTTGGTCACCAAAGCCAAGGTTAAATGATACAAAAGGTCTGAAACCTCCATGGCTATTTGCTTTTGCTCTCCGTTTTTTATCGCTATCAGGGCTTCTATTGCCTCTTCTCCGAATTTTTGAAGAATTCTGTCTTCACCTTCCATAAAGAGTTTTACTGTGTATGAACCTTCCTGTCTTTCTGAAAGGCGCTGTTTTATGACCTCCTCAAGCCTGGTAAGTGTTTCAAAGGGCAAAGGTTTTTCTACCTTTTCCCCTTTTATGTTTCTAAAAAAGCAATTTCTTTCTCCTGTATGGCAAGCTTTGTTCAGCTCTTGCTTGATGATATATAAAAGAACATCTTCGTCGCAGTCTATCCTTATTTCAACTATCCTTTGGAGTTCTCCGGAGCTTTCCCCCTTTTTCCACACGCTTTTCCTTGACCTTGAATAGTAGTGGGCATAGCCTGTTTGTAAGGTTAGCATTAAAGCAAGTTGATTTGCCCATGCAAACATTCTTATTTCCCCAGTCCTGTAGTCTTGTGCTATCACAGGCACAAGCCCATCAGCGTTCCACTTTATGCTCTTTAAAAGCTCATCCGAATATGTCAATGGGTTCTTCTCTAAATCTTCCATCTATCAGCTCCCAACTTCTGTATGATACCACTTTTCCTTTGCTAACGGAAAGGATTATGTAAGAAAAACCTTCAAAGGCTCTTTCTTGGTCAAACTGGGAGGGCCTGTCGGGATGGTCTGGATGAGAATGATACACACCTACAATTTCAAGCCCAAACTCCCTTGCTTTTTTTTCCGCTTTCAGGTAATCCTTTGGATCTATTTCGTATCTGTCGTTTTTTCTATCTGGGTTTGCATTCGGTGTTTCATAGGCTCCAAAAACAATTCTTAAGTCCTTTTCGTATTTACCAAGCAAAAGGCCACAGGTTTCACAAGGGTAATCCCTTTCCGCTTGGAGAATCATCTTCTGAAGGGCAGAGTTTTTAAGCTTTAGCATGGATCAAAAGCTCCGCTATTTGCACCGCGTTAGTTGCCGCACCCTTTCTTATGTTGTCTGCAACAATCCACATAGAAAGTCCCGGCTCAAAAACCAAATCCTTCCTAATCCTACCCACAAACACCTCATCCTTGCCTGCTACATCTATCGGTGTAGGATAGCCATCTTCTACGAGAATCACACCCTTTGCCTTTCTTAAAAGCTCCATGGCTTCTGCTGGCTCTAAGGGTTTCTTTAGCTTTACAGAAACCGCCTCCGAGTGTCCGTAAAAGACAGGAACCCTTACCGTGGTAGCGCTAACCTTTATGTTTTGGTCATGCAGTATTTTCCTTGTTTCGTTTAGCATCTTCATTTCTTCCTTGGTGTATCCGTTTTCTGTAAATACGTCTATTTGTGGGACCACATTGAAGGCTATTCTTCTTGGAAGATGTTTAACTTCCATTTCTTTTCCTTCACACCAAGCTTTGGTTTGTTCTTCCAACTCCTTTATAGCCTTTGCACCAGCACCGGAGACCGATTGATAAGTGGATACCACTATAGCTTCTATTCCCACCGCATCGTATATTGGCTTTAGAGCTACTACCATTTGTATGGTAGAGCAATTTGGATTGGCTATAATTCCTTTGTGATTTTCCACATCCTCCGGGTTAACCTCTGGCACCACCAATGGCACCTCTGGATCTAACCTCCACGCTGATGAGTTATCCACAACCACCGCTCCGTCCTTTACAAACCTTGGAGCATATTCTTTGCTTATACCAGAACCTGCAGAGAAAAGCGCTATGTCTATGCCTTTGAAGGAGGTTTCTTTGTTGAGTGCCCTTACCTTGAACTTTTCGCCTCTGAAGGTTAGCTCTACCCCCTCAGACTTTTCGGAAGCAAAAAGATAAAGTTCATCTACCGGAAAATTTCTTTCTTCTAAGACTTTTAAAAAGGCTCGCCCAACTTCTCCCGTAGCTCCTACTATGGCAACTTTCATAATTTATAATTTTAAGCCCTATGAATCTTTCCATTAAACTTTTTGGTATTGAGTTTAAAAACCCTGTATGGGTTGCCTCCGGGACCTTTGGGTATGGATTGGAGGCTTTGGAGCTTTACGATGTGTCTAAGCTTGGTGCGATAGTTACAAAGGGCTTGTCCTTAAGGCCACGTCAGGGCAATGAACCAAACCGAATAGCGGAAACTCCTTGTGGTATGCTAAACTCCATAGGCCTTCAAAATCCCGGCGTGGAAGAGTTTTTGAAAAAGATCTATCCAAAAATAGAAAAGCTAAACACCCACTTTATAGCTAACGTTTTTGGGGAAACAGAAGAGGAATACTTAGAAGTTTGCATGGCTTTGGAGGGTGCAAATAAGATTGTCGCTTACGAGCTGAACGTCTCTTGTCCGAACGTAAAGAAAGGTGGGCTTGCCTTTGGACACGACCTGAAGGTTTTGGGTAATTTGGTGAGCAGAATCAAAGGAAAAGTTAAAAAGCCAGTGCTTGTAAAGCTATCTCCAAACACTGGGGAGGTGGTCCCTTTTGGTAGGGTTTGTGTAGAAAACGGTGCGGACGGGCTGGTAGCCATAAACACCATAGTTGGGATGAAGATAGACATAAGAACAAAAAAACCTGTGCTATCTACGGTAAAGGGTGGGCTTTCCGGACCTGCCATTTTACCCATCGCAGTCAGGATGGTTTGGGAGCTGTATCAAGCTTTAGGAGAAGAGATTCCAATAATAGGGGTAGGTGGAATATTTGACACAAACTCAGCCCTTGAGCATATTTTAGCTGGAGCAAGTGCGATACAAGTAGGAACCGCTAACTTTTTTGATCCACTTAGTCCTTTGGGTATAATTGAAGGTATATCCCAATACATGAAAGAGCAGGGTATAGAAAGATTTGAACAACTTGTAGGTTTAGCTCATCATGGACAACAAGCTGATAGATGCCCTTGTTAGCTTGCTAAAAGGTGATTTAGTGCAGACCCACGCCAGTTGGGTTATATTAACCGAGGACTTTGCCTACAAGATAAAAAAGCCTGTAAATTTTGGTTTTTTGGATTATTCTACTTTGGAAAAGAGAAAGGAAAACTGCCAAAGGGAGTTGGATTTAAACAAAAGGCTCTGCCCGTGGGTTTATTTAGAGGTTGTGCCTATAGTAAAAACTGCTGAAGGCTACAGCTTGGGAGGAGAAGGACAGGTGGTGGAGTATGCGGTAAAGATGAGAAGGATACCGGAAAATAGGATTATGAAAAACCTGCTAAGTAGTCTAACAGCTGAGCAGATAAAGGCTTTATCCAAACACCTATGGAATTTCCATCAAAGGGCAGAAAGAAGGGATGAGTTTGGTAGGCTGGAAGTGATGAGGTTTAACACCGATGAAAACTTCCTTCAGACAGAAAAATACGTGGGTATAACCATAGAAAGGGACGATTTTACTTTCATAAGGGAAAGGACAGAGGAATTTTACAAGCGTTATGCTTGGTTGTTTGAAAAGAGGATAGAGGATGGAAGGATTAGGGACGGACATGGAGACATAAGGCTTGAGCATGTTGCCTTTTTGGATGAAGGAGTGTGTATATTTGACTGCATAGAGTTTAACGAAAGGTTCCGGTGTGGGGATGTTCTAAATGATATGTGTTTTCTTTCTATGGAGCTTGATTTCTACGGAAGGAGCGATTTGACGGAGATTTACGAAGAGGAATACAAGCGCCTGAGTAAGGACCCAGAGTTTGATATCTTTTTACCCTTCTTTAAATGCTACAGGGCATACGTGCGTGGCAAAGTGGAATCTTTTATGCTGGATGATCCTAATCTTCCGGAAGATCTAAAGAGAGAGCACAAGGAAAGGGCAAGAAGGTTTTTTAAACTGAGTAGATACTACGCAGAGCAAATCAATCAAGCCACTTAAGAATTAGGCCAAAGCCTTCTTCTTTTTTAATTTTTCCCCTTCCTTTCTTCCCTTTTCCTCTTGTTTCAATTTCAGAGTATTTTATTACCAACTCATTTCTTGGATCTATACGTTTGGCTCTATCAAAATAAATTTTTGCTTCTTCATCTTTTTCCATAAATATCAAAATAAGGCCTATGCTTGCATTTACTCTAGCTTCCCAAGTTCCGTCTGGAGCGTATCTTAACGCAATAGTAAGTCTGTTATATGCGTCAGAGTAATAACCACACATACCTTCTGCTACGCCTAGCCAATATAGGGCTTCAAAGTTGTTAGGATTTTTAGCAAGGGCTTTGTTAAACTCTTGAATAGCTTTTCCACAATTACCCTTTCTGAGGTGTTTCTTTCCATTTTCTACCGCTTTTTCTGAAGCTATTATCAGACCAGGTGGCCTATAGGTTTGGGGTTTGGTATTTACTTCTATCCTTCCTGCACACGATAGTATGAAAAGAAGTGATGTTATTATCAATAACTTGATAGCCATTAATTAAGAAGTATAAACCAACCAATAGATTTTTCAAGTATATCCGACTTTCAACTCCACACGGTAGATTAGGAACTAGTTTTGGCATATCCCCGTTATTCCTTGGAATATTTCTTTCAACTCCACACGGTAGATTAGGAACTCTTTACACGGAGATTCTGAGGATGGGAATAAACATCTTTCAACTCCACACGGTAGATTAGGAACCTGTAATTACAAGAGGGGCTATAATTATGTGGTTGGAAGCTTTCAACTCCACACGGTAGATTAGGAACATGTTGTTTTCAAAAACTTCAAACAAATCATTAAAACACTTTCAACTCCACACGGTAGATTAGGAACCCCAACTGACCACTTTAATCAAAATAAGACAAATCAATAATTTTGTCAAGGGGGTACCCCTCGCAAATGAAGGTTATTTTCCGAAAATCCGAGGTCGTGCAAAGTTGAGTGTGTTATTGTCAAATTTAAGTCCTTGTCTCCCAATGCTTTAAGCAATCGTGCATAATTATGACTTTATGTTTTTGCATAAAGGCATCAATTTTAAAGCTATGAAACGCAAAAAGAAGAAAGTGGTAAAAGCCACAATTTTATTGCCCTCCGAAGTCCATCACTAAAAGAATTAGAGAAATACCCCCTTAAGGAAACCACACCATATTCAGTTGCCAATTTAACATGGGTCCCCTTTTGGACCCACAGACCTATTAAAAATTATACCAAAAGCGCCTTTATTTCCAAAAATCTTTTGAAAATATCCAAAGAAAGAAGTTCCCTTTCCCCTAAGGAGTTACTCAGGCACTCCGTAAGGTATTCCTTAAGCTCTTCCTTAGAGTATCCCTCTATCTCTACTTTGCCCTCTTCTAAATCCTTGTAAAATGCCTCTAAGGAGAGAGAAACCAAGTTTTCTATCAATTCGTCTAAGTATTGGGGAGCGTCTGACCTTACTAAGAACAAAGCGAACACAAAGGGTAACTTATGCACTTTGAACCACTCTTGGGCTAAGTCGTAGATGTATGGATATAACTTTTGTGCTTTTGTAGAAAGGGCTTCATCTCCTATAAGCAAAAAGGCATCCGCCTCTTCTTTGTTTTCGGTGTATATTGGATTTAGCTTGTATATCTCTTCTAAGACATAAAAACACAGGTATTTAGAAGTTAAAGATGCGGGAGTTAAATATACTTTTTTCAGTTCTACCAACGGTTTGGTTGAAAATATGGCTACAGAGCATGCCCTTTCCCTTGAGGAGATAGAAATATTAGGTATTATCCTGTATTGGTCAGGGCGAAGGAGGTATTCTACGGACGAGACTATGCCTGCTTGGATTTTGCCTTCTCTGAGTAGGCTAACAAGTTGAGAAGGGTGTCCTTCTACAAGCTCAATTCTTGGATCTCTAAATTTATAAAAGAGCGGTAGGGTGTTAAGATAGGACACCTTTCCGATTTTGAACATTAAACCTGCTTTGAAAGTTCAATGAATTTGAAAAGTTTCTCTTTGGCTTTACCACTCTTTATTGACTCCTTTGCCATCTCTAATGCGGTGCGCTTGTCATCTGTCTTTCCTGATATCAAAATCCCAAAGGTAGCATTTAAAAGGACCATATCAAGAGCTGGGGAGGGTTCTCCACTCAGCACAGATAAAGCTATCTTTGCGCTCTCTTCCACAGATTTGACTTTTATGTAATCTTGTGGATAACGCCTAAAGCCTAAATCTTCTGGGGTAAATTCATACAGGCTCACCTCACCTCCTTTAACCTCTGCTATGGTGGTTGGTGCGGATATGGAAACTTCGTCAAGCCCATCTTTGCCATGAACCACCACCGCGCTGATCACACCCAATTTTAAAAGTGTCCGAGCTATCTTTTCTACAAACTGGTCCGAAAACACACCCAAGAGCTGTCTCTTTGCGCCTGCCGGATTGGACAATGGACCTATAAGATTGAAAACAGACCTTATACCTACTTCCCTTCTTGGACCCACTACCCTTTTCATGGCAGGATGGAATATGGGAGCAAACATAAAGCCTATGCCAATCTCTTCTATCATCCTTTTCACCTGCTGGGGACCCAAATCTATCTTTGCTCCTAAGTGTTCCAAAAGGTCCGCACTTCCGCTTTTGGAGGAAACAGACCTATTGCCGTGCTTTGCTACCTTTATGCCTGCCCCAGCCAAAACAAAGGCAGTCACCGTGGATACGTTAAAGGTTTCTGCCAGGTCTCCACCAGTCCCGCAGGTATCCACCAAGTTTTCTGGATCTTCCACTTCTACCTTTGTCGCTTTAGCTCTGAAAAAACTTGCTGCACCCTCAAGCTCTTCTACGGTTTCTCCCTTCATCTTCAGTCCCATCAAAAAAGCACCTATCTGAGCATCTGTCGCCCTACCCTCCGTGATATCCTCAAGAACCCGAACCATTTCCTCTTTACTTAAGTTATCAAACTCAGATAAGCGCCTTAAAATTTCCCGCATGTGTTAGATTATACACTTTTCCCTTGACTTTTCACAAATGAGAATTATTATCATTTAGAGTATAAGGAGGTTTCGGATGAATAACAGAGTTTATATCTTTGATACCACGCTTAGGGACGGCGAACAGGCACCCGGTTTTTCTATGACCGCTGAAGAAAAACTACAGATGGCACTACAGCTTGCCAAGTTAGGTGTGGATGTTATAGAAGCTGGTTTTGCCGCAGCATCCAAAGGAGACTTTGAAGCGGTAAGACTCATAGCAGAGGAAGTAAAAGGCCCAGTTATATGCTCTTTGGCAAGGGCATTGGAGAAGGATATAGAGTTAGCTGCGCAAGCTTTGGAACCAGCAGAAAGAAAAAGGATCCACACATTCATAGCAACCTCTGAGATCCATATGAAGTATAAACTGAAAATGCAACCAGAAGATGTTTTAGAAAGAGCCAGCAGGGCAGTTGCTTTTGCAAGAAACTTTACAGATGACGTGGAGTTTTCTTGTGAGGACGCTACCAGAAGCCAAAGGGAGTTTCTCTACAGAATAATTGAAAGGGCTATAAAGGCTGGCGCAACGGTGATAAACATACCAGATACGGTGGGATATGCAGTTCCCGAAGAGTTTGCAAAGCTTATTGAAGACATAATGAACAATGTCCCTAACATAGATAAGGCTATTGTAAGCGTGCATTGTCATGATGACCTCGGGATGGCTGTGGCAAACTCGCTTATGGCTGTGAAACACGGTGCAAGGCAGGTAGAATGCACAATAAACGGTATAGGAGAAAGGGCTGGCAACGCTGCAATGGAAGAGATCGTTATGGCTTTGAAGGTAAGAAAAGATTTCTTTGGTGAGCTATACACAAACATAAACACCAAAGAGCTTTATAAAACCAGCAGGTTGCTGTGTAGGATCACGGGAAGCTTTGTGCCACCTAACAAAGCGGTGGTAGGGGACAATGCCTTTGCCCACGAATCTGGCATACATCAACATGGTGTGCTTTCACACCCACTTACTTATGAGATCATGAGCCCAGAGGATGTAGGATTTCCAGCTACACGTATAGTTCTGGGCAAGCACTCCGGAAGGCATGCACTAAAGAGCAAACTAAAAGACATGGGTTATGAACTTTCGGAAGTAGAAATAGATAGAATCTTTGAAAAATTCAAAGCGTTGGCAGACAAAAAGAAAGAAGTTTATGAGGAAGACCTTGAAGCTCTGATATACGAGGAGGTAATGAAGGTGGAAGAAGAAGAACCGGTAAAAGTGCTTCACTATCAGGTGCAAACAGGAGATAAAATCTTACCCACAGCCACCGTAGTTCTGTCTTACATGGGAGAGGAAAGGACTGCAACATCTACCGGAAACGGTCCCGTGGATGCTATAATAAAGGCTATACAAAAGGCTCTTGGCATTGAGCCAAAGCTGATAGATTTTTCCATAAAAGCGCTCACTCCCAACACAGACGCTCAAGCGGAGTCAAGGCTTGTTATAGAATTGGACGGAGTAAAATCCTCCGGAAGGGGTGTGGATGTGGATGTTATAAAGGCAAGCGTGAATGGTTTTGTGGATGCGGTCAATAGGGCAATCTTGAGGAAAAACTACATACTCTCAAGGCAAAAGGTAAGAGAAGAGGGCACGGTTTAAGCCTTTAGATAGGTAGCAGACAGTAGGCTTTTAGTGTATTCGTGTTTTGGATTGTCAAATATTTCCCACACTGAGCCGGACTCTACCACCTCTCCTTCCTTTAAGACCAGCACCCTGTCTGCCACTTCTGCCACCACTCCAAAATCGTGAGTGACTAAGATTATGCCCTTTCCCTCGTCTTTCAGCTTTGTGAAAAGTCCCAGTATCTTTCTTTGCACCGTCAGATCCAGAGCTGTTGTTGGTTCATCTGCTAAGATGAGACTTGGATCGCAAACGGTGGCTATAGCTATACAAACCCTTTGCCTTAGGCCCCCTGAAAGCTGATGAGGATAAGAGTTCATAACCCTTTCCACATCCTGCACGCCTACCTTTTTTAGAGTTTCCACCACTCTTTCCTCCGCTCCAGCCTTCCCAAAATGTGTAGTGTATGCCTCTATTATCTGATCCTTTACTTTAAAGAGAGGGTCCAAATACAAAGAAGGCTCCTGAAAAACTATACCTATATCTTTCCCTCTCAGTTTTGCATACTCTGTTTCCGGCAAACCTATTAGTTCCTTGCCTTCAAGTTTTATGCTTCCGCTTATTGAGCTGTGCTTTGGTAAAAGGCCGATGATGGAAAGCAGGATGGAACTTTTTCCAGAACCTGACTCTCCCACTATGCAGAGAACCTCTCCCCTCTCCAAGGAAAAGCTAACATTCTTCAAAACTTTTTTTGAACCATAACTAAGAGATAGATCTTTTACTTCAAGGAGCATTCAGCAGTCTTTCAAGATGGGGCTTTATCCTATCGTAAAGCTCCCAAAGATCCTGAGATATTACCTTTGTTTGGGCTACGGTAGGCATAAAGTTAGTGTCTCCGTTCCACCTTGGGACTATGTGAAGGTGTATGTGGCTTTCCAGCCCAGCACCCGCAGATCTTCCCAAGTTGTAACCAAGATTAAAGCCGTGTGGCTTGATCGTTTGCTCCAAAGCCTTTATGCAAGCTACAGTTAGCTTGTGGATCTCAAGCACTGTTTCCTCATCCAAAAGGCTAAAGTCTCCTATGTGATCCTTTGGAGCTATCATAAGATGTCCCGCATTGTAGGGATACTTGTTGAATATAACAAAGGCTTTTTTCCCTCTGTATAACACCAAATAATCCCTTAACTTTTCTTCCGGCTGTCTGACCGCTTCACAAAGAAAGCACTCAGAGAATTGATCCACCTTTTCTACGTATCCGCTTCTCCAAGGAGCCCAAAGAAGCTTCATAACCTCAAAAGCCTCCTTATTGCTTTATCTACTTCCTCCTCTGTAGGCGTGTAATCGTGCCGTTCCAACTCCATCGTGTCCCTAAAGTATAGAACTGTGGGGAAGTAAAATATGCCAAGGTCCTCGGGAGTTGTGTTTTCCTCTGCATTCATGCTAAAGAAATTTACCTTATCTCCGTATATCGCCTGAAACTTTGACAGCAGTTGGAAAACTTCCTGATTTTTTTCATTTCCTGGCTTGTAGAACACTACCACCGCAGGTTTCTCTGCAGATATAGCCTTGTCGTATATATCTTTGTCTGTTAGTTCTTCAAACATTTCACACCTCCGAATTTATTATAAAATATCAAGCTTGTGAAAGTTAGTGTTGGTATAGTTGGATGCGGTGTAGTGGGCACAGGCACGGTCGCTTTATTGTTGGAAAACGCTAAGGTAATAAAAGAGAAGACGGGGCTTGAGATCGTAATAAGCAAAGTAGCAGACAAAGATTGGAGCAGACCAAGAGAGTATAACGTGCCAGAACACCTAAGAACTACAGACTACAGGGAAGTCTTAGAAAACTCCCAAATCGTGGTAGAGCTGGTAGGCGGTAAAGACTTTGCAAAGAAGCTAATACTGGAGGCTATAGAAAGGGGTAAGCACGTAGTGACTGCAAATAAACACCTGCTTGCAGAAGAAGGATATGAGATATTCCATAAGGCAAAGGAGAAGGGAGTCCTCTTAGGCTTTGAAGCTTCTGTGGGTGGAGGAATACCGATCATAAAAGCCCTAAGGGAGGGCTTGGTTGGGAACAGAGTGCAAAATATTTACGGAATACTGAATGGCACCACAAACTATATACTTACCAAAATGTTAGAAGAAGACATTAGCTTTGAAAAGGCCCTTGATATGGCAAAAAGGCTCGGATACGCAGAAGCAGACCCTTCTTTGGACATAGACGGTTGGGACTCTGCGCACAAGCTAAGCCTTTTAGCTTATGTAGGCTTTGGAAAGCACTTTCCCTTTAATGAAATATACGTAGAAGGTATAAGAAAGGTTGACCTTTTGGATGTGGAACTTGGAAAGGAATTGGGATACACGCTAAAGCTTTTGGCCATAGCAAAGAGGATGGATTCGGAAGTAGAACTTAGAGTTCATCCTACCTTTATACCTACTGACAACCCGTTAGCTAAGGTCTCAGATGTCTATAACGCAGTTTTGGTAGAGGGGGATTTTGTAGGTAAGACCATGTTCTACGGAAGGGGAGCTGGCTCAAAACCTACCGCATCGGCAGTGGTTTCCGACATAGTGGATATTGCAAAGAGCATAAACTACTGTATCCCTCCCAAGCATACGTGGGAAAGTGAGGAACCGCTAAGGATCAATAAAAACTTCTATAGTAGATATTATCTTAGGTTTGACGTTCCTGACAAACCTGGGGTGTTAGCAAAAATCGCCCACGTTTTGGCAGAGTATAACATCAGCATAGCCTCTGTCCTTCAAAAGGAAAAGGTCTGTAAGGCAGCAGGCAGAGAAGGTCAGCCCATTGTGCCTTTGGTTATACTTACCCACAAAGCTTATGAAATGGACATGCAAAGGGCAGTTGGCGATATCCAAAAGCTTCCAGTTGTGGAAGGAAGCCCCACTATTATAAGAGTGGAGGAGGAAGCCTATTGAAGCTGTTGGCTCCCTCTATTCTTTCGGCCGATTTTTACAGACTTGGAGAGCAGATATCCGCTTGTATAAGAGGTGGTGCGGACATACTGCACTTTGACGTGATGGACGGACACTTTGTGCCAAACATAACCTTTGGACCTGTGGTGCTTGAGAGCATAAAAAAGCACTGCTCCATACCCTTGGATGCCCACCTAATGATAGAGAACGTGGATAAGTATATTCCGGACTTTGTAAAGGCAGGCGCAGATATGATAAGCATACACAT
The DNA here is from genome assembly GCF_000702425.1 of Thermocrinis jamiesonii. NCBI lineage: Bacteria > Pseudomonadati > Aquificota > Aquificia > Aquificales > Aquificaceae > Thermocrinis > Thermocrinis jamiesonii. The sequence goes on from NZ_JNIE01000002.1 coordinate 24,931, forward strand.
AGAGAACAACTATCACATTCACAGAAGCCTTGAGCTAATAAAGAGCTTGGGTGCAAAGGCAGGGGTGGTTATAAACCCAGCCACATCCCTTAAACTCTTAGAAGAAGTTCTGCACTATGTGGATTTCGTGCTTTTGATGTCAGTAAATCCGGGCTTTGGAGGACAGAAATTTATACCAAGGTCCATAGAAAGGTTAAGAATGCTAAAGGCTATGGTCTTGGAGATAAATCCAAAGGTGCTTGTAGAAATAGACGGTGGGATAAAGGAAGACAACATAAGGCAGGTGGCAGAGGCTGGAGCGGACATAATAGTGGTAGGTTCTGCCATCTTTTCTTCAGAAGACGTGGAAGCTCAAACAAGAAAGCTAAAAAACATTCTTATCTCCTTAGAGGCACTGTAAGTCTTCGCAAATCAAAGACATTAAAGGTAAGGTATAACTCTTTTATATACTTCCCCTTTGTTCCATCGTAATTATCCCTTGCAAGCAGTCCAAAGCTCCAGCATGCACCTCTGTAGTCAATGCTCGCTTGTCTGGTTAAATCCTTCTTTATTCTGTTGTCCCTCGTTAGAGAAAAGCTAAAAACTGCTGACCTGTAGGCTGTGTTTAGGCTCAGAGTAGTTTGGTCCAAAAGCCTCTGCCCAGAAAAGTTTCTTGACAGTATTTGTCCCAAAGTAAGAGTTGTTCGTTTGTATCCAAGGCTTACACTGCCAAAAGTTTGTAAAAGGGAACCGCCTTCCACATCGTAGAGGTTGTCTGTGCTAAAGCTTAAACCTTCAAAAGGCTTTAAAGACAGAACCGCCCTAAGAGGTATTACTCTTCTCTTTACGGTGGATCCCGCATAGGTGTAGCTGTTAAGGTAGTTATAGCCAGTGCTAAGGTAAAGTCCTAAAAACTCTCTACCCGCATAGCTCAAGGAGGTGGTCGCTGTTGCATCAATTTGGTTTTTTCTGTTTAGTTTGTCTAAGTTATCAAAGTTTGGATTGTTAAAATCTTTTGGCCTAAAGCTATAACTTAGGTTGAAGGAGTTCCTTAGGTTAAGCTCTCCCTTTTGAAGGTCCGAGGAAAAGGACAGGTTTTCGGAAAAATGAATACTGTTTATACTATTTTTGTATCCCCTTTGGTTTAAGCCAAAGTAATATAGGTTTTCAAATACAATCTTAGAATAAAACACTTTGCCGAATATTTCTTTTGGTATGGAAATTTCTGGGAAAAATAAAACCCTTTGTCCTCTCAGACCAACTTCTCTATAAAAGTTTGTGTATGAAAGAAGACCACCTAAGAATACGCTTCCCACTATCTGTTGGGATTTCCAATAGATACTTACCTCTGGTAGTCTATGTAAGGTGCGTTTGTTGTTTGAAGAGGTGGTGTCATAAAAGTGCTTTGCACTAAAGCTCAAGAAAAATCTGTCAAACTCTTTGCTGTAATTGATGTAGGATGTAAGGTATGGTATTGTTCTTTCGGTTTTTTGCAAATATGTGTCTTCCAAAAAGTATGGGTCTGAGATCGTGTCCAAACCCGCTTTAAAGTCCTGGAGGTCTAAATCAAACTTAAAGCGATACCTGTTTTTTCTGAAAGTGCTTGGATCCCTCCCTTCCCACCATTTACCCGGTGGTTCAGGTTCTATGTAATAGGATATGTTTAGCCTAAGGTCATTTTCCTTAAAAAAGGCTTGTCTGTATTCTAAAGAAAAACCCTTAGCCTGTTTGTCTCGCAGGTCAATCGTCAAAGTAGCGTCCTTGTCCCTTGATATAGCCCAATAGATGGGCTGTTGGTATATTAGGTTGTTGTAAGAATTGAAACCTATCGTTGGCGCTAAAAGACCAGACCTACGTTCTCCTACGGGATAGAAAAAAAGGGGCAGATAGGCAAAGGGAACTCTAAAAAGTCTCAAAGAGTTGTTGGTTGAAAACACATACTTTTGGTCTATTTTTGCCTTTGAAAAGCAAAGGACCATCTCCTTTCTATCGGGGGGACATGTGGTGATCTGTCCCTCCTCAACGGTGTATAACTCCCCACTTTTTTCCAATCTAATTGCTTGAAAGTAAAACTTTTCAAACTTTCCCTGTGCATTTAAGTAGTATCCTTCCTCCTTTTCTAAGCTTAGGTATGCATAAGAGCCTACTACTTCAAGCCTACCGTCCAAAGACCTTACATAAACATTACCTTCCGCTATAACTTCCTTTGTTTCGGGGTTGTATCTTATAGTGTCTGCCTTTATGTAGTACCTTTCGTGATATACTTCTACCTCTTCCTTTGCCTGTATCCATCCATCGGGCTGGCGTTCAAGGTGGTTGGAAAATATTTCCAAGCTATAAACTATCTTTATTAAGAAGAGAATAAGATAGACTATCAGCATAGCGTTTTTGTTTTATTATACGTGAAAATAGTTATCTTAAGAATTCCAAAACTTTCTGAGAGACTACCTCAGAGTTTCTTATACAATCTGCCACCGATACACCGCTTAGATAATTTCCAGTTAAAAACAGTCCCGGATTTTCTTTTTCCATTGTCTGAGCAAGCTCGTAATATTTACCATAACCTAAGTTGTATTGGGGAATTCCTCTTTTCCATTTGGTAATGTTAAGGATGTTTGCATCAATACTTAGGATTTCCTTTAACTCCCTTTCTACTGTCTTAGATATTGTCTCTTCCTCCTCTTCTATGATCTGTGGATCTGTGGCACCTCCAAGATAAACGGTTAAGAGGTTTCCTTTTCTTCCTGAAAATATGTTGGATGAAAAAAGAACGCCAAGCATTCTTTTTTTCTCTTTGCGTGGGATCAAAAAGCCAAAACCGGGTGGTATGGAGTCTTTTGTGGATATATGAACTACAACCACTGGGGCGTAGTATATTTTGTCAAACTCCTGAGCAGCACTCCAAGAAAGGTCTCTCAAAAGATAGCTTGCAGATGTAGCTGGCGCAGAGACTACCACAGCTTTTGCCTCAAACTTTCCGTTTTTTGTATCCAAAATGAACCTATCGTCCTTTTTTCTTATTCTCAGCACTACGTTTTCTAAATCCACATCCAAAGCTTCAGAAAGTCTTTTGGGAAAGCTCCAGTTTCCTCCCTCAAAAGAGATCAACCTACCCACAGGTCCAAGGGCTTTTAGCTTTATAGCTCCCTTTATAAGGCTTCCAAATTGCTGTTCCAGTTCATAGACCCTTCTTACCGCATACTTTACCGAAAGCTGTCTTACATCTCCCGCATAAACACCGCTTACAAAGGGCTCCACTATGTAGTCAAGGAACTCCTGACCTAACCGCCTTTTTACAAACTCCGCTATAGTTTCTTCGCTCTTTATTGATTTAGACACAAAAGGTTCTCTCAAGACTTTTAATTTACCAGACAAAGAAAGGAGAGGCGAGGTTAAAAAGCTTATTGGTGAAAGGGGCAGTGGTATGAGCTTTCCCTTTTTGTATATATACCTTATCTTTGCTTCATCTTTGGCATAAAGGGGTTTTACGTCTGCTAAAGCTAAAAACTCTTCAACTTTTTTGTCTGCTAAGATGGTTTGAGGTCCGAGTTCACAAAGATATCCGTCAATGTTTTTTGTTTGTATATTGCCACCTACTCTGTCTTCCTTTTCAAAAACTTTTACCTTTACACCTGCCTTTTGCAGGCGGAATGCTACCGAAAGCCCGGATATACCCGAACCAACTACCGCAACATCTATCATGATTTGTAAGGAACACCTTTCAGTGGAGAAGAGGGAACCGCATAAGTCCTCTTTGGCATCCTCCCAGCAAGGTAAGAGAGTCTGCCTGCAATGGTAGCGTATTTCATAGCGACTGCCATCTTTATAGGGTCCTTGGCTTCCGCCAAAGCTGTGTTGGTAAGTATGCCATCTACCCCAAGCTCCATTACAGGCACTATATCCGCCGCACTACCTATGCCAGCATCCACTATAACAGGAACAGATACCGCTTCCTTTATAAAGATCAAATTGTATGGATTTTGCAGTCCAAGTCCTGAACCTATAGGTGCAGCCAAGGGCATAACTGCAGCACATCCAATATCTTCAAACTTTTTAGCATAGACAGGGTCATCAAAGATGTAAGGAAGGACCACAAAGCCCTCCTTTACAAGGAACTTTGCCGCCTTATAGGTTTCTTCCATATCTGGCAATAAAGTTTTCTGATCTCCTATTACCTCAAGCTTTATCCAGTTTATGCCCGTAGCTTCCCGGGCAAGCATGGCAGTTTTTATGGCTTCTTCTGCGGTATAGCATCCTGCGGTGTTGGGAAGGATGAGGTATTTTTTGGGATCTATGTAGTCTAAGAGGTTTTCTTTATTGGGATCAGTTATATTTACCCTTCTGACCGCAACGGTAATCATCTCCGCACCACTTGCCTCCAAAACCTCCTTATTTTCCTGAAAGCTCTTGAACTTTCCAGACCCAATGATTAATCTGGACCTAAAGCGCCTACCTGCTATCTCAAGGTAATCATCCTCTAAAAGTTTTTCCCAGTCAAGCATAAAAAACCTCCTGTAGGATAATAAAATTATGCCAATAAGTTTAAAAGGTCTTTTGCTTTTAGTGGTCAGTTATTCCTGTTCTTCTTTTTCTTGCTTTGTCGTATGCTCCTTTCCTTTATAGTCAGAAAGCCGGACCAGTTTCCCTTGATCAGAGTAAAGCTTGAAGTTGTATGCCTGCTGTCCCTCTTTTATGGGAGCGCCACTTAAGGAAATGCCTAAGATCCCAAAGATACTAAGCAATAACTTCTTCATAAGGATAAAAATATTACAAACTACACTCTGAAAGCCCCCGCTTAGGGGGCAAAGTATGTTAGGTTATTTCTATCTTTTTCTCTCTGGATGACTTTTCTTTAGGAAGTCTTATTTCCAAGACACCATCCTTGAACTCTCCCTTTACCTCATCCAGCTTTATATCTGTTGGCAACCCTATAACCCTTTCAAACTTTCCATACACCCTTTCAACCCTGTGGATAGTCTCAGTCTTTTCTTCCCTCTCTTCCTTCTTTTCTCCTCTGATGATCAGATTGTTGTCTCTTACGAGTACTTCCACATCCTCCTTCTTCACACCTGGCAATTCTGCTTTAACGACTATTTCCGTATCTGTCTCATAAACATCCAAGGCAGGTGCAAAGACCCTTTCAACAGACTCTTCCTTGAAGAACTCCTCCATAAACCTATCAAACTCCCTTCTTATTCTTTCAAGTTCTTCAAAAGGACGCCAAACTAAAAGTCCTCTCCTCATAGCCTTCACCTCCTTAATAGGTTTTATATAAATTAAATTTAGCGTATTTTTATAAAAAGTCAAGGGGATTATTCAAGTTCCTGATAAGTCAAACAAACCGCACCTGCATTTAACATTTCTTCTATTGCTTTTTCCGAGTCTCCTGGCTTTACATCTACTCCTTTTATAGCGTCTAAGAGTAGGAATGCAAAGTATCCTAAGTTTATACCACCAAGAACAGTATTTTTAACGCAATAATCTGTAGCTACTCCACCTACGAATATTCTCCTTATCCCTCTTTCTTTCAGCAGGCTGTCAAGGGTTGTTCCCTGAAAGCCTGAGTAAGCGTCAAAGTCCCTACTCGTTCCTTTTGATATTATGAACTTGTTATCCGATGGTATGATGAGGTCTGGATGAAACTGAGCTCCTTCTGTATCTTGCACACAGTGAGGAGGCCATACACCACCGTGTCCTTTAAAGGATATATGATCTTTTGGATGCCAATCTCTGGTGAAAAACACAGGCAGTCCTTTTTCTGAAAAAAGTTCTATGTATTGATTTAAAGGTTTTACCACTTTGTCTCCTTCTGGCACGGGCAATGCGCCACCAGGCATAAAATCCTTTTGCACATCCACTACTATGAGAGCATCAAATTTTGTCAATTTTACTTTCATGATCATACCTCCTTACCTTTAAATTTATCTCTTCCAAAATCTGAAACCCCTTTTTAGGATGCTGAGGATTTTTCTTGAGTCTAACAACATAGACGGTTTTTTGTAAATGGAATTTAACACCAAAAGCCAGCCTTCCTTTAGTTCTCCAAACCTCAGGGCAGTTTCCCCTATGTGAAAGAGAAAGTAAGGAAGATACTTTTCTGGCACTTTATCTTTGTAATCTATATAGACCTTGTAGGTTGCGTTTAGAAAGGTTTTACTTCTACTCGTTCTTTTTGGATGTTCTCTAATTAAAACTCTCTTGTTGTCCAAAAAGTGAATGCTCAGACCATTTATGTAAGCCCTCAGTAGTATTTCCCAGTCTTCCCTCATTAGGTATTCGTGCTTGTATCCTAAAAAGGCAGACCGCCTGAAGGCAGTGGCGGAAGGATAGCCCATCATTCCAGAAAAAAGTAAAATCAAGCTATCTCCTGGAATTTTTTTCTTTGAGACTCTTTTAACATTACCCGAGCTATCAACGAATGTTCTGGGAAAACTATAGACTACATCGTGTTTTTTTTAGAACTCTACAGATGACTCTACATAGTCCTTCTCCCAAAGGTCGTCGTAGTCTAAAAAGAACAAATACTCACCTTTAGAAAGCTCCACTCCTTTGTTTCTTGAGTATGCCCTTTCCATATTCTTTTCGTTTCTGTAATAAATAACTGGATAGCTTTTTACTACCTGAGGCGTGCGGTCTGTGCTTGCATCATCTACTACGATTATTTCCTTGTAGGGATAGGTCTGAGATAAAGCGCTTTCTATGGCTTGGCTTATATATCTCTCTCCGTTATAGACGGGGATTATGATAGAAGCAAGATCATTTTTCAATTATTGTTTCCTCAACCTTTATACCAAAGTGTCTTCCTGCCTCCTCCACATATCCCAAAACTTCATCCCCTTCCTTAAGCTCCGCCACAGATATAGGATTTCCGTCTGGCTTGGTAAGTCTTATAGTTTCTGCATTCTGAAGCACTGCACTCACTTTTTTATTTTCCCATCTGCCCTCAACCAAAAGCATAGGTCTTCTTTCCACCTTAGCCCTTCCTACATAAACTACCCTTCCCCTTCCTTTGTGATCATATACCATAACTTCGTCCCCTGCCTTTAGCTCGCACAGATACTTGGTTTTGTTGTTGGGGGTCCTTATATACATATGTACCGCTCCCGCATTTACTCTAAATGGTCTTGAAGCTACGTAAGGGTTCTCTTCTGTTTCTGCATGCACCAAAAACATGCCACCGGAGGAGTTTCCTACCAACATACCTTCCCCTCTACTTAGTATAGAGGTTGTATCCACGCAGACTCTGTCGCCCAAGCCTAAGGGAAGGATCTTTGATATTCTAACCACCACAAACGGAAGGTTTTCTTCCTCTTCCTCCAAAACCTTTCCAACCTTCTTTATGGTGTTTATGTCCTTACTCTTTAGAACTATACCTTTTACCCCCTTTTCTAATATTTTTATGGCTGTTTTTGCCTCTTCCTCGTTTTTTACTACTGCGTATAGCTCTTCCCTTTGGGCTATGAGATTTTCTAAGGGTATGATAGTCCAGTCGGTGGTCTCTACAACTACCTTAACGTTTGGTGGATATTTTGCTGCCATTTCTTCATCCTCTTTGCCCTTTATAAGCACATATTCAAAATCTATCCCCTGTCTTAAAATAGAAACCTTACCGAGCTTTTTTACTTCTTCTTCTTTACCTTGATCGTTTAGCACTATAGCCCTTGCTCCTGCTTCTATGGCGCTCGCTATTAGTCCTCTGTCGTATTCCTCTACCCAATACCAAAATTCTTTCATAACAAGGAAATTATAAAACACAAAGATTTTTTTGAAGCTGTTTGAAAAATCCCTTGTTCTTGGGAAGGTTATGCTAATAGACTAAACTTTGAAGTCTCAGCCCTTGAGAGGAAGATAAAGCAGTTAAGGAAAGAAATACTTGAAACTCTTACAAATTTTGTCATAGCACATGCAAAGGCTTATGACTGTCAGGCTATAACCTTCACCAATGTGTAAGTGTATAATATTTATTAAGCTCAATCTCTGAAATGCATCCTATATCCAGCAAAAATACTAATGATAGAGGTAAAGGTAAAAGATAGTGCTAAAGAAAAGATAAGGGCGTTTTTCCCGTGGGTTTACAACGCAGAGATATTAGAGATTAAAGGGAAGCCAAAACCTGGGGACTTTGTAAAGGTTTTGGATGTTAAGAAGAGATTTTTAGGATACGGTTACATTAACCCTAACACGAAAATAGCTGTTAGACTGCTCTCTTTCGACGAAAAGGAAGAGATAAACAAAGATCTGATAAAACAAAGGATCCTGTCTGCCCTTGAGTACAGAAAGAGCTTGAACATAAACAGTAACGCATATAGGTTGGTTCATTCTGAAGCGGACATGCTACCGGGGCTTATTGTGGATGTGTTTGACCAGTATGTGGTTGTGGAAATAACCACTTATGGCATGACTAAGCTAAAAAACTGGGTGGTGGAGTCTTTGGTTGAACTTTTAAAACCAAAGGGCATATATCAGAAGGTAAGCAATTACGCTATGAATATAGAAGGTTTTGAAGAGGAGGAAAAAACTTTATATGGAGCGGTCCCAGAACTTATAAAGATCTGGGAAGAGGACTTAGAGTTTTACGTGGATGTATTAAAAGGTCAGAAAACTGGTTTTTACTTGGACCAAAGAAAGGCAAGGAAGATGATAAGAGATTTGGTAAAGCCGGGGGATGTGTGCTTAGATGCTTTTTGCCATACGGGAGGGTTTGCCCTTAGTATGATCAAAAAAGGAGCAAAAAAGGTTGTAGCAGTAGATATGTCAGAAAGAGCTTTAAACATTGGAAAGAAGAATGCGGAGCTTAATGGTTTGGAAGGTATTGAGTGGGTTGAAAGCAATGCCTTCCATTTCCTGAGAAAATTAGCTAAGGAAGGAAGCAAGTTTGATGTGATAGTCATAGATCCACCGTCCTTTGCAAGAACTAAAGCCCATGTAGAAAATGCCCTAAGAGGTTACAAAGAGCTCTGCGTTAGAGGTTTAAAGCTCGTAAAACCAGGTGGATATCTTGCTATATATTCTTGCTCTTTTCATGTTACCAGAGAACATCTTCTTGAGGTTATCTTAGATGCTGCAATGGACGTTAAAAGGCTTGTAAGGGTTGTAGGAGAAAGCTTTCAGGATTTGGATCATCCTTGGATACTCCAAATGCCCAATACACTTTACCTAAAAGGCTTATACTTGCAGGTGTTCTGATAAGAAGATTTCTATCGCTTCCTTTGGATCTCCATCAAAGACTACCCGGCCATCCTTGAGAAGAATAGCCCTATCACACGCCAGAATATTGGAAAAGCGATGGGCCACTACTATGAAAACGCTTTCTGGAAAGCTTTCAAAGAGGTTTTTTAGCACTGTATTTTCTGTGTTTGCATCTAAGGCAGAAGTCGCTTCATCCAAAAGCAATATCTCGGGTTCTTTAAGGAAAATCCTCGCTAACGCAAGCCTTTGAGCTTCTCCACCTGACAAAAGTCTGTTTTCTTCATCTACTTCCTCTTCAAGGCTTTTGACAAAATCACATACAGACAACTGAAGCGCCTTCCAAAGCTCCTCATCCTTAGCGCCCGGCTTGGCTATAAGCAAGTTTTCTCTGATCGTTCCAGACAGTATAAAGCTTTCTTGAGTTAGATAGCCTATTTTGGACCGCAAAGAGGACAGATCAAGCTCTTTGAGGTCCAAGTTATCGTAAAGTATTTTCCCCTTGTATGGCATAAAGCCACACAAAGCTCTGAGAAGTGTGCTCTTTCCACTTCCTGTGCTACCCATGATTGCTACTTTTTCTCCTTTTTTTATAGAAAAGCTAACTCCCTCTAACAAAGTTTTACCATTGACTACCACACTTAGCCCTTCTACTCTTATGCCTTCTTTTAAGCCTACGAATTCTATACCTCCTTCCTTTTCCTCTTCAAGGTTAAGAAGTTCCCTTATTCTACCCACCACCGGCAAACTTGCCCTAATTTCCACCACGCCCTTTTGACTTTCAATTATTGGCTTTTGTATAAACACCAACGCTGTAACGTAAGACATAAACTCGCCTAAGGAAAGAACTCCCTCAAGCACCCTAAGACCACCGTAAAAGAGTAAAAAGGTTATTACCAAATATCCAGTACTGTAGTTAAACACAGAGTTTAGAGAAGTGTAAAGCGTAGTCTTCATACTTGCACTGTAAATCTTTTGGTTTATTGCTTTGAACCATCCAAAAAGTAGATCCTTTGCAGGAAAGGTTCTTATACTCTCATAACCTCTGAATACATCTCCTATCTTGGTTATCAACTGCTCTTGTGATTCTTGAACTCTCCTTAGATGTTTTCCTTTTTTCTTTCCAAAGTATCTTACGGAAAGAGCCAAGAAAGGAAAAAGCAGTAAAAGTGCTGTAGTCAGTTGCCAGTCTCTGTAAAGGAGCACACCAAAGAGTAAAACAGCGGTGATGGGGTCTCTTGCTAACTTCACCAAAGAAGAGACTAAGAGGTCTCTGTATATCTTCAGGTCTGATAAAACCCTGGTTGTGTATTCTCCCATGGAGTATGCTTTTGCGGAAAGAAAGGAGGATTTCAAAAACTTTGAGAATATTTTCTCCCTTAAATCCTTTATTTCTCTCTCTGCGTAGGCGTTTGTATAATAGGAAACTAAAAAGTTTCCAAGCTGTTGAATTACAGCAAGAGCAAACAGTAGGGATGTGGTGAGCAAAAGACTGTGCCAGTCTTTAAGGAGCATCCCGTTATCTACCAAACCTTTCACCAACAAGCTTATTCCAGAAGTGCTTAAGGATTCTAATAACATTCCCAGCAGAGAAAGAAACACAAAGAAATAGTGGGCTTTTAAACGTTTTAAAATCCAAAGAAAACTTTCCATCAAAAAAGTTTATTATATTTCTGATGGGCGATATTCAGAAAGCTGGTTCAGATAGAGGCAATTTAGAAAAGGAACTTGAACACACGCTAATATCCATAAAGATGATATACCGTGGCTACATGCTAACCATAGAAGAATACACAAAAGAAGAGCTTATGGGAGACTTGGAAGAGTATCGCCTTCAGTTTAAAAGAGTTACAGAAACTCTTTTAAGCAGAGCAAAGAATACTGAAATTCCAAAATTAATAGAGATAGCTGAACAGATAGAGTGGTATTACACTCAGTTGATAGAGGCTATAAAGCAAAGGCTTACAGAGTATGATAATCTACGGTAAAAACCCAGTGATAGAAGCCTTGAAGGCGAACAAACCTGTGGAAAAGGTCCTTGTAGCACACGATAGCCATCCTCCCTATCAGGTAGTTAAGCTCTGCAAAGAAAGGGGAATAAAAATCCAGAGAGTGCCAAGACAAAAAATAGAAGAGCTTGCAGGAACCAAAAAAACACAAGGTATATTAGCTCTAATCAGCCCAGTGCCTCTTATACCTTACCAACAGCTCTTCAAAATGGCTTTTGAAAGAAAAACTTTCTTCTTAGTCTTGGATCACATAACAGACCCGCAGAATGCGGGAAATCTTATAAGGACGTGTGAAGTGTTTGGGGGTGTAGGTGTGCTAATGCCAAAGGACAGAAGTTTTCCTCTTAACCAGACGGTGGTTAAGGCTTCCTCAGGTGCATTGTTCTATCTCTCTTTCAGCAGAACTCCCAGTCTCAGAAAGGCCTTAGAAGACTTTAAGAACATGGGAGGCAGTGTGATTGTGGTAGAAAGGGGTGGGGAGGACATAAGAAGGTCTAACTTTGAGCTTCCCTGTGCTTTGGTCTTAGGTTCGGAGGGAGAGGGTGTGTCAAAGAGTGTGCTTGAGCTGGCGGATAAGGTCCTATCCATCCCAATGGTTGGAAAGGTAAATTCCTTAAACGTGTCTTCCGCAGGTGCCATAGCCATGTGGGAAGTGTTTAGAAGATTCTTAACAAAATCTTAACAATCTGTCGGTAAAATTCCCTCCCAGAAAACCTTAGGGAGGCATAAGTATGAGAAAGGCTCTTCTTTTGAGTGCGGTCTTTTCAGTCAGTGCTATACTTGCTGATGCAAAGGCCCAAGAGCTCATCATAAAAATTGATGGCTCTTCTACTGTTTATCCTATAACGGAAGCGGTAGCTGAAGAATTTCAAAAGGTTAAAAAGGGTGCAGTGAAGGTAACGGTGGGTATATCTGGAACTGGTGGTGGTTTTAAGAAATTCTGCAGAGGAGAAACAGACATAAGCAACGCATCCAGACCCATACTCAAGAAGGAGATGCAAGAGTGTGCAAAGAACGGAGTAAGGTATATAGAGCTTCCTATCGCTTACGATGGTTTGGCGGTAGTTGTCAATCCAAGAAACAATTGGGCAAAGTGTATGACCGTGGAACAGCTTAAGGAAATCTGGAAGCCCGAATCCCAAGGAAAAACTTTCAAGTGGAAAGACCTTGACCCCAAATGGCCAGATATTCCCATAAAGCTCTGCGGACCAGGCTCGGACTCTGGAACCTTTGACTACTTTACTGAAGCCATAGTAGGTAAGGCAAAGGCCAGCAGGGGAGATTATTTGGCTTCCGAAGATGACAACGTCTTAGTTCAGTTTGCTTCCAGAGAAAGGGGCGCACTTTGCTACTTTGGTTTAGCTTATGTTGAAGAAAACAAAGGAAAAATAAAGGCTGTTCAAATTAAGAATCCCAAAACTGGTGAGTGTGTGGCACCCAGCCTTGAAACAGTAAGGAGTGGTAAGTATCAACCACTTTCCAGACCATTGTTTATATACGTTAATGTGAAAGCTTTGGAAAGACCAGAAGTTAAAGAATTCGTAGATTTCTACATAAAGAACGCAGAAAAACTCTCCAGGCAAGTAGGATACATACCTTTGCCATCAAAATTCTATCCAGAAATTGCAAAAAGAGTTGAACAAAGAAAAGTGGGAACTGTGTTTGGCGGTGAGCCAGAAGTGGGACTAACCATAGACGAACTTGTAAAAAGAGAGCTAAAGGAATGATCTTTATAGGGGTCTAGCAGGCCCCTTTGTTTTAAAATAATTTAAAAGATGCTATCACAATTGCCCCTTAATGTAAAGAAAAAACTTGATACCGTTTTTCACATTTTCTTTTTCTCAATGGGATTGGTAACCATACTGGTTACCTTTCTGATAGTGCTTGCACTCGTTTTAGACGCTGTTAAGTTTTTCTTACACGAAGAGGCGGGCGGTTTTCCTAAGTCCCTTATAAGATTCTTTACAGAAACCCAATGGACCCCTACTTTTTACGACAAACAAATAGGCATTCTTCCCCTTCTTAATGGAACCTTTATGATAGCCTTTATAGCTGGTTTGATAAGCATACCTATGGGTTTATTAGTAGCAGCCTATTTGAGCGAATTTGCCAGCTTTAAAACCAGAGAGTTTATAAAACCTTTGCTTGACTTTATGGAAGCGGTGCCTACCGTAGTCTATGGTTACTTTGCCCTTTTGGTGGTAACTCCAGCCCTTCAAAGGCTTTTTTCCTACTTTGGCATAGAGATGGAAGGGATGAATGCTTTGTCTCCTGGCATAGTTCTTGGTTTTATGATCCTACCTTTTACTGCCTCTATGGTGGAGGATGCCTTTAAGGGAGTTCCAGCCTATTTGAGAGAGGCAAGCTATGCCCTTGGTGCAGACAAGGTGACAACTTTTCTTAAAGTAGTTCTCCCTGCTGCCAAATCTGGAGTTTTATCCGCTTATTTGCTTGGTATATCCAGAGCGTTGGGCGAAACTATGGTGGTTGCGGTTGCTGCGGGTATGTATCCCAATTTAACTTTAAACCCCCTTGAGCCCATCCAAACCATAACCGGATACATAGTTCAAGTAGCCCTCGGAGACCTTCCCTTTAACTCCTTTGAATACTTGTCTATATTTGCCGCAGGCATATCCCTCTTTGTAATAACCCTTATTTTCAACCTTTTGGCGGTCCACTTCAAAAGCAAGGTGAAGGGGTATTAAAATGAAAGAGAAAGTTTTTTCTGCCATTGGTCTGATCCTGTCCTTAATTTCTATACTGTTTTTGTTTAGCATTACCCTTGCCCTTCTTATTCATGGATGGTCTCGTATAATAGATCCTTCCTTTTACACCTCTTTTCCATCCCGGTTTCCCGAACAGGCAGGCATACTCTCCGCTTGGGTAGGCACAGTTTACGTTATGCTTGGTGCCATCTTCTGGAGCGTGCTTATAGGAGTCCCTGCAGGCATATACCTTGAGGAATATGCAGACAGAGAAAGTAAGATAGCTAGAATAATAGAGGCAAACATATCAAACCTTGCGGCGGTGCCTTCTATAGTTTATGGGCTTTTGGCTTTAAGCATTTTTGTCTATAGGTTTAACTTAGGAGAAAGCATACTTACCGCTGGTTTAACCTTGGGGCTTTTGATGGTGCCGGTTATAGTGGTAGCTACAAGAGAATCCATTAGGAGGATCCCCAGGTCCATAAGGGAAGCGGCCTATGCGCTTGGTGCAACCAAATGGGAAACACTTTTTCACCACATAATACCCTACTCCCTCGGCGGAATTCTCACAGGTGTGATCATATCCATAAGCAGAGCTATAGGAGAAACTGCACCCCTCATTACCATAGGAGCGTTGACCTTTATAGCCTTTTTACCCCCAGAACCTTGGGAAGACTTTATAGGTATGTTAAAATCTCCCTTTACAGTTCTTCCCATCCAGATGTTTAACTGGGTTTCAAGACCGCAGGCTGGTTTTCATACAAACGCCGCTGCTGCAGGTTTTGTGCTTTTGGTCTTAGCCTTTCTCTTCAACGCTTTGGCTTTCTATCTTAGGTTTAAGTTCAGAAAAAGATATGCGTGGTGAGGAGGCTCTACATGAACAACGTAAAGCTGGACCTTAGAAAGGTATCCGTCTTTTATGGGAAAAACCAGGCGGTGAAAGAGGTTAGCTTTCCAGTTTATGAAAACAAGGTAATTGCCATAATAGGACCCTCTGGCTGTGGAAAAACTACCCTTTTGAGAGTGCTAAACAGAATGCACGACCTTTATCCTGACATAACCTACACCGGAGAAGCTATACTCTATCCCGAAGGCATTAACCTAATAGACAAAAAGGTTGATCCCTTAAAAGTTAGAATGCGCATAGGTATGGTTTTCCAGAAGCCAAACCCTTTCCCAAAATCTATCTTTGAAAACGTAGCCTATGGACTTCGTATAAGGGGTATAAAAAACAAAACTGAGCTTAGCGAACGGGTAGAAGAGGCGTTAAAGGCTGCGTGGCTTTGGGATGAGGTAAAAGACCGCCTTCATGACAACGCCTATTCTTTGTCTGGTGGCCAACAGCAAAGACTGTGTATAGCAAGAGCAATAGCGGTTCAACCAGAAGTGCTTCTTTTTGACGAGCCTACCTCTGCCCTTGACCCTATATCCACCGCAAAGATAGAGGAGCTTATAGTGGAACTAAAGAAAAGAACTACCATACTTATCGTCACTCACAATATGCAACAGGCAGCAAGGATTTCTGACTTTACCGCTTTTATGTATTTGGGCGAACTGATAGAATTTGGACCTACAGAAAAGATATTTACAAAACCAGATAAAAAACTTACGGAAGACTACATTACCGGAAGGTTTGGCTAAGTTTTAATAACCCTTCTAAGTCTTTTATAAACTGATAGGCTGTTCTGCCAGAAAAACTACCCCTTTCTGTAGCCCACAGAAGGGCTTTCTCTTCAAGATCTGATATATCTATTCCACGCTTTTTAGCGTAAAACTTCACTATTTCTAAGTATTGGCTCTTGTCAAAGGCATAAAAGCCCAATCTTATTCCAAACCTTTCGACAAGGGATGTTACCTCTCTGTAATCCTCTTCTGGAAACCTTCCTTGTTTTTCTCTGTCTGCGACTATGTGTTTTCTATTGGATGTTGCATACACAAGCACATTTTGTGGCCTTTCCTCTAAGTCTCCATCCAAAAGGGACTTTAGCAGTCTATACTCATCTTCTTCTGGCTCAAAAGAAAGGTCATCAAAAAAGAGTATGAACCACTTTTTGCTATCCCTTAGAACTTCATAAAGGTCTGATATATGTTCCAGCTGGGCTTTATAAACTTGAATTAGCCTTAAACCTTTGTTTCCAAACAGTCCAAGCATGGATTTTACGAGAGAGGACTTCCCAGTTCCTCTATCACCCCATAACAAGACGTCGTTTGCGGGATAGCTCATCACAAACTGCATTGTATTTCTTCTTAATTGTTCCTTTTGTCTTTCTATACACAGCAGACTTTCAAAGTCCGGTATGTGAGGGTGGGCAATAGGTTGAAGCTTACCATCTTTGAACCTAAAGGCTAAAAACTCTTCAAACATGCCAGAATAGTTTAAAATAAAAACCAATGGTAAGGAAGCTGTTCCTTTTAGCTTTTCTTATATCCTCCTGTGGTGGAGTGACGCAAGAAGAGTTAAACTTCAAGCTTTCTCAGATAAACAAACGCATAACCCAACTGGAAGAACAACAAAGAAAGATTGAAGCTCAACAGATAAAGATAGAGGAAAGAGTAGATGCGCTGTCTCAGAATTTGGCAAGTTTGAGGTTAGAGCTTGAAGAAACAAAGACCGGAGGAGAAATCCATCACCGCAGAGCCACTGAAGAACTAAAAACTGGCGAGCAGTTAGCAAAGGACAGCGCTCCAAAGGACTACGAAAAAGAATATCAAGAGGCGCTTAACCTTTACAACCTCAGACAGTTAAATCAGGCAAAGGATAAGTTCATAGAGTTTATTAAAAATAATCCCCAAACACCCCTAACAGACAATGCCTACCTTTGGCTGGGTGTGGTCTACAGGGATCTTGGAGACATAAAGAGGGCGGAGGCTGTTTGGAGAACGTTGGAGGAAAAATGTAAAAGAGGTGAGCTGGTAGATTGCAACAAATTACCCTCTGCTTACCTACAGCTTGCCAGGATCTACGAAAACTCCGGAGACACAGCTAAAGCTAAGGAATACTACGAAAAAATCCTAAGAGAATTCCCTCTGTCGGACGAGGCCAACATAGCAAAGACCAAAGTTGATAGGTAATATTCTATTCCATTAACTTTCTGAACAATTCCATAAGGCTTGAAACGCTACTTTCAAAATCTACGGAGGTTTTGTAATCTTGCCTGAAAAAGTCCTTTATTGCCCTTTCGTGTTTTATAACTTTATCCACCAACGGGTTAGTGCCCTGAGTGTATAAACCTAAATTCACCAGTTCTTCAACAGATTCGTAAGCACTTAGGATTTCCTTAATCTGAAGAGCAACTCGCATGTGGTCCTGCTGGACTATTTGTGGCATTAACCTGCTTAAGCTTTTTACTGGGTCTATGGCGGGGAATAAACCTGCGTTGGCAAGTTTTCTTGAGAGGATAATATGACCGTCAAGCATGCCCATAAGGGCATCCGCCACAGGATCAAGGCTTATATCATCCCCTTCAACCAAAACGCTGAATATTCCCGTTATGCTACCGTTTTGAAAGGCTCCACAACTTTCTACTATCCTGGATAGAAGGTAGAAGACAGAAGGTGTATAGCCCTTTAAAGTGGGGGGTTCTCCAGCGGAAAGCCCAACCTCTCTCTGAGCCATGGCAAAACGAGTTAGAGAGTCCAACACCAAGAGCACGTCATAGCCCTTTTCGGCAAAATACCTTGCATGGACCAATGCACTGATAGCACCTTTTACTTTCATTATAGGCGCCTGATCTGCTGTTGTAACTATAACTACACTTCTTGCTATTGCCTCCCCTAAAATGTCCTCTACGAATTCTCTAACTTCTCTACCTCTTTCGCCTATCAAACCAAGCACTACCACATCCGCTTTACTGAACTTTGTGATCATCCCCAACAAAGTGGTTTTTCCCACACCAGCTCCTGCAAATACGCCTACCTTTTGTCCCTTACCTAAGGTGAAGAGTGCGTTTATAGTTCTTACGCCTGTATCAAACACCTCTTTTATCCTACGTCTGTGCAAAGGATTTATATCTTTAAGCTCTATCGGTCTTCTCTCTCCGGATATAGGTTTTCCATCCGCAATTCTTCTACCCAAAGGGTTCAACAGCTGTCCAAGGGCTTGCTCTCCAACCACAGTAGATACCCCTTCTCCCTTTATCCATACTCTATCCCCCACCTTTACTCCTGACAAACTTCCAAAAGGCATAATAAGATACCTGTTTTCATGAAAACCTATCACCTCTCCATCCACGTCACCGTTGTCTGTTTTTATAATGACATGATTGCCCACAGCTCCTTCTGGCGCAGTAGCTTCTAAATGAATACCGCTAACCTTTAGAACCTTCCCGTATATCCTATATATACCTTTCATAGCTCCTCTTCTATTTCCTTCAAAATACTATCCAGCTCCCTCTCTATCCAAAAGTTGGGAGTTTCCATTAGAAAATCTCCTCTGTTGATATCGCTTTTCTTAATTAGTTCAATTTTCACATTGCCCATTTCAAGCTTGTTAATCAACTGCTCCACAAAAGGGTAATCTTTTGGATTTAAAAATATCCGTACCATACCTCCAATTAGATTACTATTGTCAAGAGCTTTTTCTAAGGCCTTTAAGATTACCTCTTCCTTTGGAAGTTTGTCAGTCAAATAAAGCTTTCTGGCTATTCGTATTGCTAATTCTTTTAGCTCTTCCTTTATGCGCTCTTCAATTTTTGAAAGATGGTGTGAAAATTCTTGAATGAGCTTTTCAAAAGTTTCTTTAGAGAGACTTAAATCATTTACTAAGTCTTCCAACTCCTTGTTTTTAACCAGTAAAGAATTTTTTTCTTCTTCCAATTTAGAGTTAAGGGATCTTAACTCTTCCTTTGTTTTTAAGCACTCCTGCAGTTTTTTCTCCATAGAGATCAAAGCGTCCTTCAAAGCTTCAACTTCTCTAAGCAGATCTGTGCTTTCTTCACGCTGTTTTTCCTCTTGGACAGGTTCCGAAAGCGCAGGAGAGTGTATAGGTTTAAAGAAATCAGGCATAGTATTCTCCACTGGTCAAATCTATTATGCCTTGGTCTGCCAAGTTTTTGATTACTCTTATGACCTCTTTTTGAGCCTTCTCTACCTCACTAACCCTAACAGGTCCCATAGCTTCCATATCTTCTTTCATTATCTCAGCAGCTTTCTTAGACATGTTTGACAGGAATTTTTCCTTTATATCCTCTGGAGCACCCTTAAGGGCTATCATAAGCACGTTCTTATCAACAGCTTTTAAGATTTCCACTATGGCTTTGTTGTCTAACTTCCTTATGTCTTCAAAGGTAAACATTTTTTCCCTTATCTTTTCTGCTAAATATGGATCTTCTTGTTCCAACTTTAGTAGAATACTGTTTGCTGTGTTTCTATCAAGCGCGTTGAGGATGTTAGCTACAAGGGGAACACCTTCCATCTTTTGCATAATACCGCTTATTCCCATACTTTTAATCTCTTCTGCTAAAACTTCTATCAATTCACCCATTAATTCGGGGGATATGTTTTCAAGGGTTGCCATTCTCTTTGTTACTTCCACTTTCAAGCTGTCTGGTAAAAGCTTTAGTACCTCCGCTGATTTTCCAGCGGAAAGCTGAGAAAGAACCACAGCTATGGTTTGTGGATGTTCATTTCTCAAAAGATTGGCAAGAAAGCGTTCATCCACCCTTTCCAATTCCTGAAAACTTTTTATAAGCGTTGAACTGCTTAAAAACTCGTATATTTTCGCAAATTTTTCTGGAGGTAATACTTTTCTTGCAAATTCCAATAGAGCTTCCATATCTGGGGTTATGAAGGATGTTGCTTTGTATTCTTCTATAAATTCCTTGCCTATCTCCTCTATGTCCTTTAAAGTAATCCCTTCTAAGTTTGAAGCGTAAACGAGGATCTCTTGTATTTCCTCATCCTTTAGTTCTTTCATAACTTCAACTGCTACCTGAGGCGGGAGTGCCATTAACAGTATGGCAGCCTTTTGTGGTTTGCTCAATTTACTTTTTGCTTCAGGCATATTCTATGCACCTCCGATAATTATTATGATAAATCCGAATATACTGGATAGAAATTTCTTTATACTTTTATCTTATGATAGAATGGCTTTTGAAAAAAATCATAGGGACAAAGAACGAGCGTGAAATAAAGCGCCTTAGAAAGGTTGTTGAGAAAATAAATCAAAAAGAGAAGGAATTGGATGAACTTACAAACAAAGAAGTTATTGCTATTTCAAAAGAATTATTCCAAAAAATTTCCCAAGAGGAAAGCTTAAAGGATGAGATCAGCAAGGGTAGGATTACGGAAGAGGTTATCCTTGCCTTTGCTTTGGTTAAGGAGGCGGGGAAAAGGACCATAGGGCTTAGGTTCTTTGACGTTCAGCTCATTGGTGGTCTTGTTTTACATGAGGGTAAAATTGCAGAGATGAAGACAGGGGAAGGGAAAACCTTGGTAGCTACTTCAGCTGCTTACGTAAATGCCCTAACGGACAGAGGAGTGCATGTGGTGACTGTCAACGATTACTTGGCAAGAAGAGACGCACAGTGGATGGGTCCCATATACAGGTTCTTGGGCTTGGAGGTGGGTGTAATAAACTCAGATTATAGTTCCTACAGGGTGGAGTGGGTGGATGAAGATTTGTTCAAAAAAGCGGTAGAAGAAGACCTTAGAGTATGGCCTAAGGGATACTTTGAAGAAATACTTCCTTCAGAAAAAATAAACGTGGAAGCAAAAAAGGCGTTTTTTACCAAGTTGGTTTCTTGCGATAGAAGAAGCGCATACCAAGCCCACATAACTTACGGCACAAACAACGAGTTTGGCTTTGACTATCTAAGAGACAACATGAGCTTTTCTTTGGATGATATAGTTCAAGTAAAGGGACATCACTATGCCATAATAGACGAGGTGGATTCTATACTCATAGACGAGGCAAGGGTCCCGCTGATAATATCGGGGCCATCCCAGATGGATACTTCCATTTACTACAAGGCAGACCAAGCGGTGAGAAGGTTAAAAGCTGGAGAAGACTACACGGTAGATGAAAAAAATAGGACTGTTCAGCTAAAGGAAGAAGGTATAAAAAAGCTTGAGGAGTTTTTGGGAATTGAAAACCTTTATGACATTAAATACATAGACCTACTGCACGCTATTTATCAATCCTTAAAAGCTCACGAGCTGTTTAAAAGGGATGTGCATTACATAGTAAAGGATGGAGAGGTGCTAATAGTGGACGAATTTACGGGTAGGGTTTTACCTGGTAGAAGATGGTCCGACGGATTGCATCAGGCTATAGAGGTCAAGGAGGGTGTGCCCATACAGCAAGAGAATCAAACTTTGGCAAGCATAACTTTTCAGAACTACTTTAGGCTTTACCAAAAGTTGGCTGGTATGACTGGAACAGCAGAAACTGAAGCTTTAGAGTTTAAAGAAATATATGGGCTTGATGTGGTTGTGGTTCCAACTCACAAGCCCATGCGCAGGAAAGACTTGCCAGATATGGTCTTTAAGACCAAAAAGGAAAAGTGGGAGGAGGTGGTAAAACAGATAGAAAAAGAGCACAGCAGAGGAAGACCCATCTTAGTAGGCACAATATCCATAGAAGACTCAGAGCATCTTTCTAAACTTTTGAAAGAAAGAGGCATACCTCATAACGTGCTTAACGCAAAACATCACGAAAAGGAGGCAGAGATAATTGCTCAGGCGGGAAGGCTTGGAGCTGTTACCATATCCACCAACATGGCAGGTAGAGGTACGGACATACTGCTTGGTGGAAATCCGGAGTATTTAGCTAAGGAAATTCTGAGAAAAAAGGGTAAAATTCCGGAGGAGGCTACTCAGGAAGAGTGGAAGTCCGCTCTGCAAGAAGCATACAGAATAACTGAAGAGGAAAAGAAAAAGGTAATTGAACTTGGTGGTCTATTAGTTATAGGAACGGAAAGGCACGAATCAAGGAGGATAGACAACCAGCTGAGGGGTAGAGCTGGTAGGCAAGGCGACCCAGGTGAATCCAGATTTATTCTTTCCCTTGAGGATGACCTTCTGAGGCTATTTGGTGGAGACAAGGTAAAGAAGATGATGGAGCTTTTGAAGATCCCCGAAGGGGAACCCATAGAAAGCAGAATGGTAACGAAGGCTATCGAAAATGCACAGAAAAGGATAGAAGCCCAGAATTTCCAAATAAGGAAGAGACTTTTAGAATACGACAACGTAGTAAATGTGCAAAGGCAAACTGTTTATGGATTAAGAAGGGATATTTTGGAAGGCAAGGACTTAGAAGAATACTTGGAGGAGTTTGTAAAGGATGTGCTTAATCAAAAGGTTACACAGCTATTGCCTGAAGAGGATCCTGAACTTTGGGAGTTAAAGCCCTTGGAAGATTATTTAAATGAACTAACTGGAAGAAAAATAGACATTCCAAAGGTTAGAGACAAAGAAGAGCTTGTGGAAAAGCTAAGCGCTGAAATACTCAGCATACTGGAAGAAAAGAAAAAGGTGTGGGGAGATACTCTTTTTAGAGAGATCTTTAAGGTGATTGCACTGTCCAACCTTGACCAGCTATGGAGGGAACACCTTCATATACTTGACAGACTAAGGGAGGGTATATACCTGAGGGGATATGCTGCAAAGGATCCGTTGGTGGAATACAAAAAGGAAGCTTTCTTGCTCTTTGAAAACATGCTGTATAACCTAAAGGAAAAGGTACTTGAAGATTTGATTAAGGTTCAGGTTGCTTCTCAAGAAGAGGTGGAAGAGGAGGTAAAAAGGGAAGAGGAGGAAAGGGAAAAACTGCTTAAATCTGCCATTTTCAGTGGGGTAGAAGGCAAAAAGGACGAAAAAGGGCCAAGAAGGAAGACTTTAAAGGAAAGGTTAAAAGCCAAAAGGAAGAAGGTCTAAGCAAAAGTCAGAAACTTCAATAGATTGGGGTATAATACTTTACCTATGGAATACGCCTTCTTTGAAGACAAAATAGTGCCAGTAGAAGAGGCAAAGATAAGTATAAAGACCAACTCTTTTCATTATGGCACCGCAGTTTTTGAGGGTATAAGGGCTTATTGGAATGAAGAGGAAGAACAACTATACATCCTATTTGCCAAAGAGCACTACCAGAGGCTTTTAAACAACTGTAGAGCTATGTTCATGGAACTTAAGTATTCCGCCGAAGATTTAGTGGATATTACAAAGGAAATTCTAAGAAAAAGCGAAGTAAGGGAGGATGTTTATATAAGACCTATAGCTTACTTCAAAGACCTTGCTCTAACTCCAAAGCTTGTCGGCTTTACCCCCACTGTTGCCATATACATTTACAAGTTTGGTAGATATTTGGACACTTCCAAGGGAATTAGGGTAAAGGTTTCTTCTTGGCGTAGGAACGACGACAACTCTATCCCTTCAAGGTGGAAGGTAGCAGGTGCTTATGTAAACAGTGCGTTGGCTAAAACTGAAGCTCTCCTATCTGGATATGACGAGGCGATAATGTTAAATCAGAACGGTTTTGTAGCAGAAGGTTCGGGAGAAAACATATTTATACTGAGAGGTAGAAAACTTATAACCCCTTCTTACTCAGAGCACATATTGGAGGGCATAACAAGATCTGCGGTCATAAAGCTTGCAAAGAATGAGCTGATGTTAGAAGTTGAAGAAAGACCCGTAGCAAGGAGTGAGCTTTATATAGCAGATGAAATTTTTCTAACAGGAACCGCCGCTGAGATAACACCGGTGATTGAGGTAGACAACAGAAAAATAAATGGAGGGGAAGTGGGACCCATCACAAAAGAACTGCAGGAACTTTATTTTAAGGCTGTGAGTGGTAGGATGGAAAGATACAAAGTTTGGCTTACGCCAGTTTATGAAAAGTGAAATATACGAAGAATTAAGATTAAGAGCTTACGAGTATCTAACCCTAAGCAGGTTTCCTGGCACAAAGGAACACAAAAAAGCAAAGGAAATTATAAAGACCATTCTTAGAGAAAAGGCTATTCCTTTTGTGGAAGAACGTTTTTCAGTAAAAAAGCGTGTGCCGGTTAGAGCTTATTTAGAAACAAATGGAAATTTTGTTAAAGCTTTTCCCTTTGTTGGAAGTTTGAGCGGAACCTTTGAAGGATACGTAAAGGAAGATTTTATAGAAGGGGACATAGCCCTTCAGGAAGCAAAGAGCGTAAACTTTGAGCTTTTAAAGAACAAAAATGTAAAAGCTTTGGTTTGTTATCTTGGCAGTTTAGACCAAATATTCTACGGTGCGGTGCATGAAGATTTAGCGGTAGTTTCTATTAAAAGGAGCGAGCTTCCAAAAGTAAAGGACTTTTACGTCAGGCTTTATGTGGAAAGCAAAGAAGAAGAGCTTAGGTGTAGCAACATAGTGTTTGAGTTGGGAAAAGGTCCTGTGGTTTATGTGATAGCTCATATGGATACAAAGCCAGAAACTTGCGGAGCGGTAGACAACGGATTGGCATCTTTCATCCTACCTTATCTCTACCAAGAGTTGAAGAAGGACTTTAGACTTCCTTTCAAACTTAGGTTTCTGATTACCGATTGTGAGGAAATAGGTTTAGAAGGTGCAAAGCACCATGTAAGCAAGGGACTAAAACATGCATATTATTGCATTAACTTAGATGGCATAGGATGGAACAGTCCGGTGGTTATATACAGAGATAGTGGTGGATACAACGATCATGAGTTGTCTGAGCGTTTCTACCGCATAGCAAGGCAGGTAGGTTTAGAAGTTGAACTCAAAGCGGTCCCATCCGCAAAAAGCGACCACATACCCTTCAAAATGGCTGGACTAAAAACGCTTTTCTTAAGCTCCCATCCACTACCTATTAGGCACACTATCTGCGACAATTACTACGCAATAGATTGGCAAATAGCCAAGCTTTGGTTTTTTGCTGTTTTGCATTTCCTAAAAGACCTTGGAAAAATTTAAAACACGAAAGCTAACAGCACTCCTATAAAGGCAAGAAGTTGTGCAAAAAAGTTTTTCTCTGTTTTCCGAACTTCTTATAAGTTTTGCTTATCTTCTCCATAAGATAAGCTTATGATTGTATAAGAAAGTTGAAATTGAAAACGATAGAAAATTTTTAAACTTTTTAATAGCAGGAGGTTTTCCCATGGATGTAGGTGGAAGCTTTTATGACAGAAAAGCGTACAGCACTTGTTATATGTGTGCCTGCAGGTGTGGGATAGAGGTATATATCAGAAACAACAAAGTTACTTACATAAAGGGGAACGATGCGCATCCTACTAACAAAGGTGTTTTGTGTGCAAAAGGTTCTTCTGGTATTATGAAAGAATACAGTCCTGCAAGGCTCAGAAAGCCTCTGCTTAGGGTAGGTCCAAGAGGTTCTGGTAAGTTCAAGGAAATAGAGTGGGAAGAGGCGCTGCAAATAGCAGTGCAGTGGTTAGAGGAAGCTCGTAAAAAAGGACCATACAAGATAGCCTTCTTTACCGGAAGGGATCAAATGCAACAGATAAACAGCTGGTTTGCAAGCCAGTTGGGAACTGTAAATTGGGCAGCTCACGGTGGATTTTGCTCTGTAAATATCGCCGCCGCAGGTCTTTACTCCATAGGTGGTTCCTTTTGGGAATTTGGAGAAGCAGATTTTGAAAACACTAAATACTTTATGCTCGTGGGTGTGGCAGAAGACCACTCTTCCAATCCGTTTAAGCTTGGCATTCAGGAGATGAAGCGCAAGGGTGGGAAATTTGTAGTCGTCAATCCTGTAAGATGGGGCTATGGTGCGATAGCAGACGAGTGGATCCCAATAAAACCTGGCACAGATGGAGCATTTTTCCTTGGTTTAATGCACGTGCTGTTTAAGTATAACTTGGTGAATTGGGAGTTTCTTAAAGAATACACCAACGCAAGCTGGCTTGTAATTCAAGCACCAGGAACCTCAAAGGATGGACTCTTTTACAGAAACCAAGAAGGAAAACCTATGGTTTTTGACAAGAAAAGTCAGAGCTTTAAGCCTGCGGATAGGATAGTGCCAGACGATTTGGATCCAGCTTTCATCGGAGAGTTCAAAACACCAGAGGGATATACTGTAAGACCAGCCTTTGACATATTCGCAGAAAGACTTGTAAAAGATTATTCGCCAGAAAAGGTGGAAAAGATAACAGGCATTCCTGCAAAGGACATAGAGCGTATAGCCAAAGAGATGGGCACAATAGCGTTGTATCATCCTATAGAACTTCCCATTGAATGGACCGACGTTTGGGGAAGAAAGCACAAAAAGGTTGTTGGAAGGCCAGTATCCTTCCACATTATGAGGGGTATAGCTTCCCACAGCAATGGCTTTCAGACCGCAAGGGCTGTTTTCTTGCTTATGATGATGTTGGGCGTGGTGGATGTGCCCGGAGGATTTCTCAATAAGCCCCCCTATCCAAAACACATAGAAGATCTTCCCAAACCTTACAAGATTACAAGGCCAGACGAGATAAAGTACGGAGAAATCTATCCTGGACCTCACCTTGGTTATGTTCAAAACCCGGACGATCTCTTGGTGGATGAAAAAGGAAACCCAGTAAGAATAGACTGGGCTTACAGCTGGTGGTTCCCAATGACAGCTCACGGACTAATTCAAAACGTGATCCCTGCAGCCTATCAGCAAAACCCTTACGGAATAGAAGTTTTGATGATCTACATGGCAAACATGGCTTGGAACTCGTCCCAGAACATTCCTTACATCATAGAAGCCCTGACTGCCACAGACCCTGCGGGCAACTACATAATACCAAAGATCATTACCATAGATGCTTTCTACAGCGAACAGGTTGCTTATTCGGATTTAGTCTTGCCAGATGCTACATACCTTGAGCAGTGGTTTGCGTTGTCTTTGCTTGACAGACCACCTTCTGCAGTAGATGGTCCAGTAGATGCGCTGAGACACCCCATCGTAGATCCCAAACAAAACGGCTACGATGTGATGGGTTGGGGGGATATAATGGTAGAACTTGGCTCAAGGCTGAAACTTCCCGGCTTTGTAAATCCAGACGGTTCAAGAAAATACAAGGACTTTAAGGATTTTCTTATAAATTGGCAGATAAGACCGGGTGTGGGTGCCCTTGCGGGATGGAGGGGTAAAAACGGAGACAAACACTTTGTAGGAGAGCCCAACCCTAAGCAATTGGAAATGTACATCAAAAACAAGGGATTTTTCTACTACAAACTTCCGGACAACATGAGATATTACAGACACGTAAATAAGGACTACCAGGAATGGGCGGTTGGTGTTGGTTTCCTAAAGAAGGTAGCCCCAATAGTGTTTAACTTTTACCTTGAATCCCTTCAAACCTTTAGACTTGCAGGTCAGGGACTTTGGGAAGGTAAAAATCAACCACCGAACGACCCAATCCTCAGAGAAAGACTTATTAAATACTTTGATCCCCTTCCTTTCTGGTATCCGCCCTTTGAAGAAGAAGTTTCCGGAAAAGACTATCCACTTTATGCCTTTACCCAAAGGCCCCAGTGGATGTATCACTCTTGGGACTCTCAAAATGCATGGTTAAGACAGATATCCACAAGAAATTACCTTTACATGAATCCAAAGACCGCAGAAAAACTCGGTATAAAACACTTAGATTGGGTATGGGTTGAGTCAAGAATAGGAAAGGTTAAGTGTCAAGTATTCCTAACAAACACCACAGAACCCAATTCAGTTTGGACCTGGAACGCCATAGGTAAAATGAAAGGTGCTTGGGGTTTAAAGCCAGAGGCAGAAGAAGGTCATCAAGGCTTTCTGCTGAACCATGTGATACCTCACAGCATCAACATTGGAGGAAGGGAGATCTATTATGGAGACCCAATAACTGGACACTTGGCGTGGTTTGACACAAAGGTAAAGGTCTATAAAGCAGAGGATCAAACGCCAGAAACTTATCCACAGTTTGAAATAGAACCATTAGATTATATAAAGGAAAGATGGGTAGAGGTTTTAAGGTATAAACCATGATAGGAACAAAGAAAACAGTAAAAGACTACATGGAACTCCCAGAAGGGGCACCTTATCAACTAATTGAGGGAGAACTTGTTATGAGCCCTGCACCAGGATATAGTCATCAAAATACCTTAGGAAACCTTTTTATCATCCTTAGGACAAGACTAAAAGACGCCCAAGTTATTCTGTCTCCCATAGATGTTTATCTTGACGAAGAGAATGCTTATCAGCCAGATTTAGTGGTAGTTTTAAAAGACAGCAAAGCAAAGGTAGAAGAAAGGGGCATATTTGGAGCGCCCGATGTGGTGGTGGAGATTCTTTCTCCTTCCACTGCCTATTATGACCTTACGGAGAAAAAAGATGTTTATGAAAGGGTAGGTGTAAAGGAATACTGGATAGTGGATCCAAAAAGAAAAACCTTTGAAATATACTCAAACTCAGAGGAAGGGTTTAAACTCACTTCTCAGGCTAAAAAAGATGGAAAAGTCAGGTCCGAGCTTCTTGGCTTAGAAATAGACCTTAAGGAACTCTTTGAGGAGGTTTGATCATGCCACAGTATGCTTTGGTGATAGACCTAAACACCTGTGTGGGCTGTCATGCTTGTGCTACAAACTGCAAAGAATGGAACACACAGGCGTCTTTTGGACCCCTTTCGGACTTTGATCCGTATGGAAGAAATCCCGAAGGGGTATGGTATAACAGGATAATGACTTATGAAGTGGGAGAGTTTCCAGACACTCAGGTTTTCCATCTTCCCAAATCCTGTCTTCACTGTCAGAATGCGCCCTGTGTGCCTGTATGCCCCACCGGTGCAAGTTATAAGAGGGAACAGGATGGTATAGTGCTGGTAAATTACGATGACTGCATAGGATGTAAGCTCTGCTCTTGGGCTTGTCCCTACGGCTGTAGAGAGTTTGACGAAGCGGATAAAGTGATGAAAAAATGCACCCTTTGTATAGACAGAATATACGATGAATCACTACCACCAGAGCACAGAAAACCCGCATGCGTTTTGACTTGTCCCGCAAAGGCAAGGTTCTTTGGTGATATAGAAGACCCCAACAGCGAAGCTTACAAAATGATCAAAGAAAGGAATGGCTTTGTATTGTTTCCAGACATGGGAACCAATCCAGCTAATCATTACCTGCCAAGAACGGAAACTAAAATTCACATAGATGAACACCTGTTAAAGCCCGAAAATCCTATGTTCCTTGAAGTGCTAAGAAGACACTACAAAGGAGGTTAAAAGATGCATCCAGCCCTATCTCTGATCTTTTTCTTCCTTACCGCAGGAACGTCCATAGGTCTTTTTACCTTTACTTACTTTATGGAGTTTCTCACGCTTTTTGGAAAGCAGACTGGCCTTCCAAAACACATGGTCCTTATCTCAAACATAATATCTCTGATTCTTATTGGACTTGGAGCCATAGGAGCAAGCTTTCACCTTGGACACAAACTAAGGGCATGGAAAGCAATAAAGAGGTTCAGAACCTCTTGGCTTTCTCGGGAAGCAGTCTTTAGCGGAACCTACGGATTCACACTCTTTATATTTACTGTGCTTAGATTCTTTGATCAAACAGGCTTTTGGTATCACCTATTTGGTGTGATAACCTTCATTCTTGGATGGTTAAGTGCTTATTCCACCGCAATGATATACGCATCCAACAGGTTTGTTCCAGAGTGGAATACCTCTTTAACAGTGCTTTACTATCTGAACATGTATTTAATGCTTGGTTCTTCTGCCTTCCTGTCCTTGACCTATTTTTACAGAAAAGAATTTGTGGGCACCTTTTTGTTCCTTGCGGTGCTGTTTCTTTCTTTGGGACTTGCATTTAGGCTTGCGTTCAACATCAGACAATTTTACTTAGACAGACCAACCATAAACGAAGCACTGAACCTTCCCCACAACAGACCAATAAGAGTTTTGGATACAGGCACCACCACCGAAAACTACTGCACAAAGGAATTTTACTACAAAAAAGGAAAGGAGCTTCTCCCCAGCGTCTTACCCATAGCTTACATCCTCACCTTTGTGGTGCCCCTTTTCCTTTTACTCTATGCGTGGATATCTGGGAATATAAACTACAACTTTGTAAAGTTTGCCTTCCTGTCTTTGGTAGTGGGAAGTTTTCTAGAAAGGTGGTCCTTTTTTGTGGAAGGAAATCATGTGCAAAACCTTTTCTACGGTCTTTATCCTAAGGAAGGCTATACCCTCAGAAAAGGCTTTATGGAAAGAAAAAGAACAAAGATCTCTTACAGATAAAAATTGGGGGCCGTTGGCCCCCTCTTAACCTATAAACTTACAAGTCTCTTCGTCTATGGTGGTATAGAGTGGTTTTACTTTACCGCCGGGAGTGGTATCTTCAAAGTCCCTTGGAACACCAAGCTCTTCTATACAATGGACCAAATCGTGGTAAAATTCCGCAACTTTTACTAATCCCGTTTCCTTTCCAACCTCGTTAAACATTCTTATCTTGTCCGTAGCCTTACCCTTCCCTCTTTCTACTATGGCACCCGCATGTCCAAAAGACACACCTTCCAAGTTTTCTTGAAATCTACCTGCGACAAAAGCAGCGACAGGCTTATTCCATCTTCCTTCCTTGTATAACCTCAGTATAGTTTCTGCAGCCTTTTCTTCGTAAGAGCCTCCTACCTCTCCTTGGATGATTACTCCCTTTACGTTTTGGTCGTCCGCTATCCTTTCCAAAACATCTGCAAAGGTAGTGCAGGAGATAACATCTCCACCAAGAGCCAAAGCCATATAAACACCCCAGCCTCTCCTCTTAAACATCTCTGCGGTTGTGGTGGTAAGCCCACCAGACTTTGACAGTATTACCAATCCACCGGGTGCGTAAGCTATGGATGGGTTCTTTCCACCTATGGCACCTATTCTTGCGGGAATGCTTGGAACAATGCAACCCAAGGATGTGGGACCAACTATGATCACACCTCTTTCTTTGGCATAATGATAAAAATAAACCGTATCCCTTATGGGCACGTGCTCTGTGACTATGTATATAAGCTTTATTCCAGCATCTACCAATTCTATTACCGCATCTTTGACGGAAGTTGGAGGGACATAAACAAGGCCTGTGTTTATCTCCGGATGGTTTTCCAAAGCTTCCTTCACCGTGTTATAAACTGGCTTGCCTGCTACCTGAGAACCTCCCTTTCCGGGAGTTACACCTGCAACAACAAAGCCGGGATAAAGAGCTTCCGATTCGGTAACTACCTGCGAAGCTTCCCTACCGGTTATACCCATCACCAGTATTCTGCTTTTGTCGTTCAGATAAACTGTTCCTTTGGTCCAACTCATACTATTACCTCCTTAAATACCTAAATCGCTTGCTTGCTCTTCGGTTAAAGCCCTCTCTTCCTTAGAGGAAGCTTGGCACTTTTCCAAAAGCTCCTTTAGTCTTATGGGTGCTTCTGTCAAGGGCAAGGTAGAATCGTAGATCTCTCCCTTTACACCGCATTCTTTAAAAGCTTCGTATAACATTCTCAGTCCTTTCTCCGCCTCCGGACCGTTCCTTCTAACAACCCAGATCCAATCTGGATTGAGCTTTCCTTCTTTGTAAAGGTCCCTTATAGCATTTGCTACACCTTCACCCAAAGTAACGTCTATCCTCGTGTTATTTGCAGTTCCACCGCAAACCAATACTCCCCTAATGCCGGGTTTAGAGAGGATTATCCTGGTGATTTTATACATTTTTTCTGCGGGAGGATTCCCTCCAATGTCTGTAAAGTTAGCGGGTCTTAGACCTACCGCATAGGTTGTTTCTATGGTAACAGTAGAGCCTCCACCCCCAAAGGTCATCATAGCAATGTCTCCATCCATTTCTACATAAGAGCCCGCCTTTCCTCTGTGGTCATCTCTGTCTATGAGAGACGCCTCTATTTCCCTTTCGGTTGGAGGTCTTTTTAGTGCGGTTCTTAAGCCGTATATTTTTGCAGGTGGCACAGACGCATCGTCATCTATTATAACCACTGCATCCAAAGCCAAGACTTTTTGCTTTCCTCCCACATCACATATAGCCAATGGATTTATTTCCAACAGCCTTGCTTCTACTTCCCAAAAAGCTCTCCACATATTTGTTATTACCTCAGAAAGCTCTCTTAAAACACCCATAAACTCTTGTGGAAAACCAAGCTCTAAAAGATAGTTCCTTACCATGTGTGGATATAGGCCCTTTATTGGGTCTATGACCCAGCTTTTAACCTTTTCCTGCGGAACTTCTTCTATGTCCATTCCCCCTTCCAAGCTCAAAGTTAAGACTGGCGCTCTAACTTCGGTAGAGTAGGTTATTGATGCATACAGCTCTTTTAGTATGTTTGCCTTTTCTGCAACTATTACCCCCACGGGCATTTCCCCGTAGACTGGATACTTCAAAAGGGCTTCCACTGTCTCTATTCCATCCTGCGGTGTTTTGCAGAGCTTTACCGCACCAGCTTTTCCCCTTTTACCCACCAGAACTTGGGACTTTACCACACATTCCCCCAATTGGTTTATAAACTCTACCACTTGGTCGTTTATGTGGTCTGTGAATACGTAGCGTGGGGTGGGAATTCCATACTTTTTAAATATCTTTTCGTAGGCTTCGTATTCGTAAAGGTTCATGCCTTACCTCCGAGAAAAAGGTATGATAAAAATTATACAATTATTTGCCCGCTCTGTCTATGTTAGCCGAGGCTGTTCGAAAAATCCACCGAATACCTTACGTGAGCTTGAACAGTTCTTATTTGTGTTTGGTAAAGGTAACTTGCTTCTTCTCATAAGGATTTTTTATACCATAACTTTCCTAAAGTGGCATTTTTCGAACAGCCTCAGCCTTACACGTCTGCCCTCCAAGAAAAAATCTTTTCTTGCTTAAGGGATGGATAATTAAAAAGATTTCTAATAAGGCAACTTAACGCTTTACTAATTTCTTACCAAACGTATAAAAAAATAATAACAGGAGTAACTTTATAGCTTCACTTCCATATGAATTTAAAATATACCTCAGATGAAAATTAAAAAACTTTCAGGTATTTTGAAAGACTTAAAACTGCTGTTTCTTGACGTGGATGGAGTGCTAACGGATGGAAAGCTTTACTATACAGAAAATGGGGAAGAGATCAAAGTGTTTGATGTGAGAGATGGGGTTGGGATAAAACTGCTTCAGAAGGCAGGTATTGAAGTTGGAGTTATATCCGGAAGGTCATCCAAAGCTCTTGTAAGAAGGTTGGAAGAATTGGGTATAAGCGAGGTGCATGTGGGAAGAAACGATAAGCTTAAGGTGTTGGAAGAAGTGTTGCAAAGAAAGGGCTTAAAGCCAAAAGAGGTAGGGTTTGTAGGCGACGATTATTTGGATATTCCCGTTTTAAAAGCAGTTGGTTTTCCAGCTACTGTAAAGGATGCGCCAGAGTTGGTAAAAAGGTATGCGCTTTACGTATCAAAAAAGAAAGGTGGAGAGGGGGCAGTTAGAGAAATAGCAGAGTTAATATTAAGTGTGAGAGGAGAGCTTAAAAAACTACTGGAGGATTTCGCTTGATAAAAATTGTTTTGCTCTCCCTTACTTTAATTTTTTTGTCCTATCTGGCAAATCTTTGGATAAAAGACTATCAGCACATACCTTCCAAAAGTGGAGAAATAGGTATTTTGGAAGGAATAAGCGTTAAGGTCTTTGGTAAAAATGGGGTAGAGTGGTATGTGGAAGGTCGCAGGGCAAAGATTGAGAACACCTTGCTATCCATAGAGCAAGTTAAGTTCCAGTCCGATGACGCTACATTAACTGCGGAAAAGGCTGTAATAGACAGGATCTCAGGTGAAGGATTTGTTGAAGGGAATGTATTACTACATACAAAAGAAGGAACAATGAGCACCCAAAGGGCAGAGGTAAAGCTAAGGGAAGGAATAGCATACGGAGACGGGGAGATTGTTTTGAAGGATAGAGCTTATACGATAGAAGGTAATGGATGGCACATTCAAGTTAAACCTTTAAGGGTTATAATTAAGAATGCTAAAGTGACAGCGCAATGAAAGCTCCTATTGTCTTATTACTAACGTTTATTTTGGCTTATTCTCAACCCATCCTTGGCGAGGCAGACACCATAACCTACGAAAAAAACGTGATAATATACACTGGTAATGTCAGGATAACGAAGGCTAAAGAAACGCTTACCGCAGACAAAGTAATAATACACCTGGACGAAAACAAAAAAGCCCATTTTGCAGAAGCTGAAGGTAAGGTCTTTTATCAAGATGGAAAAAGAACTGCAAGGGCTGATAGAGCTTATTACGACTTTAAAAAGGAAATAATTAGGTTGGTAGGAAATGCAAAGGTTGAGGAGGGACCTAATTTTGTAGAAGCTGATGAGATCATCTACTACAGAGCGGAGGACAGAGCAGTAGCTATAGGTAAAGGCAAAAAAGTAAGAACATTCTACGTAGAGGAAAAGAAATGAATAAAAGTCAATTGATCAAAAAGATTTCCAAGGAGCTAAACTTGGATACAACCAAAGTAAAAGAACTATTGGAATGTATTCTTGATAGTATTATAGAAGTGCTTATAGAAGAAAAGAGGATAGAGCTGAGGAATTTTGGTGTTCTAAAGCTAAAAAAACTAAAAGGAACTTTTGTTAAAAATCCTAAGAACGGTGTTGAGATGTTTGTTGGTGAAAGATATACGGTTAGATTTAAACCTTCTAAAAAGTTGATAGAGATGATCAATGAAAAGGATCAAGTGTGAGGTGCTTATAGTAGGGGGTGGCCCTGCTGGTTCCACTACCGCATACAGACTGGCAAGAAGTGGTGCAAAGGTCCTGGTGGTGGATTTCAAAAGGGTTATAGGCTCTCCCGTGCAGTGTGCAGAGTTTGTTCCCATACAGCTTTATCACAGATTTGGTGAGTTCTTTGATGA
This sequence comes from Thermocrinis jamiesonii, assembly GCF_000702425.1. NCBI lineage: Bacteria > Pseudomonadati > Aquificota > Aquificia > Aquificales > Aquificaceae > Thermocrinis > Thermocrinis jamiesonii. The sequence continues at coordinate 59,622 of NZ_JNIE01000002.1, forward strand.
AATGGTTATAGCTCAAAAGGTTAATAAAATGATTCACTTCACGCCTTGGGGAGAAGTTATATCTATGGACTCTCCGGGCTTTGTTCTAAACAGGGAAAACTTTGACTACAAAATACACCTGCTGGCTTTAGAAAGTGGTGCTAATTATATGCTAAGGACTAAGTTGGTTGATTTTGAAGGCAGGGTGGCGGTTTTAGAAAATATAGACAGTAGAGAAAAGATTTTGGTTGAGTTTGACCTTTTGGTTGGAGCGGACGGGCCTCGTTCAAAGACTGCAAAGCTTTCGGGAAACCACACCAAACACTTTTTAACCACAGCACAAATAACTGCACCGCTGAAACATCCTACCGAGGACCTGCTTATCTTTTTTAGGGATTATATACCCGCTGGCTATGGTTGGATCTTTCCAAAGGGCGCACTTGCAAATGTAGGAGTAGGCATAGATCCTTCCTTTGGTGTTAATGTTATGGAGGTTCTAAAGGTGTTCGTCGATGAGCTTGTTCAGAGCGGTTTTATTGAAAATAGGGTTTTAAGAAGGACTGGGGGATGGATACCTGCAGAGGGTCTTTTGGACGTGGTTAGAGGGAGGGTCATGCTGGTTGGTGATGCGGGAGGTTTTTGTCATCCTATAACAGGTGGAGGCATAGCTAATGCGGTTCTGTCTGGAAATATGTGTGCAGAAGCTATTTTGGGCAATAGATTGGAAGATTTTGCAGAGTATGCAGAGGACATATTCGGAGAAACTTTAAGAAGGGCAAGTTTAAAAAGAAAAAAGTATATGAAAGAGTGGAACAATTTGGAAGAGAGGATCCGAAAAACATGGATAGCTTTCAAAGAATACTGGGAAGACTAATTTATTGAAAATGAGATTCATTTGATATATATTTTAGGGAATGGAGGTAAGCTTAGACGAACTTAAGAAGAATTTTGAGAGGTTTTTAAAGAGCAAGGGGAATAAGATAACGAAACCAAGGTTTGACATAATTGATATGATAGCAAGCTATGGGGCACATTTTGAGATAGAGGATTTGGTTAAGTGGATTTCTTCCCAAAATAAAAATATAGCTTCTCGATCCACTATATACAGAACGGTAAAGCTTTTACAAGAATTTGGTGCCATAAGGGAAGTCATCAAACTGAACAACAGAACGATTTATGAGTTTGTTGTAGGAAAACAGCATCACGAGCACTTAATATGCATAAACTGTGGAAAGATTATAGAATTTTACAAAGAGGATATTGAAGTTCTGCAGGATGAGGTTTGTAAGGAATATGATTTTACTCCCATAAACCATAGGCTTGAGATATTTGGTATATGTAACGAGTGCAGAGGTAATTCCCGTGAAAATAGAGTGGGATAGCCTTTGGCTAAAAACCACAAGACCTGAGCACATCCAAAGAGAAAACAACACAGAAAATCACAGCTTCGAGGTAATCCTAAACAATTTCCTTAATAAGAAAAACAGCACCACGGACATAGACGCTTTAATAGAAAGGGCTTCCTTGAGGTATGGCGTACCAAAGGAAATTATAAGAGCGATCATCCAAGCAGAGAGCGGTTTTAACCCAAGGGCATACAACAAAAACAAAGACGGGACAGAAGATCGGGGACTTATGCAGGTAAATTATCAACACAACTTAGCTTTAATGAAAGAATACGGTATTACAGATCCAGACCAACTGTATGATCCGGCCATAAATATAGAAATCGGGACGAGAATTCTGTATGAGAATTACAAAAGGTTTGGTAATTGGGTTATGGCTATAAAGGCATACAACGGTTTGAACGCAGACAATTGGGATTACGTAAAACGTGTTTTGATGAATGTAAAACAAACCAGTAGGTTTTAGAAAGATAACTTATAATAAAGATTGTTAAAAAACTGCATTTATATGCTATGCCTAACAAAGAGGAGATTAATAATAGATAAAAGAGTTCCTATCATAACCCCCTCTGAAAACCTTTTGGGCTTGAGCTTTTTGAGTAAGTTCAAGTGAGAAAGTATAGCATAGTAAATCCAAAGAAGAAGGGTTATCAAAAGTTTTGGGTCATCTATCCAATGCTTTCCAAATTGGGAGCGTGTCCAAAAACTGCCAAATACTAAGGTTATAGTAAAACCTAAAAAGGTTAAATTTGTAAATAATCTCTCTGCTGTTATCAAGCTGTTTAAAGGAACATAAGCTTGAAAAAGGGTATGGGTCTTTAATCTTCTTTCTATTAGCAGCTTAAGAGAAGAGGACATACCACCCAGAAAAGCAAAGAGATAACTCAAAGATGCGGATAAAAGGTGTAAACCATAAAGAGTGCTTTTGTATGGAGAAGGAGAAGAGGGCAAAGCAAAGAGTGTGGAAAGAAACCCTATAAAAGCTACCATATAGCTAAAGTAAAGTAGCTTGCTGTATTTGTATGATAGGAGAATAAAGGCTAAGACTAAAAGGTTGCCAAGCAGGGAAAAAAAGCCATAGATATCACCAAAGGGAAAGGTATTTTGATCTAAGTATCTAAGGGCAAAGTATATGAAATAACAAATTAGGGCTAAGCCCATAAAGCCATTGGCTAAAAATCTATGAAACTTTGAGGTTATAAGATTGTAAATACCAAAAAAAGAGGAAACAAGGTAAAGGAATAAAGCTAAAAAGAGCATAATTAAAAGTTTAAGACACCTTCTTCAAAGCTTGCCTTATACTTCTTGCTATACCTTCCGCATCTATTCCTACTAAATTCCGCAGAAGATTCTGATTTCCGTGCTCTACAAACCTATCTGGAACTCCGAGCATGATTACCCTTTTAAGTATTCTCTTTTGTGAAAGAAATTCCAGAACGCCAGAACCAAACCCCCCGACTATGGTGTTGTCCTCTACGGTTATAAACAAATCATACCTTAAGCAAAGGTCCAAAAGCATAGACTCATCCATGGGCTTTACAAACCTTGCATTCACCACTCCCATTTTTATGCCTTCCTTTCTGAGTTCTTCTGCCGCTCTTAGTGCCTGATACACTGGATAGCCCACCGCAAGGATAACACCATCTTCTCCGTCTAAGAGCTCCTCCCAAGAGCCTATGGGTATGTTTTTCGGTTCTTCCACCTGCACGCCGTAAGCTGGACCTCTCGGATATCTAAGGGCAAAGGGAAGGGTTTGGTTTAGTCCAGTGTATAGCAAATCAACCAGCTCTTGCTCATCCTTTGGTGCGCAGACTATCATGTTTGGCACAATTCTCAAGTAAGAGAGGTCAAAAACTCCGTGATGGGTTGGCCCATCCTCTCCCACAAGTCCTCCTCTATCTATGGCAAAAACCACATGAAGCTTTTGAAGGGCTATATCATGTATGACTTGGTCGTATGCTCTCTGCAAAAAGGTAGAGTAGTAGCAAGCTACGGGTTTTAGTCCCTCTGCTGCCAAACCACCTGCAAAGGTGCATGCATGCTGTTCTGCAATGCCCACGTCAAAGAACCTTTCTGGAAACCTCTTGGCAAACTCCACAAGGCCTGAGCCTTCCTTCATGGCAGGCGTTATTACCACTATCTTCTCATCCCTTTCTGCAAGTTCTACTATAGCTTTACCAAAAACCGAAGTCCAAGTGGGAGGAGAAGGCTTTTTTATAAACTCTCCAGATTCTCTTTTGTAAGGTGCTACACCGTGCCAAGTAACTGGGTCGTTTTCCGCTGGTTTATACCCTTTACCCTTCTTTGTGTATACATGAAGAAGAACTGGACCCTCTATATCTTTTACGTTCTTCAGGGTTGTTTCCAATGCTGGCAGGTCGTGTCCGTTTACAGGACCTATGTAGTTAAAGCCTAGTTCTTCAAATATTATCCCAGGGGAGATTATACCCTTTAAGAACTCTTCTGTGAGCTTTACCAATCTTTTTGCGGGACTGCCAAGATGCTCGGCTATTTTTTTCACTTTCTGACGGGTTTCTTGCACAAAGTGTCCACTTATGATCTTGCTAAGATAGGTTGATATAGCTCCCACATTGGGAGAAATGGACATTTCGTTATCGTTGAGTATAACTATAAACTTGTTTGGTCTTATGTGTCCTGCGTTGTTTAGAGCCTCAAAAGCCATACCGGCGGTCATAGCGCCGTCACCTATAACTACCACCACATACCCATCCCTTTTGAGCAGATCCTTACCTACCCTAAAGCCCAAACCTGCAGATATGGATGTAGAGCTATGACCTGCACCAAAGGCATCGTATGGGCTTTCCTCCCTTCTTAGAAAGCCGGAGATTCCACCATATTGTCTTAAAGTGGGAAATTGGTCCTTTCTGTCTGTGAGGATCTTCCAGGGATAGGCCTGATGCCCGATATCCCAAACTATAACATCCTTTGGAGGGTCAAAAACCCTAAGTAAGGCTATGGTTAGCTCCACTACTCCAAGCCCTGGGGCTACGTGCCCACCGTTTTTAGCAGTTACCTCTATTATGTAGTCTCTGACTTCTTCTGCGAGTTTTTCCAATTCCTCATACGTCATATACTTGAGGTCTATTGGTCCTTTGTAGTTTTCTAAAAGCATAAAATTTAAATATATTCCTAACGTACTTCTTTATAATGACTCATTAACCAAACACATAGCTTTTTCTGAAACCGCTATTGTCTAAACTTAGATGGTATAGGAAGGAGCAGTCCAGCGATTATATACAAGGACAGCGATGGATACAACTTGAAAAGCTTAGGAAGAACCTAAAACACAAAAGCTAAAACTGTCATATCCCCTAAGGCATAAAACCCGTGAGGCTCTTCTCTTTCGTAAAGAACATAATCCCCTTCTTTTAGCTCTACTGCGTTCCTTTCCGAACCTAAGAAAAAAATACCCTTTCCAGAAAGGACTAAGGTTATAACTCTGTGAGGAGATGTGTGCAGAGGAACCTTCTGTCCTTCCCTTAGGCAAAACAGTATGGAGCGCAAACCGTCTTCATTTAGAAGCATCTTCTTCGTGGGCATAAGCTGGGAAAACTCCCTTTCAGAAGTAGAAATAACCTTTGCCATGGCTAACCTCCAAACCTAAGTTTTATTGCAAAGAATACTATCAACAGAGACAAAATAAGGTTTAAAAATCCTAACAACCTTGCGATATAGAGGTTTAACTTTTTTTCGTATGCCCTTTTGCCAAAATAAAGGTCGTGGCTTAAGGATAAGATGACTACTCCACCAAAGGCAAGTAGTTTGTGCAGAAGTGTACTAACGTAAGGATTTGAAAAGTCAATGAGTTGTGAGAAACCTATTGTGTAGTGTATATTTATCAAGCCTGTTATGAAGAGACCTGTCAAGGATAGGAATGTGCCATAAAAACTAAGCCTCTTCCCTAAGTTCAAGAATAGCTTTTCTCTGTCTTTTGAACTTCTCAGAGTTGGAGCTACTACAAGAACAAGGGCCAACATCCCACCTACCCAGACGCAGGCAAAGAGCACATGCAAAAAAAGGGCAAGCTCTTTTAAAGTAATCATTTACATACATTATAAGCCTACTTTATTATAAAAGCAACCGCGTTTATTTCTCAAGAAACACTATAGAAACTCCCGATCCGCCTTCCCTTGGGTATCCTTCTCTGTAAAAAATCACATCTTCAGAATTCTCTAAGAATTCTTGCACAACCCTTTTTAATGTGCCGGTTCCATGAACCACCTTTACACTTTTAACTCCAATAGCCTTTGCTTCTTTTAAAAAGATCTCCAGCCTGTATAGAGCCTCTTCTGTGGTTAAACCCGTCAAATTTACTTCCGTAGGTAAAGCCTTTTTCAACTCTAATTTGTATTCTTTGCTTTCTTCTGGGGGAGCGTGAGTTTTCTTTACCTTCTGCACATCCACCCAAGCTTTTACACCGCCAAAGGATACATGCAGTTTATCATCCTTTACTTCTAACACCCTTCCCCTTGAACCCATAAATTCAATCCAGTCGCCCACCTTTATCCTCTCACTATCTGTCTTTTTGGTTATATCCTGTTTTTTCTCTCTGAGGAATTGTCTTATCCTTTGTCTGTCTCTTGCAGTTTTTAGTATTTCCTGCGCTTCCCTTTCTATTTGCTTAAGATATTCCAGTGCCTGAGACATGCCTTCCTTGTATGCTTCTTCTTTTATCCTGCTTGCTTCCGACAGGACTGCCATATACTCAGCCTTTATCTTTTCCAGCTCCATGCGTGAATGCTCAAGCTCTTTGAGTTTTTCCTGATATTCTCTTATTAACTCTTCTAAGCTCTCTTTGGCTTTGGAAAACCTTTCAAACTCTGCAGGTATTTTTTGGCTTGCATACTCCAAAATCTCCTCTGGCATGCCCAACCTTCTGGCAATTTCAAAAGCCATACTGCTTCCTACGGAATCGTAGAGTATGGTATAGGTAGGTTTAAGAGTTTCTCTGTCAAAGGATACACTGGCAGGAGTGTAATAATCTGACCCAATGGCGTAGAGCTTGACAGGAGTGTGGTGTGTGGTAGCAAAGACAAAGGCTGACTTTCTTTTGAGATATTCAAGCACACCTATGCTAAGAGCGGAACCTTCAATAGGGTCAGTTCCTGCGCCAAGCTCATCCAAAAGCACAAGCGTTTTTTGATTGACAAAAGGTAAAAACTCCACTAAGTTAGAAATGTGAGCAGAAAAGGTAGAAAGGTTTTGTTCTATGCTCTGCTCATCCCCTATGTCTGTGAATATGCCTTCAAAGACAGGTAATTCTCCATCCTCTATGGGAATAGGTATGGCAAGCTGAAACAGAATGCAACACAGTCCAAGGGTCTTTAAGGCTACCGTTTTACCACCCGTATTGGGACCAGTTAGTATTAGCCCCTTTTTACCCTCTATCCTTATGTTTATGGGAACCACCTCTTCTTTTGTGAGAGCTAAGATAGGATGCTTTACATTTTTTAGAATTATTCTTTCTTCAGAAATTCTTGGAAATTTGCCCTTTATTTCTCTGTTGAAGCTTGCAAGGGCTTTTAGATAGTCAATCTTAAGCAAAGTGTTAAAGGCTTCCAGAAGTTTGGAACCAAACTCACCTATGTATGAGGTTATCCTTCTTAATATCCTTTTTATCTCCTCCTCTTCTTCTTCTTTTAGGACTACCAGCTTGTTGTTAAGCTCTATTACACTGTGAGGTTCTAAGTATGTTGTGTATCCAGAAGAAGAGGTGCCATGCACTATACCCACTATTTTGTTTATCTCCGTCGTCTTTACTGGCAGGACATATCGGTTGTTCCTTATGGTTATTATTCTGTCTGAAAATAGTCTTTCTGCATCCGGACGGTTTAGGATGTTTTCCAGGCGTTTGGTAATCTCTCTTTCCACTTTCCTAATTTTGGACCTTATATTTGAAAGCTCCTCGCTGGCACTGTCTTTGACAAAGCCTCTTTGGTCTATAGAACTTTCTATTAGGCTTTCTATCTGCGGAAATTGATGTAAAGTTCTTAGTATGCTGCTGAGACTTTTGCGCACAGGCACATGGGAACCTAAGTTCCTTCTTACTTCCCTTATTAGCTTTATTACCCTGTATATGCTTAAGATCTCTTCCAAACTCAGCACCGCATCTTGCAAAGTGGCCTTTTTTATCTGAACCTCCACATCCTCAAAGGGGTAGATAGTGAGGTTTTCTTCTACGGCAAAAAAATCTTCAACTAACTGTATTTCTTGCCTTAAGACAGATGGATCAGTAATAGGCTTTAGATTTTCTAAAAGTCTTTCTGTAGCCTTTGAATTAAAGTAGGTTTTTATTCTCCCCAAAATTTTTGCTAACTCTAAGTGAGCAAAATCTTTTTCCCTCACAAAGAAAATTTTAAAAGCTTTGCTTAAATTATAATTCTTAAGGAGGTGCATACATGGAAGAGGAAAAAAGCACTCAAGAGCAGATCATAGAAGAGCTTAGAGAAGAAGAAAAAAGAATAAAGGAGCTGGAAGAAAGAGTTGCCAAGCTTGAGCAGATTGCGAGGCTTTCCAACCAAAGATTGGTTGAGCTACAAAGGGACTACGAGCTTTTGAAAGAAAGGTATAGAAGGGACTTAGAAGAATTCAGAAAGTATGGTTACGAAAGCTTGGCTTTGGACATTTTGGAAGTTTTGGACAACTTTGAAAGGGCTTTGGAAACAAAAACTGAGGATATAAACGCCCTTAGGGCAGGGGTGGAAATGATCTACAGGCAAATTTTAGCCATCTTGGAAAAATACGGAATAAGGGCGATGGATCTGGACAACAAAGAGTTTGATCCTATGCTGGCAGAAGCGGTGGAGAAAGAGCTGTCTTTAGACCATCCACCAAATACCGTTATCAGGACTATAAGAAAGGGATATTACTTGCACGACAGGGTCCTAAGGCCGGGTAGAGTGGTTGTATCTTACACGGAGGAAGAAGTAACGTAATTGAAACTTTCCCCCACCTTCACCGATCAACGGTCAAACTATAAATAAAAAGCGGGCTTGCGCCCGCCAGTTTTCAACCGTAGATGTCAGAGTCGCCCTTAACTGCCTCTATTCTTAGGATCGCATCCTCTGGAGTAACGTTGTCTCCGGGTTTTGCAAAGATCTTTTTCACCACTCCCGTTATTGGAGCGTGGATTTCGTTTTCCATCTTCATAGCTTCCACGATAGCTACCGTTTGCCCTTCCTGGACGGGTTGACCTTCTTCTACTAAGATTCTAACCACCCTTCCGGGCATAGGTGCGGTTGCGTCCCCAGGTTGGGTTGCTTTGGGAATACCCTTTTCCTTTGCTTGGACTACCGCTTGAGAGATCCCCCCTGCTGGAATGGCTTCTACCAGTGGAGTGAGTTGAACTTCTTCTAACCTTCCGTCCACCCTTATGTAATACTTCCTTGGCTTTCCGGGTTCCTGATGAGCACTTACTCCCTCTATCTTTACTTTGAACTTTTCACCATGGTAGACTATGTCAAACTCTATAGGTGCTGCTCCGGGCACAGTGCCAGGCTTTACCTCTGCAGTTTCTGGTAACTCTTCTATTGGTTCGGGTTGAAGCTCTCCTTTTTCCCTTGCTATGAAGAAGTCTTTTGCTTGCATAGGGAAGAGGGCATAAAGAAGTACCTCTTCATCGGTTGGCTCTCTTCCAAGCAAGGCTTTTGTTTCTTCGTAGGCCTTGTCCCAGTCCTCTGGATCTGCAAGGTCTGCAGCCCTTATAGAAAAGTCTGGCTCTTTGCCTGGACCAAGGATCTTTTCCACCAATTCTTTGGAAATAGGTCCAGGTGGTCTTCCGTATTTGCCCTCTACGTAATCTCTAACCTCTTTGGTGATCACTTTGTATCTCTCTCCGCTTATTACGTTTAAGACCGCCTGCACACCCACGATCTGAGAGGATGGAGTAAGCAAGGGTGGGTAACCTAAGTCCCTTTCTACGTTTGGCACCTCCTTTAAGGCTTCTTCTATCTTATCTAAAGCATTGGCTTCTATAAGTTGAGCTACCATATTAGAAATCATACCACCAGGGATTTTGTGAATGAGCACTTTGGCATTTACTCCCGCATACTCAGTTTCGTATTTCTTATACTTCCTTTTTATTTGCCTTGCTATTTCCGCACATTCGTCTATGAGCTTTAGGTCCAAGCCCGTGTCAAAGGGTGTGCCTTCTAACATGGCAACCACAGACTCTGTAGCTGGATGGGAGGAGCCAAATGCTAAGGGAGATAGGACAGTATCTACCATATCCACACCCGCAAGTATTGCCATCATGTGATTCACTATTGCGGTTCCACTCATATCGTGATTGTGAAGGAGCACTGGCAATTTCCCTTGCGTAGCTTCCTTTATGCCTTTTATGATGGCGTAGGTTTCTAAGGGCATGATGATGCCAGTGGCGTCTTTGAAGGAAAGCCAGTCTGCCCCCATTTCTGCTATTTCAAGGGCGTACTCTATCCACTTTTGGTAAGTGTGAATGGGGCTTCTGGTGTAAGAAATTTCAGCATGCACTTCACCACCAAGTTCCTTTATAGCCTTCACTGCGGTAGCGATGTTTCTGTTGTCATTCAAAGCGTCAAAGACCCTAAACACGGTTATACCATTGGCTATAGCCCTCTCCACGAATTTATAAACAAGCTTATCAGACTTTGGTCTGTATCCTACTATGTTTTGCCCTCTAAAGAGCATCTGAAGTTTTGTATTTGGCATAACCTCCTTTATTCTTCTTAACCTCTCCCATGGATCTTCCTTTAAATACCTCAAACACACGTCGTAGGTAGCACCGCCCCATACTTCCACCGCATAAAAGCCTACCTTGTCCATTTTTTCGCACAGGGGCAAAAGGTCATCTGTCCTAACCCTTGTAGCAAGCTTGCACTGCTGACCATCCCTTGGAGTTAGGTCCGTGATGAGGATTTTTTTCCTAAAGCCTCCCTTTTCAAGCTTTTTGAGGTCTTCCTGTATTTGTTCTAAAATTTCCACTGCATGCATGCTAAACCTCCTATAATCCGTGATAGTTTGCTATGGCAGAAGCTATTATAGCGACAAAATCCTCTTTGTCCCTGTGTTCAGGGTATTCAAAGAGGTGTGGATGCTCCTCTAAATACTTTGTGGTAAATTTGCCAGCTCTAAAGTCTGGGTCTTTCATGATGTTTATCAAAAGTGGGATGGTTGTTTTTACGCCGGTGATTTCGTAGGTTTCAAGCGCTGCCCTCATTCTGTCCACCGCAACCTCCCATTGAGGTGCCCATACGATCAGTTTGGCAATCAGTGAATCGTAGTATGGAGTTACCTCAAAACCTCTGGATGCTGCATGCTCTACCCTTATACCAAAGCCTCCAGGTACGTAGTATCTTTCTATAACTCCAATGCTCGGAGCAAAGCCTTTTTTGGGATCCTCTGCGTTTATCCTGCACTCTATGGAATAACCGTTGAACTTTATGTCTTCCTGCTTGTATCTTAGTGGTTCTCCTGCGGCAATACGGATCTGCCATTTGACTATATCCACACCCGTTATCATCTCCGTCACAGGATGCTCCACCTGGATCCGTGTGTTCATCTCAATGAAGTATAGATTGCCCTTTTCGTCTCCCACAAACTCCATTGTGCCTGCGCTGTAATATCCGATCTCCTTTGCAGCCTTTACCACCAAACTGCCATAATACTCTCTTTGTTCTGGGGTAAGTAACAAAGATGGAGCAATCTCCACGAGCTTTTGATTTCTCCTTTGAATGGAGCAGTCCCTTTCTCCGAGGTGTATGACGTTTCCGTATTTGTCTCCCAAAACTTGAAACTCTATGTGCTTTGGGTTTTCTATGTACTTTTCAAGAAGTAAATCTCCTCTTCCAAAGGCTTTTTGGGCTTCGTTGTAAGCAAGCTCGTAGTTTTTCAAAAGTTCTTCTTCATTCCTACATATCCTTATACCCCTTCCTCCACCTCCTGCAGAAGCCTTTAGAAGAACGGGATAGCCTATTTCCTTTGCTATCTGCTTTGCCTCTTGCTCATCTTTGAGTATGCCTTCGCTTCCGGGAACCGTAGGAAGTCCAACCTTCTTGGCGATTTCCTTGGACCTTGCCTTGTCTCCCATAAGCTCTATAACCTTCCAGTGGGGACCTATGAAGGTTATTCCTTTCTCTTCACAAAGCTTTGCAAAGTGCTCGTTTTCTGCCAAAAAGCCATAGCCCGGATGGATAGCTTCTGCCCCTACCTCTAAAGCCAAATCCACGATCCTCTCTGCGTTCAGATAAGTATCCAGTGGATTGACCCCTATCATGTATGCTTCGTCTGCCATTTTCACGTGCCTTGCAGTAGATTCTATCTCGTTGTATATGGCAACTGTTTGAATACCAAGCTCTTTGCAAGCCCTTATGATCCTACAGGCTATTTCTCCCCTGTTTGCTATCAGCACTTTTTTGAACATGCCTGCCTCCTACCTTATTAGCTCCACTTTATACTCTATGGGTGCGACTTTGTTTATCATGTATGCTATAGAGCAAGTGCCGGGATCGTATATGGTTTTGTCCAAAGCTTTTTTTACATCTTCCTCAGAGACGTCTCCCTTTACTTTAACAAAAAGGTAGATCTTGGTAAATACCTTTGGATAGCCTTCCGTAATCCTTTCCGCATCCGTTTCTATTTCTATGTGCTCTGTATGTTTGCCCTCTTTGTGCAAGGCTTCATACAGGTGGATTCCCACACATCCTGCTATAGAATGAAACAAAAGCTCAGGAGGTCTTATGCCTCTGCCCTTTCCGCCTACATAACCCGCCGCATCTATAGGCACTTCCCTGTTGGACTCTCCTACGCCCAAAAAGTGAAAATCTTCCTTTTGAACAACCTTTACCTTCATAAAAACCTCCTAAATCGTTTTGGGAGTTATATTATAATCCAAAAATTGATGTTTAATATCATATAGTTTTAGAAAAAAAGGGGAAAGGGAGCACACGCCCCCTTCTTTGGCATCAATGATGATGATGGGAAGGTGGGAAAAGGATCATAGCAAGCAAAGTAAAGAGAGATAGAGCTAAATATATAATCGGAAGCATAGATACTAAAGCAAAAACATATCCTCTTTTTGGTGTATTAAGAATGCTTACCCTCTTCCAAAGTATGTGCAGGCTCCAAAAGCCGGCTATGAAAGGAAAAACTCTAAAGATCAAGAGCCATTGCTCACCCCTCTTAGCCAGTGGTTCAACGGAAACCCCCAAACGAAAGGCTTGAGAAAAGCCATTAACTATGTTGTGGTAATACTCAATAAAGAAAAATTCAAGCACGTGAGACAGCCCCCCTACTATCATCAAGGGTGCAAAGGCGTATCCAAGGGTTAGGAGGATCTCCTTAAATGTTCTTCCCGTTATCTTTGACACAAGGCTAAAGCTGACCTAAACGATAAAACCAACCAGCACAAGAGCCATAAGCATGGCGGTAAGCCCCGTCATATCCACCCATTTAGGGAGTCCTAAAGATTCCTGAATGCTTTTTCCAACTATCACCCAAGGCATATACTCGCTTAAGCCACTTCTTGAAAGCCCATGATGAAACCGCATTGTAAAGGTTATTACCGCCACCAAAAGCAAATAGACCATAACTTCTATCATCTTTGGTTGTTTTATTTTCTCGTAAAGGGAATATCCCCACTTTTTGAACTCAAGCTTTACCGCATCGCAAGCGTGGGCACATTCCATACACATAGTGCAGTGAAACATGGACTTTCTCTCTTCAAACTTTGAAGGGTTTAGTTTGTAAGGACACGCCAAAGCACAGTCTGGTCTTTTACAGGTTTTGCATTCCTCTTGGTAGGTGGATAACCAAACTGGAGATGTCCTTGAAAATGCTGTATTAACGGAACCTATGGGACATATGTATTTGCAGTAAGACATGTCCCTAAACAAAAAGAAAAAGACAAAGGAAAGCACGGTAAAGAAAAGAAAGAACAATGCTGTGTTTAAAGGCTGTCTAAGAAATCCGGGGAATGTATAGAGGACAAACCAGTAAGCTAAAATGTTAAAGCCTATAAGTCCTATGTAAGGGTTTGCAAGCCACCTGGGAGGTCTAAGTTTCAGCCCAAGTTTAGTTATGTGCTTTCCCAAGAAACCATGGGGGCATACCATACAAAAAACATTTCCCAAAGTAGGTAGAGAAACCACCATAAAGAAAGGCCAAAAGATAGACCAAAAAACCGCAGTGGTGAATATGTTTTCCTTTGTAGGGTTCATTATGCCGTAAGCTATGGCGTAGAAGAGCAAGAATGTGGTAAAGAGTCTGTAGAACAAAAGCATATGCTTATTTTTGAAAAGAAAGCCAAGCACGGGTATGCCAAAAATGTCAGTCTTATCTCTTTTAGGTATAAAATGCACTCTTTTTACGTCCATGGCAGACCCCCTTTAAAAGTTGTACGTAAGCCTTACTAAGAAATTTCTGGGTGGAGCGGGAGTGTATCTTTTCACTCCCTGCGTGTCTTTTGTTACTTCTACTGCATACTTTTTGTTAAAAAGGTTATCCACCATCAAAGAAACATCAAAGTTTTTTCTCTGATAGCCAAGGGTAACGCTGGTTATAAACTCGTAGCCTTCATACTTCTCGCTGTTGGCGTTATCCATGTAATACTCTCCCCAGCTGTCTGTTTGGACCCTTACCCTAAAACCGGAAGGATGGGAATAGCTCAAAAACAAAGAGTATTGATGTATGGGAATGTAAGGAAGTCTGTTGCCATCCCTTGCTACGTTCGTTGTACCCACGCGCTCGAAAAACTTCTTAAACTTATAGTCGCTGTAGGTGTAAGAGCCACCAAAGGTCAAACCTTCTAAAATTTGATAGGAGGTGGTCAGTTCAAAGCCTTTCTTTTCCGTCTTTCCTGCGTTTATAAAACGGGTTTGACCGGTTTCGATCACACGTACCACTTCGTCCTTTACGTCCATCTTATAAACGGCGGTTTCCAAGCTAAACCTTCTGTAATTTGCCTTTATTCCAGTCTCGTAGTTTATTACCTTGGTCAATTTTAGGTTTGGGTTGGAGGCAAGCTCTCCGGAAGTGGGCGTGTTAGCACCCGTTCCCACCGTTCCGTAAAGGCTAACCTCTGGAAGTAGCCTGTAGGATACCCCTACCCTTGGGCTTACTATGTTATAAGTCCTTTCTTTTGAGTAATTAAAACAGTTTTCAATAGCTGGATTGGGACAGCTCCTGTAATTTCCAGTGCTAAAGTCATAGTCTCCCCACTTGTAACCGCTTATGTCAAACTTCACTTGGTCAACTCTTACTCCAAGGTCTATTATCCATTTGTTCCTTTGAAAAGATTGTTGAACGAAAACTCCAGCCAGCAGAGTTTTTTGGGTTTGTCTTTCAAGTAAGTCTCCAGCCCTGTCTGAAAGTGTGGAAACTATGCGAGATCCAGCTATCTGCACATCTCTATACTTATAGTATTTGGTCCTTTGCTGGTCGTATCTTACCGTAAAACCAGCTGTCAGCACGCCCAAGCTGTGCTTGTAGTTTGCCTGCACGTCCGTTCCAAAGATCCATGTATCCGCATCGTTTATACGGCCCGTTACTGGGTGGTAATGTTGCCAGTGGTTGGTGTAAAAAAGAGGTATGAGTTCTAAATTCCCAAAGCTTTTTGTTAGCTTGGAGCTAAAGAAGAATATCTCCGAATACCTACCCATGTGCTTCCATGGGTCACCCGTGCGGGGCACTTTACCCGTTCTTAGAAACTCTGACCATTGGTCCAAGGGAGGGAAAGGCCTAACTACCAAAGAACCAGGAAGTTTTAAGTCCGCCTTTGTGTAGCTTAGGTAGTTTTCCCAGGTGTCTCCGTTTTCAAACATGTAGGAGGGTTGTAAGACTATCTGATTGGTTTGAAAAGTATTCCACTCCCTCCAGGAGTTATCCGTCTGCCTTCTGCTTGCACTAAAACCTATGTAAAAGTTCTTTCCAAGGGGCGTAGAGTAGTAAAAATGGTGGTTTTGGGTCTCGTAATCCCCAAAACCAAGCTTTATAAGCCCTCCCTTCCTCTCAAAGGGACTTTTTGTGATCACATTTATAACTCCACCAGAAGCATTTACTCCCCACAGAGTAGAGTTTGGACCTTTAACTACCTCCACCCTTTCTATGAGGGAAGTATCCACAAAATCAAGCCTTGTTAGGCTATCCGGGTCCGTTATAGGCACACCGTTTAAAAGCACCATTATTTCCCTTACTCCGTAAGGTGCCTTTAGGCCACCGCCCCTTATGATGAGTCTGACGTCGTAACCCTGATTTCTTGAACCCACATTCACGCCAGCCGTTCCTTGCAGTGCATCGAAAAGGTTCAGCATAGGTCTTTGTTCAATTTTCTCTTTGCCTATGACGGTTACACTTGCTGGTGTATCTTGCAATTTTCTCTCCGTCCTCGTGGCGGTTACGCTTATTTGTTCAAGCTCCAACTCCTTTGAAAGGGCTACTCCGCATAGCGCCAAAAGGGCTAAAACACTGCCCTTTTTACCCATCCTGCTACCTCCAGTTAAATTTAACTCAATTTTATCATAATTTTAACTTTAAAACTGTGTTAAAATTACATTATGGTTTTCATTAGAGAACTTGTAGATTACGGAGTTATAGGTCTTTTGCTTGTTCTTAGCTTTTTTGCATTAGCCATTGCCATAGAAAGGTGGAGTTTTTACAGAAAGGTCAGGCTTGAAGAATACAAAACTAAGCAGGAGTTAGAAGTAGAACTCAGCAAAGGTCTTACCTTTATAGCTTCTACTGCGTCCAACGCTCCATACATTGGACTTTTGGGCACTGTGCTTGGCATTATGCTAACCTTTTACACCATAGGAGAAGAGGGCTTTGTGGATACAAAAAAGGTGATGGTTGGTTTGGCTTTGGCTTTGAAGGCTACCGCTGTAGGACTTTTGGTTGCTATTCCATCATCGGTGCTTTACAACATACTTCTCAAAAAAGTAAAGAATCTTCTTCTTTTGTGGGAAGCAAAGAATGGAGGACAAAGAGTTTAGCTCCATAAACGTGATCCCCTTGGTGGATATAATGCTGGTGCTTTTAACCATAGTTTTAATTACTGCTACCTTTGTGGTGCAAGGAAGCATACCCGTCCAGCTACCCCAAGCAAAAACAAGCTCTCAGGAAAACTTAAAAGGGCTGTCCATAACCATAACCAAGGAAGGCTTGGTCTTCTTTGAAGGTAGAGCGGTCTCTTTGTTGGAGCTTGAAAAAGAACTTGAAAAGTATAAAAAAGACCATCAGGTGCAAATACTAAGCGACAGGAGAACAATTGTTCAAAGCTTGGTGAATGTTTTGGATATTTTGAAAAGGCTTGGCTTTAAAAAGGTATCCATAAAGACGGAGGTTAGTAAATGAAGGTATTTTTTTAAGGCTTACAGTTTGTCCTTTTTGATCCATTCACTTTTACTTTTAGGCTTGTTTTTCTTAACTCAAAGGCTATCACCCGTGGAGAAAAAGATAATTGAAATAGACTTTTCCGTTGAAAATTTAAGAAATGAAGTGTCTGATGTTAAAGCATCAAAGCAAAAGGAAAGGACACTTACAAACCTACCTTCAACAAACAAAGAGCAAACTCTACAAAAACCTACAGAGGAAATCCAACCACCCCCTCCGCCTGTAAAGGATGAACCAAAAGAACCAGCAGTGGAACGGTCCATTCAAAGGGAAGAGCTTTCGGACTCATCTTTTTCATTTCCAGTAAGCGAAAGGCAGGAAAGGGAAGAGGAAAGCTCTCCAGCTCAAGCCATGAAGGATACAAAAAACCCATCAGGGCTTTTATCTCCACAGCAGAACACGAACGAAGAAAAAAACACATCCTTAGAGGAAAGCTTCCTTAGGGAAAAACTCTCTGTAATATCAAACATAGTCCAAAAAAGAATAAACTATCCAACTATAGCCAAAAGGATGGGGTGGGAAGGAAGAGTTTTGATTAGCTTTGTGTTGGAACCAAGTGGAGAAATAAAAGAGCTAAGAGTTCTAAAAAGCAGTGGTTACGATATATTAGACAGAGAAGCGGTTGATACTATAAAGAGAAGCTATAGAGAGTTTCCAAAACCCCCTATAAGTGTGTTGATAAAACTACCAATAGCCTTTAGGCTTGAATAAGGCTTATGTTATAATTTAATTGCTATGCCAAAACTGTCTCCAAGGGATATAAGGAGAAAAATTCAAGGAATTAAAAACACTAGGAGAATCACCAACGCTATGAAGGTTGTTTCTGCCGCTAAGCTCAGAAAGGCTCAAGAAGCCATCTACGCCTCAAGACCATACTCGGAAAGGTTGTATGATGTGCTTTCTCACCTTGCATCCCACGTAGATACAAGCGTTCATCCTCTTTTGGAAGTTAGAGAAGAGAAAAGGGTAGATATAATACTGATAACTGCAGACAGAGGATTGGCAGGTGCCTTTAATTCCACCGTTATAAAAAAGGCAGAAGAACTAATTCAAGAGAAAGCCAGCAAAAACATAGAAGTTAGCTTAGTACTTATAGGTCGCAAAGGTGTTCAGTATTTTTCAAAAAGAAACTACAGACTGCTAAGGGCTTATGAGGAGGTATTCAGAAAGGAAATAAACTTTGAGGTGGTAAAAGAGGTAGGACAACTCTTAAGGGACAGATACCAAAACAAAGAGACGGACAGAGTCTATTTAATAAACAACGAGATGGTTACAAGGGTAAATTACAAGCCAATTGTTAGACAGTTTTTGCCCTTTGAAAGGATTGAGCAAAAAGATCAAGATTACAGCACTTATGAGTTTGAAGTTGATGCTGAAACCTTCATAAACAAACTGATAGACCTTTATCTGAATTACCAACTCTATAGGGCAATGCTTGAATCAAACGCCGCAGAGCACTTTGCCAGGATGGTTGCCATGGACAACGCTACACGCAATGCAGACGACTTGATAAGAACTTGGACGCTTATATTCAACAAAGCAAGGCAAGAGTCCATCACCTACGAGCTTGTAGATATAGTTAATGCAGTGGAAGCTATGAAGTAAAATGTTTGGCTTTTTCAAAAAGTCAGAAGAAGAAAAGTTAGCGGAAAAGGGAGACAAGTCTGCCATACTAAGGTTAATAGAAAAAGGGAAAAAGAACAAAGCTATAGCCATACTTGAAAACTTTAAAGAAAATCCAGAGCTAAGACCCATACTTTTTAAGCTTTATATGGAAGAGGGTAAGTATTATTACGCCTACCAATTGGTGGAGTATTACGATAAAAACTTGGCAACCGCCAAAGAAAGGGCGCTTCTTTATGAAAAGGTTGGGGAAAAACAAAAAGCTGTTGAGGAATATCTAAGGATCGGAGATTTTGAAAGTCTCTATAGGGCGGGGATTTTAATAAAGGAAGACGAGCCAAAAAAGAGCCTTCAGATCTTGGAAAGAGCTTTGGCACTAGCCAACCCCATAGAGAGAAAACAGTTAGAAGAACACATAAGGGAACTAAAAGAAAAACTTGGGTTGGTGGAGGTAAAAAAGGAAAGTTTTCTTGAAAAGCTAAAAAATAGCCTAAGGAGAACAAAGGAAGTTCTTGAGTTTGGGGTCCTTTTTGCAGGCAGAAAAGTTGATGAAGATCTTTTGGAGGAGTTGGAAGAAAGGCTCATAAGGGCTGACTTAGGAGTCAAAAAGGCAACTGAGTTGGTGGAAGAGCTGAGAAAGGAGTCCATCAGAAGAAACATAAAAACGTGGGAAGAGCTTCTTCCTGTTCTGAAAGAAAGGCTTTTGGCATACTTAGGAAACTGTAAAGGAGAGCTAAGGGAAGGTAAAGTCTATCTTTTCTTAGGTGTAAATGGTTCTGGAAAGACTACAACCATAGGTAAGTTGGCCTATAGGTTCAAAAAACAGGGTAAGAAGGTTTTACTCTGTGCTGGAGATACCTTTAGGTCCGCTGCCATAGAGCAGTTGCAGGTTTGGGCTCAAAGAAGCGGGGCAGACATAGTTTTTAAGGAAGAAGGATCTGACCCTGCATCGGTAGTGTATCAAGCTTTGGAAAAGGCGGACGCATACGATGTGGTTCTGATAGATACCGCAGGAAGACTTCATACAAAGGAACCGCTTATAAGGGAGCTAAGAAAGATAAAGCAGGTAATTCAAAAGTTCTATCCTGAAGAACCTACAGAAACTCTTTTGGTTTTGGACGCAACCATAGGACAAAACTCCATATCTCAAGCCAAGGTTTTTAGGGAAGCCTTAGAGGTAAGCGGTATAATTTTGACAAAGCTGGACGGCTCTTCTAAGGGTGGAGCCATAGTGCCTATATGCACAGAGCTAAGGATACCGGTCAAACTCTTGGGGGTGGGAGAAGGTTTGGAGGACTTGCAAGACTTTGATCCAAAAACCTTTGTGGAGGAGCTAATCTCTTGATGATGGAAGAGCTTTTCAAGGTGCCGGAAGTTCCCTCTGCGGAGTTTGAGGTCCCTGCTATGCCCCTAAGGGACTTGGTAATATTTCCCGCAATGGTTGTTCCTCTTTTTGTGGGTAGAGATTTCTCCATAAAGTCTGTGGAAAGCGCACTGAAGAGGGACAGGCTAATATTTTTGGTTTTACAGAAGGATAAAAACATTGAAGAGCCAGATAGGGATGGTGTCTATGGGATTGGGGTAGTAGCACACATAATAAGAGCAACACCTTTGGAGGAAGGAAAGTTAAAGATCTTAGTTCAAGGTATAAAGAGGGCAAGACTTAAAGACTACTACAAAAAAGAGGACCATTATTGGGCGTTGGTGGAACCCATAGAGGAAAAGGAGATAAACCTGTCTGAGCTGAGTAAAGAGGATAGGGCTTACGTATCTTCTGTGAAGGAGCTTTTGGAAAAGGCGGTATCCTTAGGAAAGCAGATCATTCCGGACTTGCTTTATGTTGTTAGAGAGTTTGAGGATCCGGGTAAGTTGGCAGACTTGGTCGCATCCATATCGGACATCAAATCCCAGGATGCTCAAAAGATTTTAGAAACCTTAGACCCCATAGAGAGACTAAAGCTGGTTCATCTGCACCTTTCCAATGAGGTGGGCCTTCTGGAGGTTCAGACTAAGATAAGAAACGTAGCCCGAGAAAGAATAGAAAAGGAGCAGAGGGAATACTTCCTAAGACAACAGCTAAAAGCCATACAGGAAGAGTTGGGCGAATTGGACGAGAAGAAGGAGGAAATAGAAAATTACAGAAAAAAGCTTGCAAGCCTCAAGCTTTCTAAGGAAGCCCATGAGGAAATACTAAAACAGATAAACAGATTGGAAAAGCTCCATTCTGAATCTGCAGAAGCCGGCGTCATAAGAACTTGGCTTGACTGGGTTTTAGAACTGCCTTGGAACAAGAAAACCAGAGACAGGTATGACTTGGAGCGAGTCAAGACTATCTTAGACAGGGATCACTACAACTTAGAAAAGGTAAAAGAAAGAATTTTAGAATACTTAGCGGTTAAAAAACTTACAAAAGGTAAAAGCTCTGCGGTGCAGATCCTGTGCTTTGTTGGACCTCCAGGGGTAGGGAAAACCTCCCTTGGAAAGTCCATAGCGGAGGCCTTAGGCAAAAAATTTGTAAGAATATCCTTAGGCGGTATAAGGGATGAAGCGGAAATAAGAGGGCACAGAAGGACATACGTTGGTGCTATGCCCGGAAGGATCATACAGGCTATAAAGCAGGCTGGAACAAAGAACCCTCTGATCATATTGGATGAGGTGGATAAAATATCCATCTCCTTCCAAGGAGACCCCGCAGCAGCCCTTTTGGAAGTTTTGGATCCAGAACAAAACAAAAACTTTGTGGATCTTTACATAAGCCTTCCCTTTGACCTATCGGAGGTTTTCTTTATTTGCACTGCCAACAGGATAGATACGATCCCAAGACCACTGCTGGACAGGATGGAGGTTATCCAGCTTTCTGGATACTCGGAGGAGGAAAAAGTCTTTATTGCCAAAAACCACCTAATTCCCAAGCTTCTTCCTATGCATGGATTTAAAAAAGACGAAGTTATTTTCAGCGACGAATCTATACTTGAGATTATAAGGGGCTACACACGGGAGTCTGGTGTTAGAAATTTACAAAGACAAATCGGGGCAATTCTAAGAAAGCTCGCACTAAAAAAGTTGAGGGGAGAAAATCCACCCTTTGAAATAAAACCGCAAGATGTGAAGGCTTTTCTTGGAGTAGCCAAAAGATTTACCGATAGGGAAGACACACCTATGGTTGGATTGGCGGTGGGCTTGGCTTGGACGGAGGTAGGTGGAGAGATCATGCTCATAGAAGCTACCAAGTTTAGAGGAAAAGGCAACCTAATACTCACTGGCTCTTTAGGAGAGGTTATGAAAGAGTCCGCACAGGCTGCCCTGTCTTACATAAAGTCAAAGGCAGAAGATTACGGCATAAATCCAGAGGACTTTTCAAACTGGGACATACACATACACGTGCCAGAAGGAGCAGTTCCAAAGGACGGTCCTTCCGCCGGCATAACCATAGCTACCGCCATTCTTTCCCTTCTGACAAACACGCCGGTAAGGTCCGATATAGCCATGACGGGAGAGGTTACTCTCAGAGGAAGGGTGTTACCTGTTGGAGGATTAAAAGAAAAAATACTTGCCGCCAAAAGGGTAGGCATATATGAGGTAATCCTACCTGAGAAAAACAAAGAAGAAGTCCTTGAAGACCTACCTGCCTACGTAAGGGATAAAATGACCTTTCACTTTGTAAGGGACTTGGACCAGGTGTTTGAGTTAGCCATGCTAAAGCGGAAGGTGGAAAGCGATGGTTAAACAGATCGTTGAGAGGCTTGAAAAAGTCTTTCCAAATAAACTGGAGCTAAATTTTAGCACACCCTTTGAGCTGGTGGTTGCGGTAGTTCTGTCTGCCCAAGAAAGGGACGCAAAGGTAAATGAGGTAACACAAGAACTTTTTAAAAGGTTTAAAACTCCAGAGGACTTTGCGCAGGCGGACTTAGAAGAGATAGAAAAGTACATCAATAAAGTTTCCTTTTACGGCAAAAAAGCAGAGTATATAAAGAAAATAAGCACGATCCTGGTTGAGAAGTATAAGGGAGAAGTTCCAAAAAGTTTAAAGGAGCTTTCCGAACTGCCGGGTATAGGAAGAAAGTCTGCCAACATGATTTTGTATAACGCCTTTGGCATAAACGAAGGTATAGCGGTTGATAGGCACGTTCTGAGGGTAAGTCAAAGGTTGGGGCTAACAAAACAACAAAAGCCCGAAAAGGCAGAACAAGATCTTATGAAGGTTGTCCCAAAGGAAGACTGGGGAAAATTTTCAAACCTTTTAATACTTTTGGGAAGATACATCTGCACAGCCCAAAAACCAAAGCATCATCAGTGCCCACTTTACGACCTCTGTCCATCTAAAGAGCTATAACCTTTCCTGGATTAAAAAGATTCTTAGGATCAAAAGTCCTTTTAATTTCCCTGAGTATTTCCATTCCCACGGGTCCGAACTGAAGTTCAAGGAACTTGCGCTTTGTTAATCCTACTCCGTGCTCTCCCGTAATTGAGCCGTTATACCTGAGTGTTATTTCAAACACCTCATCCACAGCCCTCTCTGCCCTCTCTTCTTCTTCCCTGTTTTTCTTATCGTATAGTAGATTCACGTGTAAATTCCCATCCCCTATATGTCCAAAAATGACCATCAAAAGCCCATACTTTTCTGCAACCTTTCGGTAGTCTTTTATTGCTTCCGATAAATATATTCTGGGAACTACCACATCCTCGTTTATCTTTCCGGTTTTTAGATTTCCCAGGGCGGGTCCTAAGCTTTTTCTTGCGGTCCAGAGCTTTTCAGCCTTTTCTTCATCTTCTGCTATTTGAACCTCCAACCCCATGGATTTGGCAAGTTCTTTCACTTGGTTTATGTCCTCCTTCACACTCTGGGGCGAGCCATCCACTTCTATCAACAGCAGTGCCTGTGCATCCTTCGGAAGACCAACCGGTTTGAATTCCTCCACAGCCTTTATAGCATAGCTATCCATAAACTCCAAAGCGGACGGAAATATACCGGAAGTCATGATCCTTGTTACCACCTTGCCCACACTTTCAAGCTCTCTGAAGATTATCAAGGCGGTTGCCCTTGCCTTTGGCTTTGGTATAAGTTTAAGAACTGCAGAGGTTATGAGCCCTAAGGTGCCTTCCGAACCAACCAAAAGTTTGGTTAGATCGTATCCCGCCACATCCTTTATAACAGGATTTCCTGTTTTTAGAACATGCCCCTCCTTTATAACTGCGGTAAGACCCAAAACGTATTCCCTTGTAACTCCATACTTCAAACACCTTGGACCACCCGCATTTTCCGCAATGTTTCCGCCTATGGTGGAGTATTTAAAGGAGGAAGGGTCTGGTGGATAAAAGAGTCCAAGTTTTTCTACTTCTTGTTGAAAATTGTAAGTTATAACGCCCGGTTCAACCACTGCAGTAGCATTATCCACATCTATGTAAAAGCGATTCATCCTTTCAAAGGAGACAACAACACCCTTTTCCAACGTAGGCACCGCACCGCCAGTTAAACCTGACCCTGCCCCCCTTGGAAAGATAGGAATCTCCTCTTCATAACAAACCTTTACGAGTTTTTGCACATCCTCTTGGCACGTAGGGAAAACTACAGCGGAAGGCAAAGCTCTCTCCACCGGAATTGGAGTAGCATCGTAAGAGTAAAGTTTTCTCTCTACCAAAGATAAAGAAACTTTTTCCCTTCCAAGAACCTCCACAAGTTTATCAACCGGTTTTTTTCTCAACAGACCAAACATGAGTTAAATTTTACTTTCTAATGATCCTTTTGTGTATGATGTGGGGCAGGCAAGAACCGGAGGGTTTCTATCCAGAAAAGATCCTATGGCTTGTGGATAGCCCCCATCCCCATTGGGTAGAAACTCAAAAGGACAATCTAAAGCTGGACTTTAAGGAAACAGGTTTTAGACAATTCATCTCTCTAAGCTCAAGGTATGTTATAACCGACGCCATGCTCATGTTCGGACTAAATTACGCCAACTTAAAGAGTAAGCTAGTAGAAGCTTTAAATCCTATAAGGCTAAGCGTTAGGGTTAATCCAGGGAGCTATCTTGGCATAAGCCATCACTTTCTTGGGGCACCCTTTGAGTTGGAGCAGGACGAGGTGCTCAGAGAATTTCTCAATTCCGCAAGAAATATTTTAGAAGATGGAGGCTTTGCCTACGATGTGATCGTAATATCTTATAATCCCTACATAGAGGACATAGTGCTCTCTAACTTAGAAAGAATTAAGGGGCTAAACTACAGGTTCTACGGTGGAGAACTAAGATGAAAGATTACAGGGGAATTTTCAGCAAAATGGGAGAACAGCTGTTGGAAAAATACATAGAAGACCTAAAGAGGGAGTTGGAAAACAAACCCGACGATCCCGATCTTCTTTTCAAACTCGGTGTTGGTTATGTCAGGCTTAAAAAAACATCTCGGGCAAGAGAGATTTACAACAAACTCAAGGAAATTGATGCTCAGAAAGCAAAAGAACTCTTGGACATGATCTATGAGGTATAATATTTTACACTATGGCGAAGTGTTATGTTTGTGGAAAAACTACAAAGATAGGAAGGAGCGTGACCTTTTCTGGAGAGAGAAATCCGAGGCGGTTTAAGGCAAACTTACAAAAGGTTAAGGTGGTTTTAAGCGATGGGACGATCAAAAGGGTTTATGTTTGCACTAAGTGTTTGAAGGCTGGGAAGGTAACTAAAGCGGTAAAGGTTTCCTGATCTAAATGCCTATTAGATTTTTAACCGCCGGTGAATCTCACGGAAAGGGTTTAGTTTGCATAGTTGAAGGCATACCTGCAAACCTTGAAATATCCGCAGAATACATAAACAGGGAGTTGGAAAGAAGACAAAGGGGATACGGCAGAGGTGGGAGGATGAAGATAGAAAAGGATACTGTTCAGATAATCTCTGGGGTTAGGTTTGGAAAAACCTTGGGAAGTCCTATAGCCCTTTTGATTGAAAATAAGGATTGGGAAAATTGGAAGGAGAAAATGGCGGTGGAGGGTGAAAGGCCCGATTTTGCAGTGCCTTTTACAAGACCAAGACCGGGACATGCGGACTTAGCAGGAGGCATAAAGTACAATCAAAGGGACCTAAGAAACATCCTTGAGAGGGCTTCCGCAAGGGAAACTGTGTGTAGGGTGGCAGTTGGTGCTATTTGTAAGAGGTTTTTGGAGGAGCTGGGAGTTTTTATAGGAAGCTATGTGGTTAGCATAGGTTCCCTTGAGCCTCCCATAGAAGAGCAGGATTTAATTAAAAGGCACTATCTTGCGGAGCAGTCGGAGGTCAGATTTCCGGATCCCACAAAAGACGAGCTCTTTAAGGAGCTTATAGATAAAGCTAAGGAAATGGGTGAGAGCTTAGGTGGAATTTTTGAAGTTTTTGCGGTGGGCGTTCCTCCTGGGCTTGGAAGCCATGTGCATTGGGACAGAAAGTTGGATGGTATTATTGCACAGGCTATGATGAGCATTCAAGCTATAAAGGGGGTGGAGATAGGTTTGGGATTTATGGCGTCAAAGAAGTTTGGTTCTGAGGTGCACGATGAGATAGGCTATAAAGAGGGATATGGTTATTTTAGGTATTCCAATAACTTGGGCGGTTTGGAAGGTGGAATTACCAACGGCATGCCTATAGTGGTTAGGTGTGCCATGAAGCCTATACCAACTTTAACCAAACCGCTCAGGAGCGTAGATGTGGAGACTAAGGAGGAAGTTAGGGCTGGTAAAGAGAGGACAGACGTGGTAGCAGTGCCTGCTGCCTCTGTTGTTGGAGAATCTGCTCTCGCTTATGTTCTTGCAAAGGCATTCTTGGAGAAACTGGGTGGAGACTTTATGGAAGAGATAAAAGAAAGATACAGGATCTACTTGGAACATGTTAAAAGTTTTTGAAGAGGTAGGTAGGGCAACTTTACTTACTCTGTGGTCTGTATATTTGCTCTTTAAGTCTCCACCAAGAATAAGGCACTTCATAAAGCAAATTACTTATCTTGGAGCGGAAACTACACCGGTGGTGTTTATCACTTCTCTATTTACTGGTGGAGTTATAGCCCTTCAGACTTACGGCACCTTTAGCAGGTTTAACGCAGAGTTTTTAATAGGAGCGGTGGTAGCCCTTTCTATGGGTAGGGAATTGGCACCAGTGCTCACTGCCCTTATGGTAACTGCAAGGGTAGGTTCTGCAATGACCGCACAGATAGGAACTATGCGCATTACGGAGCAAATAGATGCCTTAGAGGTTATGGGTATAGATGCTCGGAGTTATTTAATCACGCCCCGCATAATAGCTGGCACACTTGGCGTTCCTATGCTCACGGTTTTATCCAACATAGCGGGCATAATAGGTGGATGGTTTGTTGCGGTAAAGCTCTTTGGTGTAAATGAGTATCTCTTTTGGGAAAAGATGAAGGATCTGACCGAGCTTTACGATTTTTTGGGAGGGCTATACAAGGCGATCTTTTTTGGATTTATTATATCCTCCGTTAGCTGTTATTTTGGATTTTACACAAAGGGTGGAACAGAGGGTGTGGGCAGAGCTACTACAAACAGCGTGGTAACATCCTCTATGTTAGTGCTCATTTCTGACTACTTCTTGACAGCGGTTATATATTAAAATAAATGTCAAAAGGGGCGGTAGCTCAGTGGGAGAGCGCCTACTTGGCGTGTAGGAGGTCGGGGGTTCAAATCCCCTCCGCTCCACTTAAACCTTACTTTCTCTTTGGCAGAAGGGAAAAGATCAAGAAGTTTCCCTCTTTCTTTGGTTCTCCTTCCAACTGCCCACAGTCTGACAAGCTCTCCACAATCCTATTAACCAACCTATCACCAAGTTCGGGATGAACGTTTTCCCTACCTCTAAATCTTATCCTTACCCTAACCTTATCCCCATCCTCCAAAAATTCCCTCATCTGTTTAAGCTTTACCTTTAGGTCGTGTTCGTCTATCCTTAAAGAAAGGTTGATATCTTTGACATCCATAGAATGTTCTCTTTGCTTTTTCTTTGCTTCCTTTTCTTTTTTCTTCATCTCGTAAAGAAATTTTCCGTAATCTAAAAGCTTACAAACAGGTGGATTAGCATTAGGTGCTACTTCTACCAGATCTAATCCCATTTCTTCTGCTATCCTCAACGCTTCTTGGATGGGCACAATCCCTATCTGCTTACCTTCCTGATCAACTAACCTGACTTCTTTTGCCTTAATTTGTCTGTTTACCCTATATTCCATCGCCACCTCCACTGACTTTTATGTAAATAAAAATTGATGCAATAAGATTTAGAAACAGTATTAAAGTAGAAAGCATAGAAAGTCTCCTAAACTTTGTTCTTTTTTCATCATAATAGGGAACTTTATCTATATCACCCAAAGATCTTTTTAATTTTTTAAGATACAAAGACAGTGCAGTGTTCAGCGCCAAACCAACCATAAGTGAGATAGAATAAATCTTATTATCATCGGATAATAAAAGATAAAACAAAAGCATTAAAAATGCAAGCTTGTAAAAGCGCCAAAGGATCCTTCCATAAAAGCGCCCTGCTATGTTTTTGTTCTCATCGGTCCGTAGTAAGATGGGAGCAACTATAAAGACTATACAAAAAAGTGTGCCTAAGTATATAGAAAGGATTAATTTATCCAGCATACAATACCACTGGTCTAACCTTTTTCCAACTACCTTTTTTCCGCATATGCTTATGTTATAATTTAACACAAGATCGCATGGAATGTATGTAACATCTTTAACTTTAAAAGAACTGAGAGAAGAGGTTAAGAAAATAGGTTGGGAGCCTTACAGGGCAGACCAGATATTAAACTGGATATACAAAAGGTTTGTTTTTGACTTTCAGCAAATGACCAACCTTTCTAAAGAGCAAAGAGCTTTTTTGAAAGATAATTACCTAATTCATAGCTTGGAACTTTTGGATGTATTAGAAGGAGGTGATTCAAAAAAATTTCTTTTCAAAACTAAGGACGCCCATATTATTGAAACTGTGCTAATATACGAGAGAGATCATCTAACGCTGTGCGTCTCGTCCCAGATAGGTTGTGCAATAGGTTGTAGCTTTTGTGCTACTGCAAGGGATGGGCTTATAAGAAACCTAAAGGTGGAGGAAATTATAGACCAATTCTTGCAGGTCCAAAAAATGACAAAAGAAAAAATAAGAAATGTGGTTTTTATGGGCATGGGAGAGCCTTTGGCAAACTACCAAAACGTAAGGAAAGCGGTAGAGATTATGGTAAGTCCTTGGGGGCTTGACCTTTCAAAAAGAAGAATAAGCATTTCTACAAGCGGGCTTATAAACCAATTGAAAGCTATGGCAGAAGATCCTCTTATGAGAGAGTTAAATTTAGCAGTTTCCATAAATGCACCATCTCAAAACCTGAGGGAAAGCCTGATGCCGATCTCAAAGACCAACACTCTGGAAGAGCTTATGGAAGTATTGCATGACTTTCCTTACCCCCCTGACAGAAGAATAATGATAGAGTACGTATTAATAAGGGGCATAAACGACAGTGTGGAACACGCAAGAGAGCTTGCAAAACTCCTAAGGAAAAACAGAAAAAAATTCAAAGTAAATCTTATTCCTTTTAATCCAGATCCTGAATTGCCATACAAAAGACCCTCTATGGAAAGCGTATATGCCTTTCAGAAAGTCCTTTGGGAAGAGGGTATATCTACCTTTATCAGGATAAGTAAAGGAATAAAAGTCTTTGGTGCATGCGGTCAGCTAAGAAGCAAAAGATTTGCTTTGAGGTAATTAAACTATGAGCAAAAGAGGAAAATGGGTTACGGAGTTGATCGTAGTGGTCATGGTGGTGCTTTTGATAAGGACCTTTGTAGCTCAAGCTTACAACATTCCCTCAGGCTCTATGAAACCTACCCTGCTTGTTGGCGACTTCATACTGGTAAATAAACTGGTTTATAGGTTTTCCGAGCCTCAGAGGGGAGACATAGTTGTGTTCAAGTATCCCATAGATCCAAGGATAGACTTTATAAAAAGGATCATTGGGATACCAGGAGATGTTATTGAAATTAGAGATAACCAAGTTTTCATAAACGGGGAGCCGGCAAAGTTGGTTAAAATAGAAAAATCCAAGGAAGACCACTTTACGAAGATTATTAGCGAAGAAACGCTACCTGGTGGAGTTAGATACAGAGTTCAGTTTTATGAGGAAGCGGTTTTTTCAAAGAGGGACTTTGGACCCATAAAGGTGCCACCAGGACATTACTTTGTTATGGGTGATAACAGAGACAATAGCGAAGACAGTAGGTATTGGGGCTTTTTACCAAGGGAAAACATAGTGGGAAAAGCTTTTGTTATATACTTCTCGGGAGATGTGCCTCCCCTTCAGAGCACCGAAGTTAGCTTTATAACGGGAATAAAACAGCTTCTTATAGCATTGATAAACCCAAGGTTTGAAAGGATAGGAAAACCTCTTATATGGTAAATACGGGAATTTCTGCCTTTACGAATTTATAGAGGGCAGACAGCAAAACCTTCGGTGGCGGCTTTATGGAGTAAAGGGCATAGAGGAAAAGCTCTGGAAAGCGCTTTATATCAACAAATACTTTAGAAATCACCCCTTCTTTAACATCCGCAAACTCACTAAGATTATCCAATAAACTCTCGTACTTTTCCTTAGATACCTCCTTCCTAACTTCAAACAGAATACTGCTAACCAAACCTAAAACTAATGTTTCATCTTCCAAATTGGCCTGATTGAAAGTTGTCCTATACTTTAGGATACTGTCTATTATCTCGCCCACGTTTTCCAAAATCGGATTTCCAAAGGCAGGGTATATAGCGGTGGGGTTAAAAAGCCTTATAAGGCTTAACGCAACAGGATTTTCATAACCTAAGAAATTAACACTGTGGTAAAGCATGATCGCATTTGGGTTTGCATTTTTGGTAGGAGAGTATTCTTCTGGAAGGCAAAAAGAGCTAAAGAGCTTGCAGGAAAACAAAATTTTCTTTTCTTCTTCTGTTACAACAAAGCTACCCTTATCTGGCAAAAATGGCGCTTTTATAAATTTAATTCCTAAGTTAAGTAGTCCTTCAGGCAAGCTTTCTATAAGCTTTATCCGCCTTTCTGGAACTCCCAAGGAAATCAAACTAAGCGCTATGGGGAAACTCGTGATAACGTAGAGCCTGGAAGATAAGCTAAGCAAATTGAAAATGCTTTGAACATCCTCCGCAAGTAGGTCCATCAATACCAAAGCTTTTATTTGTTCCAAACCACCTAAAGTCTTTTCTAAAAGTTCCTTCAGTGTTGGAAAATTTTGATTAGGTGCAAGGTTAAAAAGTATGGGTATGCCCCCGTCTTTTTTTCTGTATATTCGGAGATATACGTTTCTCTGAAGTAGGCCGTCTTTGTCTACTAAAGCTATCAAAAAGAAATCATCCTCAATGGGATATAGAGAAGGCTTCTCTATACTTGGAATGGCTTCCTTCTGAACAACCTCTTGAATTGGTGTGGTAGGAGCAAAAATAGAGAAGAATTCCCGGTTGCTTTTAAAGTATGTGTTTAGCTTTACGTCTGCCTCATAGGGAATTAAAGATAGGTTAAGGTCCTCTGTTTTGAGTATTTCAAAAAACTCTTCTAAACTGCAGGAAAGCCCTTTTACAGAGTGACTTTTTATATAAATTTCACACGCTTTATCCTCAGAAACAAATAAAATACCTGCAGACACTCCTTTTGATAGAAGGGATATCAATACGTTCATTAATCCAAAGCTACCGGAAATTTTGTGCTCAATATCTTTGTGCATATTGTAGAGCTTTGCAGATTTATTCAAAAATTCCAACGGGTTGAAAGGAATGGTAATTATGTTAAGATCGCTAAACCCCATTTCTCTTATCTTGTCCGCATCTTCGTAGTTTTCAACCAAGAACAAAGGCAAACAAAATATGTCCTTTTGAAGGATATCCCAAAAGAAGTTAATGTCTTTATAGCTTAGAATTAGCAAATCTGGTTTTACCGTATTTAATAAATCAACAGCCTTGGTTTCATCAAGCGCAACCATAAGTTTGTGACCGGTTATATCCAAAATATCTCCAAAAACGGGAAAAAGTTTTTTATCTTTATCAAGCAAAAGAAACTTTATAGCCATCAAAACACCTCCCCTTTCTTAGCGGCTACTTCCAAAAGACTTAACTGCTCTTTAAGGATATTGAAAGACTGAACTACCATGAAGAAGGCATGTTCCACATTTATAAGTGCGGATTGAAAAGAAAGGGAATCTTCCATAACCCTAATTTCTCTGATCTTTCTGTAGTATTCATCCAACTCTGTGCCACATTCCAAAAGCTTCTTTATAATCTCTTTGCTCAGTTTTAATGCTTCCTCCCTTCTATCCATATTTTACCTACCTCTTCACCTTTCTTCCTTGGGATATTATACCTGCTAAAAAGTATAGATTCTACTTTCTTTAATTCAATGTCTGTTAAACCTTCAAAAACCAAGGTATGTTTTTCTTCTTTAAACTTGTAAGAAACTTTTAGGTCACCTTCACCGATAAAAACATCCCCACCACCTGCCATAAAGCCTACCGCCAAGGATGCGGTAGCAAAGTTAAGTGTGTCCAATCCTAAGGTAGGTTTTCCTTCCCCTTTTTCTATCACAAGATAAACACAAAGGGCAAGCCCCACTCTGAAGAGGTTTTCTGCAGTTAGAGGATACTCGCCTAAGTTTCCAGAAAGTTCATTTCCATCAAACATGCTCCTTAACAGCATTCCAAGCCTCCAATTTTAGGTCTTCCAAACCTAAGTCTCCCCTTTTAGCCAGGATGAAAAACTCTTCGTTTCCCTTACTACCCTTTGGCTTAGCTTTAATTATTCTTTTTATAGAATAGCCAAGACCTTTGATGAACTCCGCCACTTTTAAAATGGCTTCCACTTTTTTGGCATCGTCTCTTACCACCCCCTTTTTAACGTATTTTGCTGGCAGTTCAAACTGAGGTTTTACAAGAACCAAAAGCAATCCGTCTTCTTTTAAGAATCTAACTACATTGGGCAAAAGGGCTGTGGAAGATATGAAGGATACATCCATGGTTATTATATCTACCTTTTCTGGCACGTGCTTTTCCGTTAGCTCTCTGGCGTCCGTTTCTTCGTAAAGAACTACTCTGCTGTCTTTTCTTAGCTTTTGGTCCATCTGAGCCTTACCCACATCCACCGCATAAACCCTTTTTGCTCCCTTCTGTAGCAAGCAATCCGTAAAACCACCAGTAGATGAGCCCACATCAAGAGCAACAAAACCTTCCACGGACAAACCAAGTCTATCAAGGGCATTCTCTAACTTATATCCTCCCCTTGAGACATACTTAAAAGGTTCTTTTATCTCAACCTTAGAACCTTCCTTTACCTTACTACCCGGCTTATCTACCAATTTGCCATCCACGAGCACCATACCTGCCAATATGAGAGCTTGAGCTTTTTCTCTGGTGGGAGCTAAACCCTTCTCAACCAAATACTGGTCTAACCTCAAAGTTTAAGAAGGGACTTTATCAAATATAAGATTAGCAAGAGCACAAGGGGAGAAAAATCCACATTGGCATAAGTAGGGAGGATCCTTCTTATTGGACGAAGGATTGGTTCAACGATATTGTCCAATCTTTTGTAAAATCCACTCTTCCTTATTTGAGGGATCCAAGAACCTATGGCATGAACCAGAACAAGCACAATAAGTATATTTATTATTAAAGACAGTATGGCTTTTATCATTCAACAAACTCAAGTATGGCAAGTTCGCAGGAATCACCCACTCTCCTGAGTGGCAGTTTGATTATCCTGGTGTAACCGCCGTTCCTGCCTTCAAAGCGTGGAGCAATGTTTTCAAAAAGTTTTTTTATCGCCTTTTTGTCTGGCAAAAGCTCAAGGGCCCTTCTTCTTGCAGAAAGGTCTCCTTTTTTTCCTAAGGTGATCAGTTTTTCCACAAAGGGGCGCACTGCCTTTGCCTTTTGCAAAGATGTTTCTATTCTTTCCTCCAAAATTAACGCTCTGGCAAGAGAGCGGTAAAGAGCCAATCTCTGTTCTTTTGTCCTGTCAAAGTGTTTTTTCTTAACTCTGTGCCTCATGGCTTACCTCCTGCCTGTGAGATCCATTCCAAAGTGCAAACCCAACTGTTTGAGGGCTTCCTTTAGCTCGTTTATAGCTTT
This sequence comes from Thermocrinis jamiesonii, assembly GCF_000702425.1. Taxonomy (NCBI): domain Bacteria; kingdom Pseudomonadati; phylum Aquificota; class Aquificia; order Aquificales; family Aquificaceae; genus Thermocrinis; species Thermocrinis jamiesonii. The sequence goes on from NZ_JNIE01000002.1 coordinate 93,132, forward strand.
CCTTCCTATGTTTTTAGTGCTCTTTAGCTCTTCCTCCGTAAGCTTAACTAAATCTCCTATGGTGTTTATGCCCATTCTCTTTATTGAATTAAGTGCCCTTTGGGACACATCCAGCTCTTCCACAGGAAGGGACAACTTTTCTATAAACTCATCAGGTGGAATGGGTTCTTCTATTACCCTTGGTATTTCGTGGGATATATACTCCAATGTGGAGAAGTTCCTGATTATTATACCAACCGCTTCCTTTACAACTTCCTCTGGAGTTTTTGTACCATCTGTATAGACTTCCATTATCAATCTGTCGTAATCGCTTTTTTTCTCAACCCTTGTCTTTTCTACTCTGTAGGCTACGTGTTTAACTGGGTTAAAATCTCCATCTACCATAATCCATCCAATTTCTCCAAAAGCCTCCATTTCCTCCGTAGGCACATATCCTATTCCTCTTTCTACTCTTACCTCCATGTTAACTTCCACATCCGGGCTTGTAATAGTAAGCACCTTTGCATCTGGATTTATCAGTTCTACATTGGGAGGCAAAGAAAAATCCTTTGCATAAACTGTACCTTCTCCTTTCTTCTTAAGATAGAGAATTTCCACATCCGAATCCTTCATCCTAAATTTCAACTTCTTCAAGTTTGCTATGATCTCCAAAACGTCTTCCTGCACACCTTCTAAAGCAGAGAACTCATGATAAACACCGTATATTTTTACACCAGTTATGGCACAGCCTTCTATGGATGAAAGAAGAACCCTACGCAGGGAGTTTCCTATGGTTATGCCAAAACCCCTTTCTAAGGGCTCTACTACAAAACGACCATACGTTTTATTTACTTCTTCCCAAAAGATCTTCGTTGGATAAACAAACTGCCTTATCATTCTGTTCCTCCTTATACTCTTGAGTAAAACTCTATAACATACTGCAGGTTTATCGGTATTTCTAACTGTATGTCTTTGGGTAAATCAAGAACTTTACCCCTGAAGTTTTCTTTGTCAAGCTCTAACCATACTGGCACACTCCTTGGATCTATGTTTTCTAAGTTTTGAATGATTTGGGGGATATCCCTTGAGCTTGGTTTTACCTCTATGATGTCTCCTGGGGAAACTTGATAGGACGGAATGTCAACCACTTTACCATTTACCAGTATGTGTCCGTGAGCAACAAACTGTCTTGCCTGTCTTCTGGTGCAGGCGATCCCTAATCTATAAACTACGTTATCCAACCGTCTTTCCAACAGCTGGAGTAAAACTTGCCCTGTATTTCCTTTGGCTTTTGAAGCCATATCAAAGTATTTTTTGAATTGCTTTTCCCTTATTCCACCGTATAAAAACTTCAATTTTTGTTTTTCCATAAGTCGCAAACCGTATTCAGTTAGCTTTCTTTTTCTACCTTTTAGTCTTCCGTGTTGTCCTGGTGGATAATTTCTTTTGGCAAGAATTTTGGGAGCGCTCTTTTTACCAGATACAACCACACCAAATCTTCTATCTATTTTTACCCAGGGTCCTAAATACCTACCCATTCTTTACACCCTCCTTTTTGCAGGTGGTCTACAGCCGTTATGGGGTATAGGAGTAGCATCCCTGATCTTTGTTATTTTTATTCCAGTAGCATGCACTGCCTTTAGTGCAGACTCTCTACCTGCACCCGCACCCTTGATCACCACTTCAACTTCTTGAAGTCCATACTCCTGCATTGCCCTTTTTACTGCCCTTTGGGCTGCAAGTTGAGCAGCATAAGGTGTGCTCTTTCTTGTACCTTTAAAACCAACAGTTCCACCGCTTTCCCAAACAAGGGTATTACCCTGCATATCAGTTACATTAACTATGGTATTGTTAAACGTGCTAAGAATATGAACTATGCCTTGGGTTACAACTCTCTTTTGTTTTTTTGTGGTTTGTCTTCTCTTTGCCATCACCTTCCTCCTTACTTAGCTATTCTCTTTCTAGTTCCGGCTACCGTTTTTCTTTTTCCTTTTCTCGTTCTTGCGTTAGTTCTCGTCTGCTGTCCTCTTACAGGTAATCCTTTTGCGTGTCTTATTCCTCTATAGCATCCTATATCAATTAGCTTCTTTATGTTCAGCTGGACTTCCCTCCTTAGGTCTCCTTCTACTTTATAGTTTTGTTCAATAAACTTTCTTATGGTATTTAGCTCTTCTGGACTCAATTCACCTAAGCGCTTTGTGCACGGTATGCCAGTCTTTTCGCATATTTCCTTAGCCCTTTTCCATCCTATACCATACAAGTAAGTTAGGGCTACCTCCAATTTTTTGTGGTCTGGCAGATCTACTCCCGCTATTCTTGCCATTGCCTTTCCTCCTTAGGATCCTTGCCTTTGCTTGTGCTTAGGATTTTCGCATATTACCATAACTCTACCCTTTCTCCTTATTATCTTACACTTGGCACATATGGGCTTAACAGAGGGTCTTACTTTCATCTCAAACCTCCTGGAAATGGAATATTATACCACATTATTCTCTGTATATTATCCTTCCACGGGTAAGGTCATAAGGAGATAGCTCCACCTTCACCCTATCTCCTGGTAGTATCCTAATAAAGTGCACGCGCATTTTTCCAGAAACATGGGCTAATACCTGATGTCCTGTGTCCAACCTTACCCTAAACATAGCGTTGGGTAAAGCTTCTTCTACAGTGCCTTCAAGCACAATTCCTTTTTCTTTTTGTTTTTCCTGATCTTTTTTCTTAGGCATCAAAGAAAACCTCTCTGAATTGTGTTAGTACCATAGGTCCATCTTTTGTGATCGCGACCACATATTCGTAATGGGCTGAAGGGCTTCCATCTGCGGTAAGAACAGTCCATTGATCTCCATCGTGTGTGATATCACTGGTACCAAGAGAAAGCATGGGCTCTATGGCTAAAACCATACCTGCCCTTAGCTTTATGTCCTTTTCGTATTTAAAGTCCTCTAAGTGATTTGGAACAAAGGGTGGTTCATGCACCCTTCTGCCTATGCCGTGACCACCCAAGTTCTTTACGGGATACACTCCGTATTTGTCCGCAACCTTCTTTATTGCCTTGGTTATGTCAGAGAGCCAATTACCAGGAACACATGCTTTTACCGCTTCCTTTAGAGCTTCCTTTGTCGCTTTTAAAAGCCTTTTTTTGTCGTCGGATATGTTCCCCACGGGCACGGTAATGGCTGAATCGCCAGCGTATCCATCAAGTATGGCTCCAAAATCTAAGCTTACCAAATCTCCCTCCTGAAGTATAACTTCCCTTTTTGGTAGACCATGAACTACCGCCGCATTCACAGACACACACAAAGCGGCAGGATAGGGTGTTTTACTAAAGGATGGTTTGTAGTTAAGGAAAGCAGCCTTTGCCCCTTTACTTTTTACCACATCCCTTGCGATCAGGTCAAGCTCGTAAGTGGAAATGCCTGGTTTGACATGCCTTGATACCTCTTCCAGAACCTCCACCACCACATCGCAAGCCCTCTTTATCTTTTCCACTTCCTTCAAAGAGTATAGTTCTATCTGCCTTTTATCCGCCATCTTTTATAATGCCTTCAACCTCAGCAAATAGCTCTTCCACACTCTTTGTCGCATCCAATCTATATATTATACCCTTTTTCTTGTAAAAATCAATCAGAGGTTGCGTTTGCCTTTTATAGACCTCAAGTCTGTTTTTGATTACCTCCTCCTTATCGTCCTCTCTCTGCACTAAGCTTCCACCACATAGGTCACACACTCCTTCCTTTTTTGGAGGATTGTATTTTATGTGATAAACCGCACCGCAGTTTGAACATACCCTCCTTCCAGAAAGCCTGTCTATGATTACTTCGTCTGGAGAGTCAAACAGAAGAACCTTTGACACCTTTTTACTCTTAGCGCTTAGCATGTTCTCCAAGGCTTCAGCTTGGGCTATGGTTCGAGGAAAACCGTCTAAAATAACTCCTCCTTCCTTAGGAAGATACTCCTCTATGAGAGCTATTATCAGATTGTCCGGTACGAGTTCTCCTCTGTCCATGTATTCCTTAGCCTTTATTCCTAAGGGTGTTTGCTTCTTTACCGCCTCTCTTAATATATCCCCTGTAGATAGGTGTAAAAATCCAAGTCTTTGGGAGAGAAGCTTGGCTTGTGTGCCTTTTCCTGCTCCCGGTGGCCCAAGAAATACCACTATCACCTTACCTTCCTCCTATACTGAGTGTATTTTCTTTGCAAAAGGCTTGCCTCTATTTTGTTAAGCGTATCAAGGGCTACACCCACCACTATGAGAGCAGTGGTTCCACCGTAATAAAAGGGGACCTTAAGCCAAATGCTTACGAATACAGGAATTACAGCTACCACGCTTAAAAAGATGGCACCTACAAAGGCCAACCTGTTTATTATGCCTTCTAAGAGTCTTTGGGTGTCTTGCCCGGGTCTAACCCCAGGTATAAAAGCTCCTGCCTTTCTTAGGTTCTCAGCTACATCAGCCGGATTTATGAGCACCGCAGTATAGAAGTATGTAAAAAATATTATGAAAAGCACGTATAGGAAGTTGTAAAGGAAGGTTGTAGGATTAAAAGCGTCGTGCAGTGCCTTTCCTATTGGATGTTGGATAAATCCAAGCACGGTTGAGGGTATTATGAGCAAAGATTGGGCAAATATGATAGGTATTACTCCTGCAGGGTTTATCTTTATGGGAAGATAGGTAGAACCGCCTATTATTTCTTGCTTACCTATTTGGCGTCTGGGATGTTGGACCGGTATTCTCCTTTCTGCTTCCTGAATGAAAACTATGCCAAAGGTTACAACTACGACAAAGATAACAGCTCCAGCCACCGCAAAGGGTGTTATATCTCCGTTTTTGAGCATATCATAAATTCTTACGATTGCGTTGGGAAAACCTGCTACTATACCCGCAAAGATAAGCAGGGACATACCATTTCCTATACCTTTTTCTGTTATTCTGTCTCCTACCCACATCAAAAACATGGTAGAAGATACCAAAGCTATCACGGTAGTTAGGATGAAAAAGACACCTCCTTCCAAAACCAAAGGATAACCCTTAGGTGACACCTGACTTCTTAACCAAAATGCTATACCAAGAGACTGCACAAAGGCAACTAAAATTGTTAAATATCTAGTGTATTGGTTTATTTTATACCTTCCGTAATCTCCCTCTTCCTTTGCCAACCTCTGAAGCTCCGGAACAGCTACTGTAAGCAATTGCATCATGATGGATGCTGATATGTAGGGCATAATGCCAAGGGCAAAGAGAGTCATACGGGAGAGGTTTCCACCGGAGAATATGTCATACAGATAAAACAGCGTTCCTTCAAAGCTTTTGAAAAAATCCTGCAAGGCGGTAGTATCCACACCGGGCAAAGGTATGTGGCTACCCAACCTGTATATGGCAAACATCAAGAGGGTGTATATAAACCTTTTGCGCAGGTCCTCTAAGGAAAAAACCTGCTTTAGGTAATCTATCACCTTATGACCTCGCAAACACCACCAGCTTTTTCAATTTTCTCCTTTGCAGATTTAGAAAAGGCATGAGCTTTAACGATTAGTCTTTTTGAAAGCTCCCCATCTCCGAGTATTTTTACTGGCATGCGAGGTTTTACGAGCCCCTTTTCCAAAAGCTTTTGTGGATCTACTTCTTCCCCTTCGGAAAATAACTTATCCAGCACCTTTACATTAACCACCGAATACTCAATCCTGTTGGGACTTCTAAAGCCTCTTTTGGGAATTCTCTTGTGCAGAGGCGTTTGACCACCCTCAAACCAAGAGGGAAGTTTTCTGTCTCCAGACCTTGACTTTTGGCCCTTGTGTCCCCTTCCACAAGTTTTGCCGTGCCCAGAACCTATACCCCTACCAACCCTCTTTCTCTTTTTGGTCGCTCCTGGGTTGGGTGCCAATTCGTGGAGCTTCATTCTTCCACCTCCTGAACTTGCAAAAGATAATGGGCAATTTTTATGTTTCCTCTAACCATTGGATTGTCCGGCAATATTCTAACATCTCCTACTTTTCTTAAACCTAAGCTTTTTACAGCCTTTATGTGTTTTTCAGGCTTTCCAGCCAAACCTCTAATTAGGCGCACCTTTATCTTTTTCATCTTCATACCCTCGCATAAAGTTTATACCTTTTCCTTAGCTCTTCTTCGCTAATACCCCTAAGTCTTGCTTCCTCTTCGAGGGTAGTAAGCTGTAAAAGCGCATCAAAAACTGCTCTTACTACATTGTTAGGGTTCGTGCTTCCTATTATTTTGGTAAGAACATCTGTATAACCTGCCAGTTCAAAAATTGGTTTTGCAGCACCACCTGCAACTATACCTGTCCCCCTTCTGGCAGGAATGACCTTCACCATAGTTGGTCCATAGTGACCTACCACATCGTGGGGCACAGTTCCCTCCACTATGGGAACTTTTATGATGTGTTTTTTGCCGTCCTCTATAGCTTTTGCTATGGCTATGGGCACTTCCTTTGCCTTTCCAAGACCAAAGCCCACAAAGCCTCTTTTGTCTCCCACAATCACCAATGCACTAAAGGAAAACCTCTTTCCACCTTTCGTGACTCTCGTGGTTCTTTTTGCGTATATGAGGCGTTCCTCCAGCTGTAATTGATCTTGAATTTCCAATATGTTCTGTTCTTTCCTTCTTTGATCAATCAATGCCTCAATTGATACGCCACCCATCTTAGCCTCCTTTTTTTAAAACTCTAAACCAAGCTCTCTGCATTTATCTGCAAAGGCTTTAATTTTGCCATGATAGAGAAAACCTCCTCTGTCAAAAACCACCTTCTTTATACCCTTTTCTAAAGCCTTTTTGACCAAAAGCTCAGCAACCTTTTGAACGTCCTGTATGGATTTTCCGCCCCTTTTGCCTGTCAATTGGACAAAGTCCCTGTCTATGGAAGAAGCTGACACCAAAGTTCTCCCCACAGTGTCGTCTATAATCTGTGCATAAAATGCGTTCAGGCTCTTATAGACACACAACCTAGGTCTTTCCGGAGTGCCAAAGATCTTCTTTCTTATCCTTTTGTGTCTTCTTTCTCTCCTTTCATGCCTGCTAAGCTTAGCCATAGCTAACCTCCTTACTTTTTACCTTTTTCCACCCTTACCCTTTCCTGCAGTCTTTCCTGCCTTCAGCCTTAGCTGCTCTCCCTCATACCTTATACCCTTACCTTTGTATGGATCCGGCTTTTTGAATGCCCTGATCTCAGCTGCAACTTGACCAACCCTTTGCTTGTCTATACCACTTATGTATATTTTGTTTTCTTTAACTTCTATCTTTACGTCAGGAGGTATAGGATAAATCACAGGATGGGAATAGCCAAGATTTAGCTCCAAGTTTCCACCTTTGACAGCTGCTCTGTATCCCAAACCAACCACCTCCAACACGGTTGTATATCCTTCCGTTACGCCCTTTATCATGTTTCTGATCAATGCTCCCATCGTCCCATGTATGGCTTTGTGAAAGGGTGCATCCGAAGGCCTTTCCAACTTTATAGTGCTGTCCTCCAAGGTTAGCTTTATGTCCGGGTGGATTTTCATAGAAAGTTTGCCCTTTGGTCCTTCTACCGACAGCACGCCATCCTTAAAAGCTACCTTTACGTTGCTGGGTATTTGTATAGGCTTTTTACCTACCCTTGACATGCTTGCACCTCACCATACGTATGCTATAACTTCTCCGCCTTTACCAAGCTTTCGTGCTTCGTGGTCCGTAACCACGCCTGCGTCTGTAGAAAGAATAGCTATACCCAAGCCCTTCCTAACGTGAGGAACCAGATGTTTTGGAACATATATGCGCCTACCCGGTTTGGACACCTTTACCAATCCACGTATAACGCTTTTGTTTTTCTTAGGATCCGCATACTTTAGATGTATTCTCAGCTTATACTGGGTTCCTTTCCTGTGCTCTTCTGAGTCTAACCTTTCCCATCCAAGAATATATCCTTCCCTTTTCAGCACTTCAAGAATAGCTTCCTTTAACTTAGAAGAAGGAACATCTACATAATCTTTCTTTCTCATTATGGCATTCTTAATGGCTGAAAACATGTCTGCTATTGGGTCCATGCTCTAACCTCCTTACCAGCTTGCTTTACGAACGCCGGGCAATTCACCCTTAAGGGCAAGTTCCCTAAAGCATAACCTACACATACCAAAGTATCTTATAAAACCTCTTGGTCTTCCACACAGTGGGCATCTGTTTTTCTTCCTAACTTCGTACTTAGGAAAGTGCTTAATATCCTTTGCTATCTTAGCCTTTCTTGCCATGTTGTCCTCCTAAAAGCTTCTTATTGGTAACCCAAGCAAAGCTAAAAGCCATAGGGCTTCCTCATCTGTCTCTGCAGTGGTATGAATTATCACATCCATACCCCTTATGGCATCCACTTTTTCGTAGTCTATTTCCGGAAAGACTATCTGCTCTGCTATACCAAAGGCGTAGTTTCCTCTGCCATCAAAGGACCTTGGATTCAAACCCTTAAAGTCCTTAACTCGCGGTAAAGCAACAGAGATGAGTTTGTCCAAAAAGTCCCACATCCTCTCCTTTCTGAGGGTAACCTTTAGACCAATTGGCATTCCCTTCCTAAGTTTAAAACCAGCCTCGGATTTTTTAGCCCTTCTGATTGCAGGCTGTTGCCCTGTGATAGCCCTCAGGTCTTCCATAGCTCTTTCCAAAAATTTTATGTCTTTAACCGCCTCACCCACACCCATGTTAACCACGATCTTTACCAATCTTGGCACTTCCATGGGATTTTTGTAGCCAAACTTAGCAATAAGCTTAGGAACAACCTCGTTTTTATACTTTTCGTACAATCTTGGGACATACTTAGTTTCTACGCTCATCTCTTAACCCTCTCTTTTTTTAACTTTCTCTGTAACCAAATCTATATTTTCGTTACATTTTTTGCAGTACCTGTATTTTCTAAAGACATCACCTTCTTGTACGATCCTAAAACCTACTCTTGTTGGTTTTCCACACTTTGGACACACAAGCATGACGTTGCTTATGTGTATAGGCGCTTCAACCTCGTATATTCCACCCTTTCTAACATTTGGTATTTCCTTTACGTGCTTCTTAACAAAATTTACACCTTTCACAACCACCCTATTTTTTTCCCTCAAAACTTTTATAACTTCTCCAGTTTTACCCTTTTCTTTACCTCTTAACACTACCACTGTATCACCTTTCTTTATCTTAGACGCCATCAGACTACCTCCGGTGCGAGGGATGCGAGCTTAGTAAATCCGCGATTTCTTACCTCACGGGCAATGGGACCAAGGATTCTTGTGCCCAAAGGTTCTCCATATTGATTGAGAAGAACCACCGCGTTGTCGTCAAACTTGATATAACTGCCATCCGGTCTTCTTACCTCTTTCTTGGTCCTAACCACCACCGCCCTGTATATGTTCCCCTTTTTGGCAGGGCTGTTTGGTGCGGCGTCCTTTACCGTAACGGTAACCACATCCCCAAGGGTTGCATACTTCCTCGGAGCATAGGGTATACCTATAACCTGAACTTTTTTTGCTCCCGAGTTATCAGCTACATTGCAATAAGTTTGCCTCTGTATCATGGCACCTCTCCTTGGTAAGTCAGACTATAAATTATACCACAAAAGGGCTTTTTTTATGAAAAGATTGAGTTTTTATCGAATCTATAAACTCTTCCGCAAAAGTTACAAACCACTTCCGCAGGACCTTCCGACAGAATTTCCTCCACCTCTTCCTTACTCAAAAGGTGCAAAGCAGTCTTCGCTATCTCTTCATTGCAAGGGCAGTAGTATTCAACCTCCTTTAAGCCCACTATCCTAGGCTCCATGTCAAAAAGAATGTCTTCCACCACGTCTTCTGGTCTTTTTTCCAAGGAGAGAATGTGAGAATGCGGAGGGAGACTCTTTATTCTCTCTTGGAGAAGTTTTTCTACTTTTGGAGATGTACCGCCCATGGTCTGAACCATGTAAGCTCCCGCATGCTTTACAGAACCATCTTCGTTTAACAACACCGCCATATCCACAGCGGTCCTGATCTGCTCAGACTGCTGAAAATAATAAAGCAAGTTTTCCTTAATGTCCTTGCCAACAGCGGGAACTATACTAGTGTAAGGCGTGCCCATTCTTAGCTCTTTTACAACTGTAATAACCGCCTGCTCCACCTTTTGGGGAACAAAACTTATAAAACCTCTAACCCTTCCTTTTCCATCAGCTTCAGCGACAATGCTTTCTTCTTTGTCAACAAACTTCAGAAGAACCTTCTGAGGACTGGCGTGCTTTAGCAAAGAAGTAAGTATTAGGGCAGACAGGAGCCATTCTCCCAAACGGACAGTAGAATAAGGATCAAGTCTGTGTATTCTTCTGGCAGTTTCTACGGTCCTGTCTGCCTTTATTACATAAACCCTTACCGGGTCTTCTTTAGGCACTGCAATAATTGCATAATCTCTATCTTCAAAGTAATTCTTCAGATCGTCCTTCGTTTCTGAGTTAAGCTCTTTAAAGAACATAGTAGATAATCATTTTACAGCGTCTTGCCCTCTATTACATCTCCACCTTCTCCACCACTTTTCTTTTCAGCAGATTGATAAATATAGCTTCCGAGCTTTCCAGAAACCTCCAAGATCTTCTCTGTTGTCCTACGTACCTCCTGAATGTCCTGAGAAGAAGCAAAGACATTCTTACCTTCTTGGATAGCACGTTCAACTTCTGAAACTAAATCAGCAGGTATTTTGTCTCTATTTTCTTTGAGCACTTTCTCCAAGTTGTATATGTACATGTCTAACTGATTTTTGGCATCTATAAGCTCCTTTTTCTTTCTGTCTTCTTCTTCGTGCATTTGAGCTTCTTTTATTATCCTCTCTATGTCCTCCTGGGTGAGTCCAGAAGAGGGTTGAATCCTTATGGACTGTTCCTTACCGGTTCCTAAGTCTTTGGCGGTTACGTGCAGTATGCCATCCACGTCTATGTCAAAGCAAACCTCTATCTTTGGCACTCCTCTGGGTGCAGGCGGTATGCCCGTAAGATAAAATTTACCTAAGGATTTGTTGTCTTTGGCAAGGGGTCTTTCTCCCTGTAGAACGTGAATCTCTACCTCCGTTTGATAGTCGCTGGCGGTGGTAAAGATCTCGCACTTTCTGTAAGGTATTGGAGTGTTGCGGGGGATTAGAACAGTCATAACACCACCGTAGGTTTCCACACCTAAGGAAAGAGGAGTGACATCCACCAGAAGGATTTCTTTTACCTGTCCAGAGAGGATACCTGCTTGTATAGCCGCACCTACTGCGACTACCTCGTCCGGATGGACTCCTTTGTGGGGTTCCTTACCAAAGAATTCCCTTATTCTCTGCTGAACTAAAGGAATTCTGGTAGAACCACCTACCAAGACTACGTCATCTATATCTTGAGGTCTGAGCTTGGCATCTTCCAAAGCCTTTTTGACGATCTCTATAGTTCTATCTACTAAGTCTTTTATCATCTCTTCCAGCCTTGCCCTGGTAAGCTTTTTCTGTAGGTGCAGTGGTTGATTGGTGGATGGGTCTATGGTTATAAAGGGTAGGTTTATTTCTGTTTCAAGCTTGAAGGATAGTTCCTTTTTGGCTTGCTCGGAAGCGTCCTTTAGCCTCTGCAGGGCTGTCTTATCCTTCCTCAGGTCTATACCTGTTTCTTTTTTGAACTCCTCTATGAGCCAGTCCATTATCCTCTCGTCTATGTTGGCACCTCCAAGGTGGGTGTCTCCTGCAGTAGCCTTTACCTCTATCACCCCTTCTCCACCTTCTAAGATGGACACGTCAAAGGTTCCACCTCCAAAGTCATAGACGAGGATCCTCACATCGCTTTTTTTGTCTAGTCCATAGGCTAAGGCTGCTGCTGTAGGTTCGTTTAAGATCCTTAAAACTTCAAGCCCCGCTATCTTTCCCGCATCCTTCGTTGCTTGCCTTTGTCTTTCGTTAAAATACGCCGGCACAGTTATTACTGCCTTTGTTATCTTTTCTCCCAAGTAGGCTTCGGCTGCTTCTTTTAGCTTTTTTAGAATTTGGGCTCCTACTTCTTCTGGCCTTACCGTTCTTCCTAAGTTGGGGATTTCAAAACTTGCGTCCCCTTTTTCATCGGGTACTACTTTGTAAGACACCCTTTTAGCTTCATCCTTTACCTCTTCGAACTTTCTACCTATGAACCTTTTAGACTCGTAAATTGTATTCTCTGGGTCCAGTATGGCACGCCTTTTGGCAGGCTCACCTACCAAAATTTCCTTTTCCTTTGTCCAAGATACCACAGAGGGTGTCAGCCTAGAACCCTCTTGATTTTGTATTACCACCGGCTCATCACCTATCATAACTGCAACTACCGAGTTTGTAGTTCCTAAATCAATTCCTATTACCTTCTCTGCCATATTCACACCTCCTTAATTGCTTAATTGGTAGTATTTAATTTAAAAATTTAGTGTGTTTTTGTCAAGTTTTTTATAAAGACAGGTTATATATAGCCCAGTTTTTTAACAGCTTTAATCCTACCTTCTGGCTTTTTTCTGGGTGAAACTGAACCGCAAAGATGTTTTCATACTCTACGGAGGATACAAAGTATTCCCCGTAATCTGTTAGGGTAAGGACCACATCATCCTTCTTTGGGATCACCCTGTAAGAATGGACAAAATAGACAAATTCGCCATCCTCTATTCCTTCCAAGACTTTTGATTCCCTCCTTTTCCAAAGTTGATTCCAGCCTATGTGGGGTATTTTTACGGTAGGTGGAAGAAGGACAACCTCCCCTTCTAAAACACCAAAACCTTTTTCTTCGCCAAACTCGTAACTTCTCTCAAACAAGAGCTGAAGTCCTAGGCATATGCCTAAGAAGGGTTTTCCACTTTCTATGTGCAAAAGGATTGCGTCGTAAAGCCCTAATCTTTTCAAGTTGTATACTGCGTCTTTGAAAGCCCCCACTCCAGGCAGAACCACTGCCCTTGATTTTTTTACAACCTCCGGATCGCTCGTTCTCAAAACTTTAAGACCTACATACTCCAAAGCCTTCTCTACGCTTCTTAAATTTCCCATTCCGTAATCTACGAGTGCAATCATAAAATAAAATACTAAATCGTATGACCCCCAAAAGTATAGTCCAATCTTTTAGTTTAAACTTAGGCTATCTTAAAGGATACAACAGAGAAAAGTTCACAAAAGACCTAATAGCTGGTCTTACGGTTGCAGCGGTTTTGATTCCTCAGGCAAAGGCTTATGCTCTTTTAGCCGGAATGCCACCCATAAATGGTCTGTATGCATCACTGCTTGCTCCCTTAGTTGCGGTTCTCTTTGGAAGCTCAAAGTTTTTGGGGACGGGCCCAGTGGCTATGGTATCAATATTGGTCACATCCACCCTTTTGCCTTTTGCCAAGCCAAGGACACCCGAATGGATAGGGCTGGCTAGTCTCTTAGCCCTTATGGTTGGCATAACTATTCTTTTGATGGGAATTTTTAGGTTTGCATTCATCCTTGATCTTATATCCCACAGCGTGATAGTTGGTTTTATCTCCGCCGGTGCGCTCGTGATTTCAGCCAATCAGTTGGGTGGTGTTCTTGGTTTTAGCACCACAAAGAGCACTCAGATATTCTCTTTATTAGCTGACATAGCCCAAAAGCTCTATCTAACAAATCCATACACAGTAATGGTAAGCATTTTGGCGTTTGTAATCATATACGTGTCAAGTAAAATACATCCTCTTGCCCCCGGTGCCCTGATTGCGGTCGTAATAACCACGCTGATTTCCTACCTTTTGGACCTAAATAGAAAGTATGGCGTTCCTATTGTAGGAGATGTGCCAGCTGGCCTTCCGCCTATAGGCTTACCTCCCATAGACCTGCAAGTTCTATCTGCCTTGTGGGGCGGTGCAATAGTGGTGTCTGCCATAGGCCTTTTGGAGGCTTTGGCTATAGCCAAAAAGTTTTCGGTAGAAAAAGGGGACAGATGGGATCCAAACAAGGAATTAATTGGTCAAGGGCTTGCAAACTTGACAGCAGGTCTTATGCAGGGATTTCCGATAAGCGGTTCTTTTTCACGTTCAGCTCTATACTATAGGCTTGAAACTGCCTCTCCCATAGCCCATGCTGTGGTAAGCTTGGTCATACTTAAAACTCTTCTTATCTTTGCACCCCTGTTTTATTACCTGCCGAAGGCTACCCTTTCGGTGATAATACTAACCGCAGTTGTTCCACTTGTTAAACCTCAAGAGATATGGCGCCTATACAGAATAAATCCCATAGACGGTGTGGTGGCAGGGCTTACCTTCCTAAGCGTCTTTATTATGGATCTCTGGCAAGCAATACTTATGGGTGCCATCTTAGCTTTTGGATCTTTTGTCTATAAAACTATGTATCCTCGTATAGTGGTAATTACAAGAAATCCCAAAACACAAACCTTTGAAAATGCAGAGGCGGAAGGTCTTGCGGAGTGCCCTCAGATCCTATACATAAGACCCCAAATGCCTATATATTTTGGGAATGCAGAGTATGTTTCTAACTATATAGTGGAAAAAGCCCAAGAAAGAAAGGACAAGGGGCTAAAATTTGTTTTCATAGACTTGGAGGCTTCCAATTATATGGATGCGGTAGGTGCGGAAAATTTTATAAGAATGCTAAAAAGACTTCAGGCTATGGGTTTATCTACTGCTATTGGAAATGTAAACCGGGTGGTTATGCCAGTTTTAGAAAGGGCAGGTTTAAAAGAGGTTGTTCCAGAGGGCATGATATTTGGTTCAAAGGGGCAGTCTTTGAGCGTATTGCTTGAAAAAATAGATCACCTATTCTGTGCAAAAAAATGTCCCCATGTGGTATTCAGAGAATGTTTGGAATTCAAGAGTGGAGAAAAGGTCGTATCCCCCCAAGAAGATTAGCCTTTCTATCGGTAAAGGTTCTTGCTGATGATGTATTCCTCCACACTTGGAGGCACAAGCCACCTTATACTTTTACCCTCTTTTACCCTACGCCTTATTTCTGTGGAAGAAATATCAACCCTTCTTACGCTTAGGATTATATAGTCTTCATCCTCTTTTAGTTCTGGAAATCTTTCCCTTAGGTAGGCTTTTACCTCCTTTCCCTTAGAGCTTCTGTCTATGATTACAAACCTTGCCAACTTTACAAGTCTTAATGGATCTTTCCAAAGATGCAAGTTAAGGGCACTGTCTGCGCCTATTAAAAAGGTGGGCTTTTTCTTGATCTCTTGGAAAAGTTGTTGGGCTGTATCCACTGTGTAAGAGATTCCCTTCCTTTCTATTTCCATCAAACTTACAGAAAACCCTTCAACTCCTTCTATGGCAAGCTTTAGCATGTAAAGTCTGTCCATTGGGCTTGCTTTATGGTTTTCTTTAAGCGGTGCTTGGTAGGCAGGAACAAAGACAACCTCTTCAACTTTTAACTCTTCCAGAACATCCCTTGCTACCAAAAGATGTCCAAGATGAACGGGGTCAAAACTTCCACCAAAAAAAATCTTCATTTTCCCTCTTCCTTAGACTTAAGCACAAGCTTTATTGGAGAATGTTTTACATTGAGGTATTCCCTAAGTTTTCTTTCAAAAAACTTTCTGTAATTGCTCTTCCAACCTTCTGGATAGTTTGTGTATAAGACTACGGTAGGAGGTTTTGTGGTTTCTTGATAAGCAAAGTAAACCTTTACCTCTTTCCCTCGGTAGCTTGGAGGAGCCTTCTCAGAGATGATCTTTTCAACTGCCCTGTTTATGAACGATGTTTTGTGCTGTTTGCAATAGTCCCTATAAACCACTAAAGCGCTTTCCAAAAGCTCCTCTATTCCTTTGCCTTCCGTTGCTATTGTAAGCACCACCGGTGCATAGTCTAAAAAGTAAAGCCTTTGCCTTATGTAAGCCTCTGCCTCTTCCTTTTTTAGATCGACAAGGTCAAACTTGTTACCTACTATTACGCATCCCTTGTATCTTCTTTCTATCAAACTGGCTATCTTTTGATCTTGATGGGTTACTCCCTCCGAAAGGTCCACCACCAAGCAAACCACATCGGACATCTCAATAGCCTTTATGGCTCTTCCTACTGAGAAGAATTCTACACCATATTCAACCCTTGAAGGCCTTCTAATTCCAGCGGTATCAACGAGTATCAAATACTCCCCTTTGTATTCAAAAAAGATCTCCACCGCGTCTCTTGTGGTCCCGGCTATGGGAGAAACTATAACCCTGTCACTACCAAGTATGGCATTTACCAAAGAAGACTTTCCCACGTTAGGCCTACCAACAAAGGACAGCCTTATACCTTCTTGCTGTATAACTTCTTCCCCTTCCGCTACGCAAGAGAAAACACCATCCAAAAGCTCCCCTACGCCTTTGCCATGCTGTGCAGAGATTGGATAAACCCTTTCAAAACCTAAGCTGTAAAAGTCATAAAGGTTTGACTGTGCAGATTTTGTATCTATCTTATTTACAACCAAAAAAACCTTTTTTTTGTGAGGATAAAGCAGTTTTGCTATAGACTGGTCTGCTGATGTAATACCTTCTTTACCGTCAACCACAAAAAGAACCGCATCCGCTTCCTCCAAAAGTCTCTCTACCCGTTTCCTTATTTCTTTGATTATCTGCTCCTCACTTTCGATGAGCCCACCTGTATCTACCACCTTAAACCTTCTTCCTTTCCACTCTGCTATTGATTCGATCGCGTCTCGCGTAACGCCTGGCATGCCATGAACTATACTTATCCTTTTGCCCACAATACGATTAAAAAGCGTTGACTTTCCTACGTTTGGCCTTCCTACTATAACTATCTTCACTTTTTAACTATATCTATTATAGCTACATCTGGTGGTGCAAGCAGTCTCATAGGTGGTCCTCCGGTGCCTACCCCTCTGCTTACAAAAAGATAGCTTCCCTTTCCCAAATCCACCCATCCTGCGTTTGCTTCAAAAAGCTTTGGGATTATAAACTTTCCTACAGGATAATAAACTCCGCCGTGGGTGTGTCCAGAGAGCATAAGATCAAACATCCCCACAGCCCTTTTATCCAACCTTGGTTTGTGTTTTAACAAAAGTACAAACTTATCTCTATTTGGAGCATCTTTTAACAGCTCGTATTCGTCTATTGGGCCGATGCATGCGTTAAAGAGTCTGCAGTCGTCATCATCCACACCTGCCACCAGCATAAAACCTAAGTCTATTACTTCTCCCCTCAAAAGCTTAAATCCTGCAGATTTGGTAAATTCTACCGCTTGATCCACACCTCTGTAGTATTCATGATTGCCAAGAACTGCAAACTTTCCCATAGGTGGGTCCATCTCTGCCAAAGCAACCGCTAAACCGTCTTTCCTCTTCATGTTCCCATCCACCAGATCTCCGGTGGATACAAGAATGTCAGGCTTGTATGCATTATAGACTTTCCTTATCAGCTCTATTTTATCCATACCCATAACCGGTCCAAGGTGAACGTCCGATATGTGCATTATCCTTATTCTCTCTAAGGGTAATTTCTCCGTCTCAAGCCTAAAGTGATAGACCCTTAAGTTCAAGGTTTCGTAATAGCTATAGGCGGACAAGCTAAGGGATAGGATAAACACAAGAATAAGAGTAGCTTTTTTAGAGGGTCTTGGCAAAGGATTTACGCCAAAAACTCGGTGAAGAAATTTAACAAACAATGTATAGATGTCAAAAAGAAGGAAAAGCAAAATAAAATACACCAAAAAGCCCATGTATAGTAGGGCAAACAAGCCTACAAAATAGCTAATTGTAGGAGATAGGTTAGTGTCCGCATACCTCATCAGTAAGGGAGAAAAGTAACCCATTAGGATCACCGGAATAAAAGCAGGATGCCTTAGCTTTAAAAACACGTATAAGTTCATAAGAAAGTAGATTCCTAAGAAGGCAAAGATGAACCACCTCATGGTGCTTCTAATTTATAACCCACACCCCTTATGGTTTTTATCCATTCACCTTCCTTACCTAACTTTTCCCTTAGGTTTTTTATATGCACATCTATGGTTCTGTCGTAAACTTCTTTTTTTAGCACATACTCAACAAGGTAGTCCCTGCTGATTGGTTTTTGATAGTTTTCCAAAAGCGCTTTTAAAATTAGGAATTCCGTTTTTGTTAGATTGATTTTCTCATCCCCTCTTTTTACTTCCATCTTTTCTAAATCTACGCTAAGACTTCCCAAATTGATAACCCCCCCAGTTTTTAAAGTTCCGTATCTTTTTAAAACCGCCTTAACACGAGCCAAGAACTCTTTCACAGAAAATGGTTTTGTTATGTAATCATCCGCACCAAGCTCAAAACCCTTTAACTTGTCTTCTTCCATACCCTTTGCAGTAAGAAAGATTATGGGTATATCCCTTGTATGAGGTGAAGATTTTAGAAAGCTTGCTACTCTAAAACCATCCAAAGAGGGAACCATTATGTCTAAAATAAACAGGCTTGGTCTTTCGTCCTTTACCTTTTCCAGAAGGTCAATTCCTTTATTGAAGCAGATGACAGAAAAACCTTCCTTTTGAAGATGATAGGCCAAGAGCTCAGAAAGATCCTCGTCATCCTCAAGCAGGAAAATCTTCATGCTTTGGGCCTAATTTTTACCACCACCTCGTCTGGATTTATGGTCTCTCCTACTCGGGCAAACACTTCTTCCACAATACCTTCTATGGGTGAATAGACTTCGTTTTCCATCTTCATTGCCTCCACCACAAACAGCACATCCCCTTCTTTTACCTCATTGCCAGGCTTAACCTTTATGCTCACTATCTTACCCGATATTGGTGAGGCTACATCTCCAAGTCCCACAGGTTTAGGTCTTTTGGGTTTTACTTCTGTGCCAAGTGTGTAAATGTCTCCGCTTACCATAGTGTCAGGCGCCAATTCTCTTATGGGCTTTAGTAAAACTTCCTCCAACCTTCCATCTAATCTTATAAAGAATGGTCTTCCTTCTTGGGTAGGCTCTCCCCTTCCTGCTATCTGCACGTGATACTGCTCTCCATGAACTGTGATCATAAACTCAATGGGTATGTTTTCTCTTTTTTCTTCTACCATGTTCAGCTCAGGTATGTATGGCTCACCTTTTTCTCTCCACTCAAAGAACTCCTTTGCGACCAAGGGGAAAAGGGCGTAAGAAAGTATGTCTTCCTCACTTTTTGCTCCAGCTTCTATTGCCTCCTGCCTTATTTTGTCCAACTCTGGTTCTAAAAGATCGGCCGGTCTTATGTGATAAACTGGTTCTTCATCTCCAAGGATCTTTTTAAGCACATCTTCCTTTATTGGTGCAGGTGGTCTGCCGTATAAACCTTTTACGTAATCTTTAACCTCTTTGGTAACTACCTTATACCTTTCGCCGTGAAGCACGTTTAAAAAGGCTTGAGATCCTACTATTTGACTGGTGGGTGTTACCAAAGGTGGATAGCCAAGGTCCTCCCTGACCCTTATTACCTCTTCTAAAACTTCCTGTAGCTTTTCTTCCATACCCTGCTCTTTAAGTTGGCTTATAAAGTTGCTTATCATCCCCCCTGGTATCTGATGCAAAAGCACACCCACATCAGGATAAGGTGGTAGCACATCGTATTTTTTGTATTTTGTTCTGATCTTTGCAAAAAGGTCTCCCGCTTTTTTGTAAAGTTTTTCATTCACATCCACCTTATAGCCAAACTCCCTCAGAACGTATATCATTGTCTCCCCTGCGGGATGGGAAGTTTGGGAGGCCAAAGAGTAAAAAGCGGTATCTATCATGTCTGCACCCGCTTCCACACCCTTTAGCTGAGCCATCTCCGCCAAGCTTGCAGTAGTCTGAGTATGAAGATGGACTGGATATTTTGGAAACTCGGACTTTAAAGCACTTACCAACTCATAACACACCTTTGGAGACAATAAACCCGCTTGATCTTTTATAGAAATTATATCTATTCCCATATCCACAAGTTCTCTTGCAATATTTACGTAATACTCCACACTATGAACTGGGCTTATTGTATAAGACAGTACACCCTTCACTATAGCTCCCACCTTTTTGGCAGTTTCTATAGCTTTTCTTAGGTTTCTGGTATCGTTGAGGGCGTCAAATATTCTAAAGACCTCTATGCCGTTGTCGTAAGCCTTCTTAACAAAAGACTCTACCACATCGTCTGGATAGTGCCTATACCCAACTATATTTTGGCCTCTTAAAAGCATCTCAAGCTTTGTGTTAGGTGCGCGCTCTTTGAATTTTCTTAAACGCTCCCAAGGGTCCTCTTTGAGATACCTAAGGCACACATCAAAGGTAGCCCCTCCCCAAACTTCCAAGGAATAAAAGCCGCATTTATCAAGTATTTCCACGATTTCGAGCATATCTTCTGTTCTTACCCTTGTAGCAAGCAAAGACTGAATGCCATCCCTCAAAGATACGTCCGTTATTTCTATTTTCCTCATCGGGAAAAATTATAAATCAAACAGTTCCTTTAGCATATCTGCAACAACCAAATACCCCTCATCAGGTTTAACTTCTAAAACAAACACTTTTGTAAAGGGAATAAGCACCTTTCCGCCATTTACTTCAAGATATACATTATCCTTAACCTCCACAACACCGCTAACCCTTCCCAAATATTCACCACTATTACTCCTAACTTCTAAACCTTCCAATTCAAAAAAGTAATACTCTCCCTCCTTTCTCTTAGGGAGATCTTCTTGCGGAAGAAAAATCTTGGCACCTATAAACTTTTTTGCCCCTTCCTGGCTATCAACCCCCTTTAGCTTTAAAACAACCCATTTTTTCCCATGTGCTTTCAGCTTTTCAACTTCAAAAGGGACATAATCGCCACCTTTTTTCTTGAAAAAGATCCTTTTTATACCTTTCCACTCTTTTGGAGGCAGATAGGTTTCCACCTTAAGCTCTTGGTTCAAACCAAAGGTACTTGTCACTCTACCCACAACTATGAAATTTTCCATACCGAGCTTGCAACACCTAAGTACATTGTTTAAATTATAGAACGAGGTGCTTTTATGTTAAAGCGGTTGAAAATAGGAAAGATAGAACTGGAAGTTCCCATAATACAGGGTGGTATGGGGGTTGGTTTGTCGTGGGAAAGGTTAGCGGGTGCTGTTGCAAGGGAAGGTGCAATGGGTGTTATATCCGCAGTTGGCACTGGATATAGGTTTCCTGAGATGGTTAAAAGGGATAAATTCGGAAGACCGATAGGTTCAATATACACTCACAGCAAAGAAGCCCTAACACTGATGATAAAAAAGGCAAAGGAAATCTCTCAAGGCAAGGGTGCCATCGGGGTTAATATCCTTTACGCAATAACCGACTATGGCAGAGTGTTACAAGACGCAATAGAAGCAGGAGCTGATGCGATCATAACCGGTGCGGGATTGCCCCTTAGAATGCCCGAGTATGCTCAGGGTGCAGATGTGGCGCTTATACCCATAGTTTCCTCTGCAAGGGCTTTAAACTTGATATGCAGAACTTGGGAGAAAAAATACAAAAGATTACCCGATGCAGTTATTTTAGAAGGTCCAAAATCTGGGGGGCATCAAGGTTTTAAATATGAAGAGTGTTTTATGCAGGAGTATCAGCTGGAAAACCTTTTTCCTTCGGTGTTGGAAGAGAGTAAAAAATGGGGCAACATTCCTGTAATAGTAGCAGGTGGTATTTGGAGCTATAAGGATATAGTGTGGTATATGGAGAGAGGAGCAAGTGGGGTGCAAATTGCGACGCGTTTTATTGCTACGGTGGAGTGTGATGCACCTGACATTTACAAAGATGTCATTCTGAAGGCTGAAGAAGAAGATATAATACTCTTTAAATCTCCCGTAGGGTATCCCCTTAGGGTGGTAAAAACGCCTTTTATAGAAAGACTCTTGCTTGGATACAACGGTTGGAATGGATGTATATCCCATTGTGTGATGCCTTGCAACAAAGGTGAAGAGGCAAAAAAAGTTGGCTTTTGTATAGCAGACAGGTTGGGTGCAGCATGGCTTGGCAACTATGAAGAGGGGATATTCATAAGTGGGGCAAACGGACATCTACTGAAAAAACAGGGTATAATAACAGTAAAAGAGTTAATAGAAATCCTAACTGGAAAAAGGGAAGACCCTACGTTATGATGAAGCCTGCCCTGCCAAGTGGGAGGAGGGCGAAAAAACCTTAAAGCCTTCTCCAGAATTGGTAGGAAGGGTATATGAAGCACTCAAAGTCTGATTATATTTATAACTTTGGAGGAAAAAAATGGAGCTCACGCTTAACTTCAACACAGATGAAATATACGATGTTATTATCATAGGTGCCGGTCCTGCCGGCTCCTCCGCAGCAATATACACCGCAAGGGCTGGACTTTCTACACTTGTGCTTTACAGAGCGGAAGCGGACGGTGCTCTTGGAGTAACACAGCAAATAGAAAACTATCCAGGCATAAGGGGACCTTTGTCAGGCTATGAACTTTTAAAGTTAATGAGAGATCACGCAAAGGACTTTGGTGCTAAGTTTGTAAGAGGTAAGGTGATCGCTACGGACCTTCTGGGTGATATCAAGAAGGTATACACCATAGACGGAAGGGAGTTTAAGGGTAGGGCAGTGATAATTGCTTCCGGTGCTATGGAGAGAACGAACAAATACAAAGGCGAAGAGGAGTTCTTAGGAAAGGGTGTGTCTTACTGTGGCGTGTGTGATGCAGCCTTTTTCAAAGGAAAGCCGGTGGCGGTCGTTGGAGAGGATGACTATGCTTTGGAGGAAACGGAGTTTATAAGCAGGTTTGCCAGTAAAATATACTTGGTGGTTCCTTCTTCAAGGATAAAGGCACCGCCAGAGATTGTGGAAGAGATAAAGTCCAATCCGAAGGTGGAGGTGCTGATACACCACAGGGTCCTTGAGATAGTTGGCACATCCTTTGTAGAAGGTTTGGATGTGCAAAATATAGAAACAAAAGAAAAGAAACGTCTTGAAGTGGATGGTGTATTTATATTCTTGGGTGGAAACAAGCCCTCTGTGGACTTTTTGATGAACCAAGTAGAGATGACCGATGGAGACTGTATAGTGGTAAATGAGGAGATGATGACCTCTGTGCCCGGCGTGTTTGCAGCAGGGGACGTGCTTTGCACAAACATAAAACAGGCAGTTATAGCCGCTGCAGATGGGGTTAAGGCTGCATTGGCGGTTGATAAATACTTAAACAAAAAGTCCAAGATAACAGCCCAATGGTAAAGAGTTTGGAATTAGTGCGTAAGCAATCATTCGCAATAAACGAGCCAAGCAATCCCAAGCCTCAATGGTAAATGTTTGTTAAAATTCTTCCGGAGGATGTAAGAGCCAAGATTTCCGCTGGAGAAGTTATAGAAAGCCCCCTGGATTGTGTAAAAGAGCTTGTAGAGAACGCACTTGATGCGCAGGCAAATAGGATAGAAGTAGAAATAATAAAAGGAGGTAAAAGATACATATCTGTAAAAGATGACGGCGTCGGCATACACCCAGAGGACTTGCCAAAGGTTATTCTCCCCTTTTCCACAAGCAAAATTGAAAGCTTTGAGGACATTATGTCCCTTAAGACCTACGGCTTTAGGGGAGAAGCTCTTTATGCCATAGCTCAGGTCAGCAAACTTAACATAAGCTCCAGGTTCTACAAAGAAGAAAAAGGCTATGAGATGAAAGTAGAGGGTGGTAAAGTTCTTTCTGTTAGGGAAAAGGGTATGCCCGTAGGAACAAAGGTTGAGATCTATGATCTTTTTTACAATTTGCCCGTGCGACAGAGATTCTTAAAGAAAGAAGACACAGAAAGAGCAAGAATACTGCGCCTTTTGAAAGACTATGCAATAGCAAAACCACAGATAGCCCTTAGAGTCATCAGCGATGGAAAAGAGATTCTAAACCTCCCACCTGCTAAGGATACTAAGGAGCGCTTGGAAGATTTGTACAATACAAAGTTTGAAGAGCGGGAGTTGAAAGGGTACGGGATAGAGGTGCGCCTGTTTGTGTCTTTGTCCCAAAAGAGGGGAGATTTAAAGCTCTTTATCAACTCAAGGCCCGTCCAAAACAGGGGTCTTTTGGAATATCTGAGAAGAGCAGTAGGGCACAGAAGGATAGCTTTCTGTTTTTTGGATGTGCCCCCCTTTATGCTGGACATAAACGTCCATCCAAAAAAAGCGGAAGTGCGCCTAATTCAGGAAGGAAAGGTAAAAGAACTTTTGGGTGAGCTTTTAAAAAAGCAAAAAGTTTATGTGCCTTCCCTTGCCCAAGAGGAGTGTAAATACCTTGCTGAACCTGAACTGGTGGGAATAATAGATGATACAATATTGGTGGTAAAATGGATAGAAAGTCTTTACTTTATAGACCAACATCTTTTGGCTGAGAGGATAAACTACGAGATGGGTTTTTCTTCGGATAAAGCTTGCAAAACTGCAGTAAAAGGTGGAGAAAAGCTCTCTTTTGTCCAAATCAACGGTTTATTGAAAAAGTGGGTGGAGCTAAACAATCCTCACACCTGCCCGCACGGAAGACCTCTATACTACAGAATACCGCTTAAAGAGATCTACCAGCAGATAGGAAGGAAGCTGTGATGCTTGCAAAGAGGATCATTCCGTGCTTAGACGTGGATAGGGGAAGGGTGGTAAAAGGTGTAAAGTTTCAAAATTTAAGGGATGCGGGGGATCCGGTGGAAGCAGCAAAGAGTTATGAAGATCAGGGGGCTGACGAGTTGGTCTTTTTGGATATAAGTGCGTCCGCAGAAGGAAGGAAGATCTTAATAGACGTAGTAAAAAACGTTGCGGAAACTGTCTTTATGCCTTTTACTGTTGGAGGAGGAATAGCGTCCTTGGAGGACATAAGAAAGCTTTTGGAGGCTGGCGCGGACAAAGTTTCTATCAACACTTCTGCGGTTAAAAACCCTCAGCTTATTTACGAATCTGCCAAAAGGTTTGGCTCCCAGTGTATAGTTATAGCAATAGATGCCAAAAGGTCTGGTAAAGGATGGGAGGTTTACATTCATGGAGGAAGGACGCCCACGGGTTTGGATGTGGTAGAGTGGGCAAAAAGGGTAGAAAGCTTGGGTGCAGGTGAGATCCTTCTAACCTCTATGGATGCGGACGGAACGAAGAGGGGTTATGATATAGAGCTCAACAGGGCGGTGTCTGAGGCTGTAAGAATACCAGTAATAGCTTCCGGTGGTGCGGGTAATATGGAGCACTTTTATGAGGTGTTTTCCCAATCTAAGGTAGATGCAGCCCTTGCTGCCTCTTTGTTCCACTTCAAAGAGGTAAGCATTCCAGAGCTGAAAAAGTATCTCAAAAGCAGAGGAATAAACGTGAGGTTAGCTCATGTTTGAGCCAAAAACTCCTTTTCTTGCGGTGGACGGTATTGTTAGGGTTTGGAGTGGTAAGAGGTTCAAAGGGATAGTCCTTATAGAAAGGCATTATGAGCCTTATGGTTTTGCCCTTCCTGGTGGTTTTGTGGAGGTTGGGGAAAGGGTAGAGGAGGCAGTGCTAAGAGAAGTAAAGGAAGAAACGGGTTTGGATGCTAAGATCGTAAAGCTTTTGGGGGTTTACTCTGAGCCAAATAGGGACCCTCGCTTTCATGTGGTTTCTGTGGTTTTCGTTTTGGATGCGGAAGGAGAGCCAAAGGCTGGTGATGACGCAAAGAAGGTTATGGTTTTCCCTTTAGAACAAATACCTTTTGATAAAATAGTTTTTGATCACGCAAAAATACTTGAGGATTACCTTAGATGTTTGTAGAGGAGCCTGTTCCGGAGGAAATAAAACAAAAGGTTTTGGAGAAGGTTTCAAACAGAAAGTTGGCAGAAGAAGCATTTAAATACATAAAACTGGTAAAAAAGGAAGACGGTAGCCTTTGGGTAAAAGAAGAGCTTCCGAACACCCAAAATCATGCCCTCATGTTTATGGTGCTGGCGTGCGTGAATTACACCCAAAGGATACTTAGGGGTGAGGATATATGAACTAAGGATTGATCTTTGATGTTAATTTTTCTTTGAGCTCTGCAAGTATAAGAAGTGCTTTAAGGGGTGTAAGATTAGCTATGTCCAACCTTTCTAAGCTTTCCAAAACTTCCTTATAGATCATCTCCTCCTCTAATCTTTTTGAGTCTTCATAGACCTTTTCTAAAATAGGTAAAGTTCTGTCAAAGCTTGCTAAAATTTCCTGGCTTCTGAGGATGATCTCATCCGGAAGACCTGCCTTCTTTGCGACGTATATTCCAAAACTGCCCTTTGCACTTCCCTTCCTTAGGGTGTATAAAAAGTTTATCTCCTGCTTTCCTTCGGAGACCGCCATATGGTAGTTTTTGATCTGCGGAAAATCTTCCTCCAGGCTTGTAAGTTCCAAGTAGTGTGTCGCTACTAAGGTGCGCGCCTTTACTTTCTTTGCTATATACTCAACGATAGCCTTTGATATGGCTATGCCATCGTAGGTGGATGTGCCCCTTCCTACTTCGTCTAAAATGATAAGGCTTCTCTCATTTGCAGAGTTCAAGATGGCAGAAACCTCCATCATCTCGTTCATAAAGGTGGATACTCCCAAAGCTAATATATCCCCTGAACCAATCCTTGCGTGGATAGAAGACACCAAACCTATGCGTGCGCTTTTGCATGGAAGAAAAGAACCCATGTGAGTCAGAAGAACCAAAATGGCAACCTGCCTTATGTAACTTGACTTTCCCGCCATGTTCGGTCCTGTGATTATGTGTATAAGGCTTTGTTCGTCCATGTATGTGTCGTTTGGCACATAGTCTTTAACAAAGTGTTCTATCACCGGATGCCTTCCTTCTTCTATTTGTATGATCTTGTCTTTGGAAAGTTCAGGCTTTTTCCATCCTTTCTCTAAGGCTATCTGTGCCAAACTTTGAATGTAATCTAATTCTGCGATGTGCTGAGCGTTTCTGTGGACCCTGTGTATGTTTTCTAAAACCCTTTCCCTTAGGTCTAAAAACAGCTGATACTCTATCTCGTTTGCCCTGCTTGCGGCAGAGATGATTTTTTCTTCCAACCTCTGGAGCTCTTCTGTAGTAAATCTCTCTGAGTTAGATAGGGTTTGTCTGCGCCTAAAGTAGCTTGGCACGTATCTTAGGTTCGGCTTTGTTACCTCTATGTAGTATCCCATAACTTTGTTGTAGCCTATCTTTAGACTTTGTATGCCTGTTTCTTTTCTCAATCTTTCTTCGTATTCCCTTAAGATTGTTTCTGTTTTGTCCCTTAGGTTTCTTAGCTCATCCAACTGCTGATGGACACCTTCCTTTATAAGCCCACCTTCTTTTAGGTGTATGGGCGGATCATCCACCAAAGTTTTTTCTATGTCCTGATAGATGTCATCTAAGTCTTCTAAACTGTGAAATAGATCTTTTAGAAGTTCTGACTGGCAGTGTTCCAAAATATTTTTTGTTTCCTGCAAAAGTTTTAGCGCCTTTTTGAGCAATGCAAATTCCCTTGGAGTGGCTACATTGCCACTAATACGTGAGGCAAGTCTTTCTAAATCTGGCATGTTTTCAAGCTTGGATCTTATACTCTTTAAAAGCTCTCTGTTTTCCAACAGCTCTTCAACCGCTTGTTGAACCTTTTTTATGTCTTCTTCCCTGAGAAAGGGATGGGTGATCCTAAACTTCAGGCGTCTTCTTCCCATACCGGTAAGGGTCCTGTTTATAACGCCAAAAAGGGAGAGGTCTTCCCTTCCTTCGTAGCTTTCCAAAAGTTCAAGCCCCCTTCTGGTGCGATAGTCTATAGCAACATAACCCTCTCCTGCATAGGGTTTAGGCTTTTGCACATAGGGGGTAAAGCCCTTCTGTGTTCTCTTCAGGTAAAGATAGGCTACACCACAAGGTATTAAAAACTCTTCCTCTTCAAATCCTAAACCTGACCAGTGGAAGATGTTAAAGTCTTTTTTTATAAGTTCAAGACCCGCTTGGATGTCTTCTTCGGTGTATAGAGTGAAAAAACTTTTTAGAATCTTCTGCGTACTGTCGTCTACCTTTTCATGGGTCAAAATCTCCTTTGGCTGAAACTTCAAAAGGAACTCCAGATAGTTGTCCTTGTTGAACCTTCCTACCAAAAATTCACCGGTGGATGGACTAAGGTAAGAGCAATAAACCTTCTGTCCTTTTCGGTATACACAAGCTAAACCTGTAAGATCTTTCTCAAAGTAAGTGCCGGGCGTTAGAACCCTTACGACGTCCCTTTTTACCACCCCTTTGGCTTGGGATGCATCTTCTAACTGCTCGCATATGGCAACCTTATACCCACGACTTACAAGCTTTGATATGTAAGACTGGGATGCGTGGTAGGGGACTCCGCACATGGGAATCCTTTCCTTACCCTTCCCAGCAGGTCTTGAAGTTAGTACAAGCCCAAGCTCTTTTGAACCGATTATCGCATCCTCGTAAAACAGCTCGTAAAAATCTCCAAGACGGAAAAAAAGCAAACAATCCGCATACTGTCTTTTTAGGGCATGATACTGAGAAAGCATCGGAGTTAGGTCTTCACTTTGCATATTCCACATGCCTTGTCTCCCTAATAACCACCACCTTTATCTGACCTGGAAACTCAAGCTCCTCTTCTATCTTCTTTGCAATGTCCTTTGATAGTTGATAGGCTTCTTCGTCGCTTATCTCCTCCGGATTTACTATAACCCTTACCTCTCTTCCCGCTTGGATTGCGTAAGCGTTTGCCACACCTTTGAAGGACTTTACAATTTGCTCAAGCTTTTCCAATCTCTTCAAATAGGCTTCTAAGGTTTCTCTCCTTGCACCAGGTCTTGCAGCAGATAAAGCATCTGCAGCACACACCAGGGCTACCTCTGGATATCTGACAGGTTCCTCGTTGTGGTGCGCCTTTATGGCATTAAGCACTGGATCAGGTTCTCCATAGCGTTTGCAAAGTTCTATGCCTATGTCTGTGTGAGAACCACCAAGTTCGTGAGATACAGCCTTACCAATATCATGAAGAAGCCCTGCCCTCCTTGCCATCTTAGCATCCAATCCAAGCTCTTCCGCCAACAACCCTGCAATGTATGCGACTTCCTTTGAGTGCAAAAGCACGTTCTGAGAGTAACTGGTCCTATAGTAGAGCTTTCCGATGTAGTAGTAAAGTCCTGGGTTTATGTCGTATAGCCCAAGCTCTATGCACGCTTCCTCTCCAGCCTTTTTTATCTTCTCGTCTATCTCCTTCTTAACTTCATTCACCACCTCTTCTATCCTGGCAGGGTGTATTCTACCATCCTCTATTAGCCTTTCTAAAGCTTCCTTTGCTATTTCTCTTCTGAGAGGGTCAAAGCAGGATATGGTAACTATGTCTGGTGTGTCGTCAATGATGAGGTCTACACCTGTTAATTGTTCAAAGGTCCTTATGTTTCTACCTTCCCTTCCTATTATCCTTCCTTTAAAGTCGTTGGAAGGAAGTTCTACAGTGACAGTGGTGTAATTTACAGCTATCTCCGGTGCCAGTCTTTGGATAGCGGTAGTTATGATCCTCTTTGCACGCAAATCTGCCATTTCCTTTGCTTCTTCCTCTATCCTCTTGGCTATTTTTATAGCTTCTATCCTTGCAGACTCCTCCGTCCTTCTTAAGATCTCTGCTCTGGCTTCTTCCATCGTCATATTCGCTATTCTTTGAAGCTCAAGCAATTCCTTTTCCTTCAGTCCTTGAACTTCCCTTTCTAATTCTTGAATCTCTTTGATTTTGTTTTCTAAATCCTTCTGAGCCTTTTCTACTTGCCTTTCCAAATCCCTTAGCTCCTTTTCTCTTTTGTAAAGCTCTTCTTCTCTTCTTTCAAGGACCTCAAACCTTCTTTCTATGGTCTGTTCCTTTTGGATCAAGGATTGCTCCCTTTGATTTAAGGCTTGCTCTGCAGTTCTTATTTTCTGTTCAAGCTCCTGTTCCTTTTTTTCAAGCTCTGATCGCTTTTGGGCCAACTGTTGTTCTATTTCCCTTCTTCTCTCTTCCGCTTCCTGTCTAATCCTGTGGGCTTCTTCCCTTGCAAGGTTTATGATCTTTTCGTATTCCCTTTGGGCACTTTCCAAAAGCCTTCGCACCTCTTCCGATTGTGTGGGCACCTGCGTAGGTTTTTTTCTAAAAAGGAAAAGACCTATAACAATTCCAACAGCTAAGAATAATAAAGCTAATAAAAAAATCAGCACGTTTTCACCCATCTTCCTACCTCCTGTAAAAGATTCCTTCTTCGGTCAAAACCGCATCTACCCTTTGATCCCAAGGGTCGCAGGGGATCTTTTCAAGGACCTGAAAGCTAAAGGCTACTCCCACCTTCAAACCCTTTACCCTCCCCAGTATCCTATCGTAATAGCCCTTTCCCATACCCAGCCTACAGCCTCTTTTGTCAAAGGCAACTCCGGGAATAAAGGCCAGTTCTATCTTTTCTGGATCTACCTCTTCGCACTCTGCGGGCTCAAGAATACAAAAACTACCGGCGCTGAGCGTTTCAGTGGAATGAACTCTGCAGAGCTTTAAGCTGTTGCCCACAACTTTGGGTAAAACGAGATCCTTTCCAGACTTGAGTATTTCGTCAAACATCGGAGAAATGTCTGGCTCTCCATCAAAGGGACAGAACGCTAAGATCACTTTAGCGTCGCCTAAAATACCGAAAGTTTTTATGTTTTCCAAAATCCTTTGGGAAAGTATGCGGTGCTCGTCAGTTGGTAATCCCCTTCTTAAACTTCTGATTGTATTTCTAAGTTCTTTTTTGCTTAGAGTTTTCATCTTCCACCTCCTGTTAAGGAGGGGAAGGCAAGAAAACCCACCCGGCCGTAGTGGAAGAGGCTTTGGTGGGCCCCGACATCAATAGGTGGGTGTCCTCCCAGGATGTCCTCGCTGGGACTATCCTGGAGCCCGGACTCCCTATAGCCTCACCTTGTGGACCCCAATTGTATCCTCTCCACTACAAGCGGGGCAGGCTTGCTTTACCTTAGGCTCACGTTAAACTCTTTCTTTAAGTCTTCCACCAACTTAAACACTATGCTGTTGGCTTCTTCGTCAGACATACTACCTTTTGTGCTTCTCAAAAAGAGCCTAATACTGACACTTTTCTTGCCTTCCCCAAGCACTTCTTCGTTAGTCCATACGCTAAAAACGCTCAAATCTTCCACCTCTTCCAGGTCTCTAATATATAAAATTAATTTATCCACCGATTGCCCTTTGTCCATAACCAGAGAAATGTCCCTAACCACAGGAGGATAATTGGAAATGCTTTTATACTTAACCTTATTAGGTTGAAGCTTTTCAACTTCAAGTTCAGAGATCAGAACGCTACCTTTTATATCCAGCTCTTTCTGTATGAGTGGATGAAGAACCCCTAAAAATCCTACCCTTTGTCCTCCAACGATAAACTCTACCTGAAGGTTAGGATGCAGGAATGGATAGTTGGACCTTTGGGAAAAGTGCTCCACGCTTATATAAGTTAGAAGGTCTGAAACCAAAGTCCTAAAGTCTTCCAAAGAGTGACTATCGCAGGACAAAAGCCCTAATCTTTTTTCTTCCCCGTTTTCAAAGAAAACTTTGCCTAACTCAAAGATGGCTACCTGTTGAACAAAGTTCTTCTTATTGTAAAGGCAAGATTTAATCAGAGAGGGAATTAAGGATGTGCGCAAAAACCTTTCGTTTTTTAGCAGAGGATTTGTTATTTCAATTTTTGGCGGTTCCAAGCCCAGGATCGTATAAAGCTCTAAGCTTTCGTAAGAAAAGTTAAGCACTTCAAAAAAACCTCTGGAAGACAAAAAGTTTCTTATTGTGCTTTCAAGTCTGTCAATTCTTTTTGCCTTAGAGGGGATAAATAAGGGCTCCTGCCTTAGGCTGTCATAGCCTTTAACCCTTATTAGCTCTTCCACCACATCTGCCTCTCCCTTTACGTCAAAGCTTCTAAAGGCGGGCACAAAAACATTCAAACCGCAGGTAGATTCAGAGCATTCAAAACCGAGCCTTTGTAAAACCCTAAGGGCAAACTCCTTGTCTAAGTCCTCTCCCGTATATCTTTTGTATTTTCCAAAAGATAGAAAGACCTTTAAAGCTTTGTATGGCTCAGGATATACGTCCCTTACCGCATTCACTTTGCCTCCAGCCAATCTTAGAATTAGTTCTGTAGCAATGTTTTGATAGCGCTTTAAGGCGTCAATGTCTACGTTCCTTTCAAACCTGTAGGAGCTTTCAGTTTGTATTCCCAAGCTTTTGGCAGATTTTCTGATTCTGTATGGGTCAAAGTAAGCAGCTTCCAACAAAACGTTTGTGGTGTTTTTATCCACTGCACTGTCCAAACCACCAACCACACCCGCTATGGCTAAAGGCTTTTTGCTGTCTGCTATGATCAGGTTTTGTTCGGTTAGTTGTTTGTATGCACCCGTTAGCGTGTTTATACCTTCTCCCACCCTTGCACTTCTTACTACTATGTATCCTTCTATTTTGTCCCAATCAAAAGCATGAAGAGGTTGTCCCCTTTCCAGCATTATGTAGTTGGTTACATCCACCACGTTGTTTATACTCTTTATTCCACACTGCCAGAGCCTTCTTTTTAGCCAAAGGGGCGCATCCTTTACCTTCACTCCCTTTATGAGAACCCCTCTGTATCTTTTACAATGCGGATCCTCTATCCTTATGTCTAAGCTTCCAAAGTCCTCCAGCTGATATTCTTTTGTCTGCTTCATAGGGCGGTCAAAGAGTGCGGAAAGCTCTCTGGCAACGCCAATGACACTGAGAAGGTCACCTCTGTTTGGTGTGATCTCTATCTCCAATATTGGCTCTCCAAATCCAAGAACTTCCTTACCGGAGGTGCCCAAAGGATAGTCCTCATCAACCTTTATAACTCCTTCTGAGCGGTCCTCCAAACCAAGCTCGGAAGCAGACAAAAGCATACCCTCTGAAACCACACCAAAAAATTCCTTCTCTTTGATAATTTTTCCTCCCACCTTTGCCCCCGGAAGGGCAACCAAAACACCCTCACCTTCTCTTAAACTTGTGTCTTTGGTTATTACCTGAAGCGCCCTATCTTCCCCTATTTTAACCTTGCAGACCTTTAGACCCTCGCCTTTTGGATGCTCCCAAAGACTAACAACCTTTCCAAAAACCACACCTTCTAATTCTGCATCCCACACACTTAGGTTAGTCTCTACGCTCCTTAGAGTTAAAGCCCTTGCTATGTCCTCTGGCTCTATTCCTTCCAGATCAACAAATTCATTAAGCCAACTTAGCGGAACTTTCATGGAGTTTAGATCTTTATATTCTGACTACCACACAGGTAAGTGCTTCTTTCACCCCCTCTAAGGAGTGGATTTTGTTTATCACAAGTCTTCCCAATTCATCCTGATTTTTTACTTCCACAAATACTATAATGTCGTAAGGACCAGTTACCACGTCCGCAGTTTTCACTCCATCAAAGGTGGATAGGGCTAACATAATTGAAGGTATTTCCCTTGGATCCGCCTTTATGAGTATGTAGGCTTTGATTGAATACTCAGATTCTAATTCCATCAGCTCGGTTATGGACATCGGATAATTTTCTGGCCTCGTTTGCATTCTCATCCTCCTGAAGAAGTATTTTAACCAACTTTTCCGAACCTATAGGATCTTTTTTTATCTCCCTTAGGGCGTGGTAAAGAAATTTTCTAAACTTAGGTTCCCTTCTTTCCACATCTGCCCAAAGGCTCTTTATTTTAACTATTCTGTCTTCTATCTTAAGAAACTCAAGCCACCTAAAGAACTTCTCTACTTCGTCCCACACAATAATCTCACCTTTTTCCTTTTCCCTTAAGCGTCCCCTTAGGTTCTCCTGAGATATGACCTTTAGGTCATCTATGTTGTAAAGGAAAGCTTGATCCACCTCGTTTATGTCCGGTTCTGCGTTTCTTGGCACAGATATGTCTATGATAAACATAGGCTTGTAGTCCCTTTTCTTCATAGCCTTCTCAACCATGTTTTTTGTAAGCACATAATTTTTAGCACCGGTGGACAAAAGAACTATATCAAACTTGTGTAGATGATCCTCCAGCTCGTTATAAACTATTACGTTACCCTCCAACTCCTTAGCCAGTTCTAAAGCCTTTTCGTAAGTTCTGTTGGCTATAAAGATGTTAGCCTTTAGTTTTTTGAAATACTTGGCTGCAAGCTCTGCCATCTCCCCGGCTCCTATCAACAAAACCTGAGCCTTGCTCAGATTGCCAAATATCTGCTTGGCTAACTCCACAGCAACATAGCTTACTGAAACCGCACTCTTTCCTATACCTGTCTCTGTTCTCACTCTTTTGGCGGTTCTCAAAGCTTTCTCAAAAACCCTGTTTAAGATCTTCCCAACTGTGCCCACATCCCTTGCTATTTGAAAAGCTTCTTTAAACTGAGATACGATTTGGCTTTCGCCCACCACCATAGAATCAAGACTGCTTGATACTCTAAAAATGTGAGCTATGGCGTCTTTACCTTCCAAAA
Organism: Thermocrinis jamiesonii; assembly: GCF_000702425.1. Lineage (NCBI taxonomy): Bacteria > Pseudomonadati > Aquificota > Aquificia > Aquificales > Aquificaceae > Thermocrinis > Thermocrinis jamiesonii. Next base: position 127,425 of record NZ_JNIE01000002.1, read on the forward strand.
AGAAAGAGTATTTTCTGTAGTTCTGACTAACTCCCTTTATATCCAAAAAACTTTCTACGATGGCATAAACTTGGCTATAGTCTTCGCATACAGTGTAAAACTCCACTCTGTTGCAAGTATTAAGCATTACCAATTCCTTTGCACCAGAGTATGATTTTATCGCAGGCAAGAGGTTTTTTATCTCCTCTTTACTACAGGCTAAGATCTCCCTAACGCTTATGGGAGCTGTCCTAAAGTTAAAACCCCATACAAATATGTTCTGCATCACATCATATAATAATATAGACCTTTGGCATAAATTAATAGACTTATGAAGACATTATTTAACAAAGAGCTGATAGAGAAGTATGACAGACCTGGACCAAGATATACAAGCTATCCCCCCGCTACTGAATTTCACACTGGAGTTGGAAAGGAGGATTACAAAAGAAAGCTTTTGGAAAGCAACAAAAAGAAAAGACCCCTTTCTATTTACGTGCATATACCTTTCTGTGAAAGCGCCTGTTGGTTTTGCGGATGCAATGTAATCATATCCCACAGAAAAGACGTGTCAAGAAAATACTTAGATTACTTATACAAAGAAATAGATCTTATCAGTCAGTATCTTGACTTATCCAGACCAGTGGTTCAACTTCATTGGGGTGGAGGCACTCCAAACTTTTTAACCAACGAAGAAATGAGGGAGCTGTATGGAAAGCTAAGTCAAACTTTCCAGATAGATAAAGAGGGAGAGATAAGCATAGAAATCGACCCGAGGTATCTTTCAGAGGGTCAGTTGGAAACCATAAGGGACTTAGGTTTTAACAGAATAAGTATGGGACTTCAGGACTTGGACGAAGAGGTGCAAAGGGCAATAAACAGAATACAGCCAGAATCTTTAATGAAAGAGGTTATGAAAAGGCTAAGAGAACTTAACTTTAAAAGCATAAACATAGACCTTATATACGGGCTTCCCTATCAGACACCAGAGAAGTTCAAAAGAACCATAGAAAAGACCATAGAGCTTAACCCAGATAGGGTAGCGGTTTATAACTTTGCCTATGTGCCTTGGTTAAAGCCCTTGCAGAGGAAGATAGACCCAAACACCTTACCCCCTCCAGAAGACAAATTAAAGATCTTGGAAATGACCATAGAACTTTTCCAAAAGGCAGGCTATCTCTACATTGGTATGGATCACTTTGCAAAAGCTGAAGATGAGCTTTCTATAGCCCAGCAAAACGGCACCCTGTGGAGAAACTTTCAAGGATATACCACCAAAAAGGGTGTAGATCTTATAGGTATAGGTGCGACATCTATAAGTATGCTGGAGGATGCCTACTTTCAAAACTACAAGACCATAAGGGAATACTACCTGGCTTTGGATAATATGGACCTTCCCACCATGAGAGGGTATATTTTGAACGAAGAGGACTTGATTAGAAGAGAAGTTATCATGGACCTTATGTGCAACTTCCGGTGCGAGTTTGATAAGATAGAAAATACCTTTGGCATATCCTTTGAAGACCACTTTGAAGCAGAACTATCTAAGCTTAAAGAAATGGAAGAGGACGGACTTTTGGAGATAAAGGACAGGTCCATAAGGGTATCGCCAATGGGAAGGCTTTTAATAAGGAACATAGCCATGGTCTTTGACCAATACCTACCACAGAAAAAAGAGCTTCGCTTTTCCAGAACAATATGAATCTTCTAAGCGTCCAACAAGTAAGCAAGGCATACAAGTTACAGGTAGGCCTGTTTAAAAGTAGGAACTTCTTTGCCCTTAAAAGTGTGAGCTTGCAAATAAAGGTGGGTGAAATTTTAGCACTGGTTGGAGAGTCTGGTTCTGGCAAAACCACTTTGGGAAAACTCATTCTAAGGTTGGAAAAACCAACTGAGGGTAAAATCTTCTTTGATGGCAGGGAAATTTCAAACTTTGGTAAAGAATACACCCGCTATGTATCCGCAGTTTTTCAGGACCCAGCTTCTTCTTTAAATCCACGTATGAGCGTAAAAGAAATACTGGAAGAACCTTTAATAGTTCACAAATACAGAGACAGGGAGAAAAAGATCCTTTATGCACTACTGGAAGCAGGTTTGACTGAAGAGTATCTGCACAGAAAACCCTATCAGCTTTCCGGAGGGCAAAAACAGAGGGTTGCAATAGCAAGAGCTACCGTATTGGAACCAAAGCTTATAGTTGCTGACGAGCCAACCGCTTCCTTGGATGCGAGCCTCAGAAGAGGCATACTTGAGCTTTTCTTAAAACTAAAACTTAAGGGCATATCTGTTCTTTTGATAACGCATGATGTTAGGTCTGTGGAGTATGTTGCAGATAGTGTGGCGGTCCTTTATAGAGGCAGGCTCTTAGAGATGGGGACAAAACAGCATGTTTTAAAGTCACCTTTACATCCCTATACTAAGTATCTTATACAGAACATGCCTGCAGAACATCCCTCTGAAAGAAAAACTTTAAAGACTGTTGACGTGCAGATGTATTCAGAGGAAGCTTGTCCTTTTTACCCTCTGTGCGAGTATAGGATGGATGAATGTAAAGCAGAGTTAAGGGAGGCATTCATAGATGGAAGGTTCGTCTGCTGTAATATATACTGAACTGGCGGTATTTGTCTTTCTTCTCTATCTTTCTGGTTTTTTTTCTTCGTCGGAGGTGGTCTTTTTTGGCACAAACCGCTATCTTCTTAGAAAATACTCCCACAGCAGACTATATAAGTTAGTAATCAAACTCCTTTCAAAGCCCCGTGAAGTTTTACTTTCCATTCTTATAGGAAATGAAGTTGCAAACGTGCTTCTTTCCGCTTATGGCACCACATTATTCGTATCTCACTTTGGAGAGGGTGGTGCGACCTTTTCCGCTTTGCTAATAAGTTTTCTGATATTTATTTTTGGCGAAGTTATACCAAAAAACGTAGCCCTACACTTTGCTACACGCTTGTCCTTATTCTACTCAGTTCCTTTTTACTTAATACACACCCTGCTTTACCCTCTAAGGGCTATATTCAGCAGATCAATTGGCAGTCTTTTACCCATGACCGAAGCGGACCAAGATAACGATAAGGAGAAGGTCTTTTGGGAAATATTTGACATCGGATACGGAAAAGGACTCTTCAGCGAGGAAGAAAAAAAGATGGTAGAGAAAGCTATATCTATAAAAGAAACCACTGTTAAAGAGATAATGACGCCAAGACCGGACCTTTTTCTTTTGGATGAAGAAAAAACGGTGGGAGAAGTTTATCAGAAGATTTTGGAAAGAAAGCATAGCAAAATTCCGGTATATTCGCAAAACCCAGATAGTATAACAGGTGTTATTTTTGTAAAAGAGATTGTTCCCTTTGAAGAAAATTTAAACAGAAAGTTAAAGGAGTTTAAAAGGGAAGTACTGATAGTTCCCGAAGTAATGGTGTTGAAAGATCTGATATTGGAAATGCGTAAAAACAACTCTCAGATAGCAATCGTAGTTGGCGAACACGGTGAGCTTGTGGGAATTGTAACCATAGGAGACATACTTGAATTTCTCTTCGAGGAGTTCCCAGAAAGCTGGGAAGAGAATTTTCAGCAAGTGGGTAGGGGGGTATACAGGATTTACGGTTGGGTTGATGTGGAAACTGTTTCAAAAAGGCTTGGGATTGAGCTTCCGGAGGATTATGAATACGACACAATCGGAGGCTTTGTCATGAAAAACCTTGCCAAGGTTCCGGAAGAGGGGGATGAGTTTGAATATGGTGGATACAAGTTTGTGGTGGATAAAATGGAGGGCAACAGAGTAATAAGTCTTTTGGCACTGAGTTTAGAAGAGCAAAAGCTCTAATCTATTAAGCTTACCTTATCCCAGCTTACCGGGATAAAGCCCCTTTCCTTAGTCCATTCTTTGGCTTTTAGATAATTTACTGCGTTTGAATAGCTCACTCTTAGGGAAAGGTTTTTTTCTAATTCCTTTCTCAACTCCGTTAATTTGCTGGCGTATTCTTTAGCCACTCTTATAGAATAAGCGGAGTAGAGAAAATTCAAAGTTATTAGTAAGATTGAAAGCACAATATACCTCATATCTTAACTCCAGCCCTTAGTTTAGCACTCCTGCTTGCTGGGTTTTGCATCACTTCCTCCTTTTTGGGAGTTATCGGCTTTTTTGTGAGAATCTTAAACTGATAGGAGTGTTCTTTGAAAAACTTTTTTACTATCCTGTCTTCAAGGGAATGGAAGGATATAACTACTAACCTGCCACCACTTCTTAGGTAGGTTGGCACCTTCTCCAAAGCGATTTTCAGATGCTCCAACTCCCTATTTACCTCTATCCTTATAGCCTGAAACACCTTGGTAGCAGGATGGATCTTGCCCCGTCTTTTCAAAACAGAAAGAATTACATCCACAAGCTCCTTTGTGGTTTCTATGGGTTTTTTACTTCTCTGCAGGACTATAGCTTTGGCAATGGCCCTTGCCTTTTTTTCTTCCCCATACTCTCTTATTATTCTCTCCAACTCTTTTTCTGAATATCTGTTTACCACATCGTAAGCGGTGATCCTATCCTCAGGATCCATTCTCATGTCCAACGGATCGTCCCTTTGAAAAGAAAATCCCCTCGGACTTTTGAGTTGATACATAGACACGCCCAAGTCAAACAAAAAACCATCAACTAAGGCTATGCCTTCTTCTTTTAAAACCAAGTCAAAATCAGAATAATTAGCTTTGTATAAGCTAAATCTTCCGTCAAACTCCTTCAGGTTTTCCTTTGCAATTTCAAGGGCATAAGGGTCTCTGTCTATGCCTATTAGAAATGCCTCCGGATTTTTCTCCAGTATTTTTCTTGCATGACCTCCAAGCCCTACGGTGCAATCTACAAAGATCTTTCCGCCCCCTCCCAAAAGTAGATCTACAGCTTCTTCAAGTAAAACGGGTTTGTGCATAAAGCTCCAATTGTCTTACCGGCATAAAGCTTTTCCTGTGTATTATAGTTGGTTTGTTTAACCTTAGGCTTTTGATGTGCTCCTTTGTAGGATATCCTTTGTTTTTTTGAAAATTAAACTGAGGAAAGATTTGGTGGTAGTGCTCCATGATTCTGTCTCTTAACACCTTTGCCACTATAGACGCACACGCACAGCTAAGGCTCTTTTCATCTCCCTTTGTTAAAGCTATGCAGTTGTAGTTTTCCAACTTTACGTGATCTGTGATAACTACGTCAAATTTCATCTTAAGATCTTGCAAAGCCCTTTCCATTGCCAACTTCGTAGCCTTCAGAATGTTAAGCCTGTCAATTACCGTGCTATCCACCACTGCTGTGCCTACAGCCAAAGCTATCTGTTTTATATATTCGTAAGCGTCCTCTCTTTCCTTTGAAGATAGTTTCTTTGAGTCTCCTTTTATGAATGGTTGTGTAAAGGGAGGGAGAATTACCGCACAGGCTACCACTGGTCCTGCCAAAGGACCCCTTCCTGCCTCATCCACACCTGCTACTGTAAGCCCTTTCTCCCAAAGGGGAATTTCCCACTCAAGCATTACTTTTTCTTCACTTCCCAAGGCTTTATTTCCTTTACTTTGCTGAGCGCTTCTTTACCCTTGTATTTTCTAAGGTAGTAAAGTTTTGCTCTACGCACCTTACCATACTTAACAAGCTCTATTTTCTCAATGTTTGGGCTGTAGTAAGGGAATGTTCTCTCTATACCCACACCGTAAGATTCCTTACGAACCGTAAAGGTTTTACCCAAACCAGAACCCCTTATCCTTATTACCACACCTTCAAAGGGCTGTATTCTCTCTTTATCGCCCTCCACGATCTTGTAATACACTCTAACCGTATTTCCCACCTTTAACTCTGGATATTCCTTAGCTGGGATGTATGCTTTTTCTATGTCTTGTAGTAAGCTACTCATGGCTATACCTCCGTATTCAAAAAAGGTTATTATAACATAAAAGGAGAGTTAAGGTGCGCTTAAAAAAGCGATACGGACAGCATTTGTTGGTCTCCCCCGGCGTGGCAAAAAAGATTTTGGACGTTGCAGAATTAAACGAAGGAGATGTTGTAGTAGAGATAGGTCCCGGCACAGGAAGTTTAACTAAAGAAATCTTAAAGACTTCTGTAAAGGAAATTCACTGTATAGAGATAGATCCAGATATGATTAAAGAACTGAAAAAGTTGGAAGACAAAAGGTTAAAAATCTATCACGCAGATGCTTCTGAGTTTAATTATTGCAAAATCGGAAAACAAATAAAGATCTTGGGAAACTTACCATACAATATGGCAACTCTTATAATTGAAAGAACAGTTTTTTGTCACAATTGCATAAATTTGGCAGTTTTTATGGTCCAAAAGGAGGTAGCAGAAAAGCTCATAGAGGGCACTTCTTGGCTTGGTTGCTTTCTTAAAACCTTCTTCCAAATCACCTATGTTATGACGGTGCCACCCAGATTTTTTTTACCACCACCAAAGGTCCAGTCCGCAGTCATAAAGCTCGTCAGAAAGGAAGAAAAATTGAATATAGATTTGAAAACATACAAAGCATTTCTGACAAAACTTTTCTCCTTTAAGAGAAAGACCTTAAGGAACAAATTTCCAGAGGATATACTAAAAAAAGCTTTTATAGACCCTTCAAAAAGGGTTGAAGAACTTTCTTTAGAAGAGATACAAAGACTTTTCTTTGCGTATCAGCTAAAGGAACTCTAAGGTTTATTTACGCTCCAAAATCCTCTCCCCTCCTCCATGGCTTTCTTTTGGGCTTTGAGAAGTCTCTCTTGATATTTCACGTTTGGTGGGATAGTATAAACTTGTGCCATTCCTTCAAGCAGTAATAACTCGTTTAACATTCTGCCGTCCTTAAGCCACACGTAAGCAAGGACTCTACCGTATCTATCTGTAGGCTGGACATCTTGTTCCAAATAGACTACCTCTCCCTTGGGTAAAAGCTTTTTCGTATATTCAGTAGCCTCTTTTCCCATCCTTAGGATCTCCTTTTTACTCAATCCTGTCCTTTCTGCATCCCTTTCCAACTTGGGACCTTCCCTACTTTCTGGAGTATCCACCCCTATCAGCCTAACTTTTATCTCCTCCCCATTTTTTAAGGTGCAGGTAAAAGTATCCCCATCTATTACCTTTACCACCCGACAAGGTATCTTAGCCTCGTTTTCCTCTTTGTTAGCCTTTGTGCTTTCTTTACACGAATAAGAAAACAGAAGAAGCAAAATATAGAATAATATAACTGTGCGCATTTTCTAGTTATTATACTTGTTGAGTGAGAAAGAGGAAAGGTATAACGCTTTTGGCTTACCTTTATGGCTATAGCGGTTTCAGAAAAAGCTATGCGCTTAGGTAGTTTCTCATCCGACGTGTTATTTATACTTTATCCTTCTATGAAGATAAACTTGGTTCTTTCGGGTGGCGCGGTAAGGGGTATAGCCCACATAGGTGTTATAAAAGCTTTGGAAGAGCTTGGTTTTGAAATAGTTGGTGTTAGTGGGGTTAGCGCAGGTGCCTTAGTAGGGGCTTTCTACTGCGCAGGCTATACACCTGAGGAGATGCTGAAAATAGTAAAGGACAGAGAGTGGATTAGATACATAAAGCCAAGGATTCCCAAACTTGGGTTTTTTTCCCTTTTAAAAGGAGAAAAGTTTCTCAGAAAATACCTGAAGGTGGATAGGATAGAGGAGCTGAAAAAAGAATTTCATGTGTGCGCCCTTGATATAATTACTGGAAAGACTATTTACTTTTCGGAAGGTGATCTTTATAGAATCGTTTTAGGAAGTTGTGCTTTGCCCGGCATTTTTGAGCCCGTTAGATACAAACACTTTCTATTGGTAGATGGAGGAGTTACCAACAACCTGCCTGTGGAACCTTTTTTGAAAAGGGATATACCGGTGGTAGGCGTAGATGTCAATCCCATGGATCCTGCAGACAGGCCCAAAAATATAGTAAGCATACTGTTGAGGAGCTTTGTCCTTGCGATTAGGTCCAACGTAGAAAAAAGGAAAGAGCTTTGCAACTTTTTAATCGTGCCGGAGTTGGGAAGATACAGCTTACACAATCTATGGAAGGTAGATGAAATTTATCAACTTGGTTACAGAAAAGGTTTGGAGGTTATGAAAAGATTTATCAATGAGCAATAAACTTCTCATAGATCCGTCTGAAGGTAGGATTAAAGTTGCCAAAAAGGTTACAAAGCTTGCACTACCTATTATTCTTTCAAACCTTCTTTATACGGTAGAAAGTACGGTTTCTATAGTTTTAGTGTCTGGGCTTTCTTCCACCGCAGTAGCCAGTGTGGGATATTCCGCAAGTATGCTGTGGTTTATCTACTCCCTCATGGCACTCTCCTATACTGGCACGTCTGTGTTAGTAGCTCAGAGGGCCGGAGCGGGCAAAGACCCTTCTCCTGCCTTTCTATGGGGCTTGATCATATCATTCCTTATAGCCCTACCCCTTACCTTCTTTGGTACAGACCTAACAACCTACTTGATGGTGAAATTTGGCGCTTCTGAGGAAGTAGCCAAACTATCTTCTAAATACTTAGACCCCATCTTTACGTTCATTACAGTTGGCTTTATCACAGAAACGTTTTATGCCGCCTACAATGGTTACGGAGATACAAAAAGCCCTTTTAAAGTATCCCTCCTTATGAGCCTTATAAACATTAGCTTTGCCTACCTGCTTATCTATGGCAAATTTGGTTTTCCGAGATTGGAAGTGGAAGGGGCTGGATGGGGTGTGGCCCTTTCGGAGATCTTTGGACTTATAGCTTACCTATACCTTTATCTATTCCACAAAAAACCCTTTCCTATTAAGCTTAGCTTTGAAAAAGATGTGCTTTTTAGAACATTCAGAATAGGCCTTCCCACTGCGCTGGAGAGAGGAATAACCAGTCTGTCCTTTAACGTATTCGTGGGTATGGTAGCAAGTTTTGGAGACAAGGCTCTTGCAGCGCATCAAGTAGGCCTTAGGGTAGAGAGTGTATCCTTTATGATTGGCTTTGGCTTTATGGTCGCATCCACTGTTGTATCTGGACAGAACTTTGGAGCTAAAAATTACAGAGGCTTGGAATACGGCATATCCACAATCGCACATCTTACCGCTTCTATAATGGGACTGGTGGGTATATTTTTGATAGTATTTCCTGCCGAGCTTTCGCAATTGTTTGTGAAAGATAAGGAGGTCATCCACTTGGCAGTTTATTACTTGATAATTGTCGCTCTGTCCCAACCTCAGATGGCTTATGCGAGCATATACTCCGGCGCACTAAAAGGCATGGGGAAAACCCAAATTCCCCTTATCATCAACATAACTTCTTTTTGGCTTTTCAGAATAATTCCATCCTATGTTTTCTTAAAACTCTTTCCTTCCCCTTTGGTCCCTTGGGTTTTTATGAGTATAGAAACTACACTAAGGGCAGCTATATTTTACTTTGCTTATAGAAAGACTATTTCTAAGTTAGTTTAATTCTTTTCGTGTGTCTCATTCCCTTACCAATCATCAACCGGTATGAGTCTTCTTACCGCCTCCACTTTTTTTGTATCTGCCAAGCTTACCAAAATACTTTCCCCTTCTTCGGAAAAGGCCAGCACATTTCCCCATGGGTCGTATATGGCAGAACAGCCTGCGTATTCCTCTTCGCCAATTTTCCCCCACGCGTTTGAAAGCAGAAGAAAAGTCTGAAGCTCTATAGCCCTTGCTCTTGAAAGAACCTTTAGATGTTCTTTCCTTTTTGCACCCCACATAGACGGCACCGCTATGATCTGAGCTCCTTTTTTCCTTAGATCCCACCCCAAACTCGCAAACCTTAACTCAAAGCATACGAGAATACCAATCCTTCCGTGCCTTGTTTCAAACACAGGGTTTTCTGCACCAGGAGAAAAATACTTGTTCTCCCTGTAAATAGGAAAGAGTTTTATCTTGTCTCTCCTTCCCACAAGCTTGCCCTCAGATATTACAAAAGCGGTGTTGTAAAGCTTTCCTTCCCTCTCCTCCGGATACGTGCCCACCAGCGTAAGATTTTTACTCCTGGACAATTCTTTGAGCTCCTCCACCACCTCTTGGCAGTAAATTACCTGCCTTTTTAGGTTTTCGTAATCAAAACCCAAAAGAAACATCTCCGGGACAACCACAAGGGCATCTTCCAAGTGTTTTAAAAAACTCAAAAGTTTATCCTTGTTCTTTTGCACACTGCCAAAGACAACATGCCACTGCAAAACCGCAAGCTTTGTCAAGGAGGTGGTACCTCCTCCAGTATAGCCTTTATCAGCTCTTCCCCTTCCACCCCTTCCCTTAAGACCATCCTGTGGGCCAAACAATGAGGAGCTAAGTCCTTTATATCCTCCGGCACTACATAGTCCCTGCCCCTACAGTAAGCTAAGGCTTTCGCACAGTTTATAAGATGTATGGCACCCCTTGTGGAAACGCCCAAAATAACCTCAGGATGTTTCCTTGTTCTGGTAACTATTTCAACCACAAACTTTGCTATGTCGGGAGATACGTAAAACTTACTTATTTGATGCATGGTCGCCAGTATTTCGTGAGGTTTTACCAAAGGAGTTAGCTTTTCCACCTTTTCCAAAGGATTGTCCCCTCTGAGAATGTTAGCTTCTGTTTCCTTGTCTGGGTATCCGATGGATATTTTCATGCTGAACCTGTCCAACTGAGATTCTGGCAGTGGAAAAGTTCCGTACATCTCTATTGGATTTTGGGTTGCGATCACAAAAAAGGGTTTTGGCAGTTCGTAGGTAACGCCATCCACGCTAACTTTGGCTTCTGCCATGGCTTCCAAAAGAGCGCTCTGTGTCTTTGGAGTAGCCCTGTTAATTTCGTCAGCCAAAACTATGTTGTGGAAGATAGGACCATGCTTAAATACAAAGGACTTTTTGGACTGGTCATATACGCTCACACCCAGTATGTCCGAAGGTAAAAGGTCGCTGGTAAATTGCACACGGGCAAAAGACAGACCTAAAACCTTTGCAAAAGAAAGCGCTAAGGTGGTTTTGCCCACTCCTGGCACATCCTCCAAAAGCACATGCCCACCCGAAAGAAAGCAAACAAGGACTTTGAGAATCACATCCTCCTTTCCTTTTAATACAGAACTTACCCCTTCAACGATACTTTGAGGATTCATTAGCTCGGTTAATATTTTAATGTAATGAAATATCTGATAATAGCTTTCCTTGTAAGCCTTATGCTTAGCTATGCTTTTACTCATTTTAAACATAAACCTTTGGTAGATACAAGTGAGGGAGTTCAAAAATTTCATCAAAATCCAACTCCAAGGATAGGTGGGTTGGCTGTCTTTTCTGCCTGTGTGGTCTCTGGCTTATTTTCAACCATCCTCGGAAAACCTTTTGGAAAAGAATTTTTAACCCTTTTTGCTGTGTCTTTACCTGTCTTTTTAGCGGGTTTTGCGGAAGACATCACTAAAAAAGTAAGTCCCAAAATTAGATTACTATCCGCCTTTGTTTCTGGGATTTTGGTCGTGGTCTTTCTCTCCGCAGGATTAAAAAGAATAGACGTACCCATCCTTGACGAGCTTCTTAAAAACTCTGAGATGTTTTCTCTTTTTTTTACCGCCTTTGCCTTGGCTGGTATGGCTAATGCCATGAACATAATAGACGGCTTTAACGGCTTGGCTGGTGGTGTATCAATGATTATATTCCTCTCATACGCTTATGTAAGTTTTGTTCTGCAGGATGAGCTTTTGCTTTATCTGAGTTTAATCATGGCTTCCGCTATTTTTGGTTTTCTACTTTTGAACTTTCCTTTTGGTAAGATCTTCTTAGGAGATGGTGGAAGTTACTTTATAGGCTTTTTGGCAGGTTTGGAAGGCGTGCTTTTGGTAAATAAACATCCTGAAGTTTCCCCATGGTTTGTGCTCATGCTTTTGGCTTATCCAGTCTTTGAAACAGTTTTTTCCATTTACAGAAGAAAGTTTTTAAGAGGGGGCAGTCCCTTTGAACCTGATGCCATACATCTGCATACGTTAATCTACAAAAGGATCATAAGAAGAAAATACAAAAGAACCCATCCGGTAATAAGAAACTCTTTGACCTCTCCCTACCTTTGGAGTTTTCAGATAATGGCGTCTATACCTGCTCTTCTCTTTTGGAGAAACACTATACCTTTGGTCTTATCCTTCTTAGCCTTTTGTTTTTTCTACCTTTGGTTTTATTGGAGGATAGTTAGATTTAGGCTTAAAATGTAGGGTTATATACGGATGAAGCGAATTATAGTAATACCGTCAAGGTTGGGGTCTACGAGACTTAAGGAAAAGCCTTTACAGCTAATAAATGGCAAACCTCTTGTAAGGTGGGTGGCGGAAGGGTGTTTGAAAACTGGGGAGGAGGTGGTCCTTGCTACAGACAGTGAAAGGATAGCTGAGGTGGTTCAAGACTTACCCATCAGAATAATATTCACTCCTTCTGACCTTCCTTCTGGAAGCGACAGGACAGCTTACGCCCTAAAATACGTAGAGGCAGATTACGTGATAAACTATCAAGGTGATGAACCCTTTGTTTATAAAGAGGACGTAGAAAGGCTTTTTTGTGCTTTGGATGAGTATCCTGTTGCTACCCTTGCCATACATGACCCCACCGCATACGACAACCCTTCCTGCGTAAAGGTAGTCCTGGACGAAAACCAAAATGCTCTATACTTTTCCAGAAGTCCTATACCTTACATGAAAAAACACCTTTCATTCTATCCTCTAAAGCACGTAGGCATCTATGCCTTCAGAAGAGATGTTCTTATGGACTTTGTCAGATGGGAACCATCAACCTTAGAAAGGCTTGAGTCCTTAGAACAACTGAGACTCTTAGAGAAAGGGGTAAAGATAAAAGTCCTTCTCAGCTCAAATTACTATCACGGCGTTGATACAGAAGAGGACCTAAAGCTTGTAGCCCAAAAGCTCACTTTTTACTCTTAATATACTGCTCCCAGTTCTCCGGATTGAAAGGAGATAGCTCTCTTAGCAGTTTTACGGTCTTTGGAAATTCTTCCGCCACATAATCCACATCCTCTTCCGTGTTGTCTCTTCCAAAGCTAAAGACCAAAGAACCGTTTGCCACTTCCTTGGGAACTCCTATGGCAAAAAGCACGTGGGATTGTTTTAAAGCTAAAGACACACAAGCGGACCCAGAGGCAGTTTCCACACCCATAAGGTCAAGCCTCAAAAGCATAGCTTCTCCTTCTATAAGATGGACAATCAAAGAAAGGTGATGAGGAAGCCTTTGGGTAGGATGTCCAGTAAATTCTATGTAGTCAAGTTTTTCCTCTATGGCTTTTTTAAGTTTGTCTCTGTAATAGGAAAGCCTTGTCATTCTGTCCTCTAATTCCTTTTGGGCAAGCTCTGCCGCCGCACCAAAACCCACTATGCCCGGCACATTTTCTGTTCCAGCTCTGACTCCCCTTTCCTGCGTTCCACCTTCAATGAGAGGTCGGATCTTCACACCCTTTCTGGTCCATAAGGCACCCACCCCTTTTGGTCCATACATCAGATGGGCTGTAAAGGATGCACAATCCACACCCCACTCTTGAAGATTAACGGGGTAGTGCCCTAAGGTAGGACAGGCGTCTGTATGGAAGATCACCCTTGGATTCTTTTCCTTTGCAGCTTCTACTAATTCCTTAATATTCTGTATCGTTCCTATTTCTCTGTTTGAATGGCCTATGCTTACCAAAACTGTGTCGCTTCTGATTGCCTCGGCAAGTTGGTCTTTGTGTATAAGCCCATACTTGTCTGGCTTTAGGTATGTTACTTCCCACCCTTCCTTTTCCAAGCTTTTGAGAGGATGAAGTATGGAGTGATGTTCTATTTCGGTAGAAACAATGTGTCTTCCTCTTTTTTCGTAAGCCTTAGCTATACCTTTTATAGCAAGGTTGTTAGCCTCTATACCGCCCGATGTGAATATGATCTCATCCGGAGAGTTGGCACCTATCAAAGAAGCCAATTTTTCTCTTGCTTCGTTTATAGCTTTTTTCGCTATCTGACCAAAACTGTGTAAAGATGTAGGATTACCAAAGTGTTCCCTAAAATAGGGAAGCATAGCCTCCAGCACCTCTTGTGCTACTGGCGTGGTCGCTATGTGATCCAAATAAACAACTCTCTTGCCAAGCTTTTTTATAAACATTGCTTACCTCCTTTCAAGTTCTTCTGCAATAATCTTGGCTATGTTCAAAAACGCTTTAGCAGATTGAGAATCTGGAGAGCTTTCTACTATGGGCACTCCACTATCGGAAGTTTCTGAGATTGCAGGCTCTATAGGCACAGAGCCCAATATTTTAAGTCCATAAGCAAGGGCAAAGTTTGAAACCCTTCCTTTACCAAATATGTAGTATTTATTGCCAGACTCTGGACAGACAAAGTATGCCATGTTTTCCACCACACCAAGCACCGGAATACCCACCTCTTTGAACATAACCACCGCCTTTTTTACATCCGCAAGGGCTACGTCTTGGGGGGTGGTAACCACTATTGCGCCGTCAATTTCCACCGTTTGAGCAAGGGTCAATTGAACATCTCCTGTGCCCGGTGGTAGGTCCAAAACCAAAAAGTCCAAACTACCCCACTTTACATCAAAAAGAAACTGAGTTAAAGCTTTCATTAGCATAGGACCGCGCCATATGAGCGGTGTATCCTCCGATGGGAGCAAAAAGCCTACGGACATTACCTTCATTCCAAAGGCTTCTGCAGGTATAATTCGGTTAAATTTATCCACCTCCACCCTTTGATTTTTTAAGCCCAGCATGGTTGGTATGCTTGGACCGTAGATGTCTCCGTCCAAAAGACCAACTCTGTATCCAAGCTTGGACAAGGCAAGGGCAATGTTTACCGCTACAGTAGATTTGCCCACCCCACCTTTACCACTGCCGACCACTATTAGGTGTTTGATACCAGAAAGTCTGGTTTTATGAAAACCGGGACTTTGGACAGGCTGTCCCATTGGAGCAAATTTTATTTCAAAGTTCTCCACACCCTCCACCTCTTTAAGAACGGTCATAGCTTTGTCCCTTATCTCACTTTCCAAGCTTTTGTTAGGCAATACAAAAATCAGTTCAAGCTTATCACCCACAAGCCTTATATCCTTTACCAACTCGGAGAGTTTTTTGTTTTCCACCGACTGCCTTGCCAAGGCTTCCATTATCTCCTTTACTGCCATACTACACCTCCGCGTATAAATGAATATAATTTATTTAAAACCACCAACTATGAGCTTTCTCAATGAATTTGATTAAACTTAAGCGTTGGTTTTATAAGAAGATATACAAGGAAGCTTTTGAGAAGTTCAACTGGGATTTGGATTTAAAAAAAAAAGGTAAAGGATCAATGTTTTGTGGTTTTTGATACAGAAATGTCTCACTCTGATTTCAAAACTGCAAAGATTTTAAGCTTGGGTGCCTTTCGTTTGGAGGGACTAAAGCTAAAACTTTCTGATCACATAAGCTTTAAAGTTAAAAACTTCATGCAAGACTTAGAAAGCATAAAGGTGCATGGCATATTGCCTGACGAACTAAAAGAAGGCATAGAACCGGAAAAAGCCTGTAAAGAGTTTATTAAATTCTCCTGGGACTGCGTGCTCGTGGGCTATTTTACGGAAATAGACGTGTGGGTGATGAGGAGTTTAATTAGGGAATCGTGCGGAGGAGTTTTCCGTCCCTACTACATTGATTTGGTAGATCTTTTGGAGATTAGGGATAAAATACCTACCTTAGAGGAGCTTTCCAAAAGCTTGAACTTGCCCCTTTCAAACTTTCACGATGCTTTGGAAGATGCCTACATAACATCTTTAGCTTTTTTAAAGCTTGTAAAAAAGTATGAGGACCTTGAGGTAGGAGAGTTGCCCATAAAAGTGTAGTGTTATAGATTTTAAATCTTCAGCGATAACTAAGCTATGGAGAAAAAGGTAAAAATAAGTTTGATCTTGGAAAGTTTTCACAATTTAGAAAAGGCTTATGCGGACTTGAAAAAGCTTGTATCGATGGGCAAAGAAGAATTTGTAAAGAACAAGCTTGTTTGGGATAAGGCAAGGGTGGATTTTAACTTGGCTTTTGAAAGTTCTATGAGACCTTGCAGACACTTATCTGTGGTTTATGGTCTAAGGACTACGTCAAAAGACTGTTTGGTAAAGTTGGGCGAGCACATAGGTTTTAAAGATTTAAAAAACCTTCAGGATCTTACCAACTTCTACATTGAATACAGAGACCCAAAAAAAACAGTAGATCCAGAAGAGCTATATCACTTTTTAGAACAAAATATCCATGTATTTAAGGAATATGCAAAGGCGGTGGTGGAACACATAAAAAAAACTACCGGGAATGTTCTTTTGATAGACTTTGACCTTCTAAGACAAAAAGCAAAACACGTGAAAGATTCCGTAGACAAAATAAACTTCGTTCTTTCGGTAGATTTAGAAGAGTTCAAAAGCAAGCCTATGTATTACGATAGAGTAAAGTATTTTTATCAAGTAGCTTACGATTCTTTGTTTGACATATGCAAACATTTAGCACCAAAGTTTGGAATAAAAAAGTTTGGAGACGATTGCCTCTTAAAAATGGTAGAGCACGGAATAGTCTCGGAGGAGCACAAAGATAGAATTATCAAGATGATAAAGCTTAAAAATAAACTAATAAGCACGTGGGATATACCACAAGAGGAGCTTTATGAAAATTTAAGAGAAACAAAGGATTGGTTTGAACCGTTGATGAAAGAGATTGCTGTTTCTCTCAAAAACCTATTAGAAAAAGTTTCTTCAAGTCAAAAATCACCGCTAAGAAACAACCAAGAGAAAGAAAAGGACAAAAAGGAATAGCAAAGTTTATGTTTTTGTTTTTTAATATCGTAGGAATGGCATAGGTTAGCCCAATAATACTGCCAAGAAAAACCGCCCCTATCACTCCCCAAATGCCTGCTACAGAACCTATAAAAGCCATAAGCTCCACATCTCCAAAACCCAAACCTTCCATCTTTCTTATCTTAGTGTAGTATAGGTAAATAAGTAAAAAAGGTAAAGCGCCAGACATTGCTCCCACAAAACTTTCAAATAGACTAAAGTCCGACCTAAAAACGGAAGTTGTAAAACCAAAGAGAATACCGCCAAGTATGATTGGCTCAGGCAAGCTAAAAGTATCCCAGTCTATCATGCTAAGGACCAAGAGGGTGGAGAAAAAGATGTAAAAAACCAAGGCAGACAAGCTAAAGCCCCACTTGTAGAAGCATATCACTGCCAAAAGCCCACTTGCCATCTCAACAAGCGGATATCTCAGAGGTATTTTACTTTTACAGTTTCTACATCTGCCTTTCAGCATAAGGTAGGAAACTATTGGAATGTTGTCATACCACTTTATGGGAACTTTGCAGTTTGGACAGTGGGAAGGCGGATAGGCTATGGACATACCCTTTGGGATTCGGTATATCAAAACGTTGTAAAAACTTCCAAACACCGCACCAAGCACAAAAAGAAGAAGATAAACCACAACTTTATTTTAAAATTATTACAAGACATGGAGATCGTAGAGGTCCCAATAGAAGAAGAGGTAAAACAGTCTTACATAGACTACGCAATGTCTGTTATTGTGGGGAGGGCAATACCGGACGTTAGGGATGGGCTAAAGCCCGTTCAAAGGCGCATACTGTATGCTATGTACGAAATGGGGCTTTTGCCTGATAAAGGCTTTGTAAAAAGTGCAAGAATAGTTGGCACAGTCTTAGGATACTTTCATCCTCATGGTGATCAGGCAGTTTACGAAGCTCTTGTGAGAATGGCTCAGGACTTTGTTATGAACTATCCACTTGTAATAGGACAGGGAAACTTTGGTTCCATT
The DNA here is from genome assembly GCF_000702425.1 of Thermocrinis jamiesonii. Taxonomy (NCBI): domain Bacteria; kingdom Pseudomonadati; phylum Aquificota; class Aquificia; order Aquificales; family Aquificaceae; genus Thermocrinis; species Thermocrinis jamiesonii. Next base: position 145,198 of record NZ_JNIE01000002.1, read on the forward strand.
GACGGTGATCCGCCCGCCGCAATGAGATACACGGAAGCCAAACTATCCAAGTATGCCCTTTTGATGCTTGAGGACATAGACAAGGATACGGTGGATTTTGTGCCAAACTTTGACGGCTCTACATCAGAACCTCAGGTCTTACCTTCTAAGTTTCCGAACCTTCTTTGCAACGGAACCTCAGGTATAGCAGTAGGTCTTGCAACATCCATACCACCCCATAACCTAAGGGAAGTAGCCAAAGCCCTTATCCTTTTAGCCCAAAATCCAGACGTAGAAACAGAGGAAATAATGAAACATCTCAAAGGTCCAGATTTTCCTACGGGAGGAGTAATTGAAAACTACAAAGAGCTTGTAGAGTTTTACAAAAAGGGAAGGGGGCAGGTCAGAATAAGGGCAAAGGCGCACGTGGAAAAGGTCTCCGGCGGAAGGGAACAGATAGTCATAACAGAAATACCCTATCAGGTAAATAAATCGGAGTTAATAAAGAGAATGGCGGAACTAGTAAAGGAAGGAAAGCTAAAGGAAATATCGGACATAAGGGACGAGTCGGACAAGGAAGGGTTAAGGATTGTGGTTGAGCTCAAAAGAGAAGCAAAAGGTTCTGATGTTTTAGAAAAGCTTTACAAATACACCCAGCTTAGAAGAAACTTTCCTATAAACTTTGTGGTGCTGATAGATGGAGAACCAAAGCAGGTAGGTATAAAGGTCCTACTTCAGGAATTTATACGCCACAGGTTAGAAGTAATATACAGAAGGTCTAAGTACTACCTAAAAAAGGCTGAGGAGAGACTTCACGTAGTTAATGGTTTGATAATTGCTCTTTCTAATTTGGACGAAATCATTCAGGATATAAAGACTTCTAAGGACATTGCGGAAGCTAAGGAAAGGCTTATGAGAAAATATTCGCTAACTGAGACGCAGGCTAACGCAGTGCTGGACTTGAAGCTTCAAAGGCTCACCTCCTTGGAAAGAAGTAAATTGGAAGAAGAAGAAAAAGAACTCAAAGAAAAGATAGCCTATTACAGAAGGCTTGTGGAAGACGAAGGGGAACGGTTAAAACTTTTCATTGAAGAAACTTCCAAATTGGCCGAATCTTTTCCATCGGTCAGAAAGACCTTTGTTGAGGGTTTAGATCAGGACTCTAAGACGGGTAGTATAACGGTAGTAATATTCTCAGATGGAAGGGTTATGCCTTTGGAAAACATAGAGAGTGGGGAAGTGGTAAATGTGTTGGAAGTGCCCTTTGACGATGGACTATTTATGGTGTCTAACCGGGGTAGAGTCTACTGGATAGCAGGGGTTCAGGCTTTACAGGGCAGCAGGGTATCTTTCAAAGAGCCAGAAGAAAAAATAGTGGGTGCCTTTGTAAGATCCCAGGCTATGGACAGGCTCCTTCTTGCTACCAATAAAGGATACATAAAGAAAATACCTTTGGTAGATTTTGAATATAAAGCTCAGGGAATAAGCATCATAAAGCTAACCGAAGATCAAGGGCAAATCATAAGACTTATCCAATCTCCAGAAGAGGGGCATATTATTCTTTTCACCAAGGAAGGAAGGGTGTTGAGGTTTCCAATCTCGGAAGTATCACCCGCCACTGTGGGCTCTAAAGGGATGGTTGGCATAAAGCTTGAAAAGGGTGATGAAGTGGTGGGCTTGAGGGTTGCAAAGGACGAGGAGTTTTTGCTTTTAATCACAGACAAAGGTAAAATAGAAAAGATTGATGCAAACAGTGTGCCCATCAGAAGTAGAGCTGGAAAAGGTGTGGAGGTTTTAGCTTTAAGGAGGGAAAAACTTGTGGATGTTATACCCATTAGGAAAGATGAAGAGCTTGAGCTGATGTTGGCTACAGCTGAAGGTTCTGTGTTTTACGACAGGATAAAGGCTGAGGAAATTCCAAAGGGTGTGGTTAGGGAAAGGTGGAGTATGAAAGGGGACCGCTTAGTTAAAATCGTTATAAAGAAGCGTTTATAATAAATCTTTTGAGGAGGAAAGGATGATAAGTGCAGAGTTGGTAAAACAGCTTAGAGAAATGACAGGCGCAGGTATGTTGGATTGTAAAAAAGCTTTGGAAGAGGCCCAGGGCGATATAGAAAAGGCTAAGGAGATCCTGCGGATCAGAGGCCTTGCCAAAGCTGAAAAAAAGGCAGGAAGGGAAACGAAGGAAGGCATAATACAAACCTTTGTGTCTGAGGACAGAAAAAAGGGTGTGATACTGGAGCTAAACTGCGAAACAGACTTTGTCGCAAAGAACGAACATTTTATAGAGTTAGCTCTTAACTTAGCAAAGCACATAGCAAGCCTTCCTGAGAATGCCAACGGTTCGGGAACCTTCGAAGATATTAGCCAGCAAACTTTCTTTGCAGATCCTTCACAAAAGCTGGAAGAGGTTGTAAAGTCAGCCATAGCAAGGATAGGGGAAAACATAAGGTTGAGCAGGTGGGTAAGGTTTGATGCAGAAGGATACGTGCACGCTTATGTGCATGGAATGGGCAGAGTGGGTGTCCTGATGGAGTATAAAGCGGATAGTCTTTCGGACGATGTTTTAAGGCTTGCGCAGGATATGGTGCTTCAGATTGCAGCAATGAAGCCTGAATTTGTCAACGTAGAATCTATTCCTGCAGAGTTATTGGAAAGGGAAAGAAGAATACTAACAGAGCAAACGCGCCAGGAGGGAAAGCCTGAGAACATAATAGAGAAGATTGTAGAAGGTAAGCTCAAAAAGTTCTACCAAGAAAAAGTCCTTCTTGAACAGCCTTTCATAAAGGATGAGAAAAAAACAGTAAAGCAGTATATTTCACAAACAGGTCTAAACTTTGAGGTGGTAAGGTTCGTCAGGTTTGAAGTGGGTTCTGCCTGATGGATCTTGTTTATAAGAGAATTCTTTTGAAGCTATCTGGAGAAGCTTTTGCGGGCAGTCAGAGCTACGGTATAGACCCAAAGTTTTTGGAATACATCACAGCGGAAATAGGCAGTTTAGTAAAGGTGGGCGTTCAGATAGCTATAGTCATAGGAGGGGGGAACATATTTAGAGGCATAAGAGGTTTAGAAATAGGAATAGACAGGGCTACGGGAGACTATATGGGAATGCTTGCTACAGTCATAAACGCTTTGGCCCTTCAGTCCGCTCTGGAAAAGCTCGGTGGCATACACACCAGGGTCCTGTCAGCCTTGGAGATAAGACAGGTTGCAGAACCTTACATCAGAAGAAGGGCAATAAGGCACTTAGAAAAAGGTAGGGTAGTTATCTTTGCCGCAGGCACAGGCAATCCCTTCTTTTCTACAGACACCGCGGGAGCACTGAGGGCAGTGGAGATCTCTGCTCAACTTTTCATAAAGGCGACAAAGGTTGATGGTATATACACGGATGATCCTCTAAAAAATCCGCAGGCAAAGTTCATAGACCAAATATCCTACCTTGACGCTATAAACATGGGACTAAGGATCATGGATCACACCGCTTTAACATTGTGTATGGAAAACAAACTGCCCATCCTTGTGCTAAACATTAACAAACCCGGCAACCTCTTAAGGGCTGTTATGGGTGAAAAGGTCGGTTCTTTGATCAAGTAAGCTTTCCACTTGTGCCCTTACCTCTTGCACTATATCCTCCAAGCTTTTACCTTTTGGATAAACCGGCTTTCCAAAGACCACTTTTATCTTTGTAGGTTTTGGAAATCTGTCTCTTATGGACATAGACTGATAGGTGCCGACTATTGCGGTTGGAACAATCGGAACGTTTAACACACTGCTTAGAATAGCAAAGCCCTTTTTAAAAGGAAGGAGTCTTCCGTCTCTTGTCCTTGCACCTTCCGGAAAGATCACCACCACCTTCTGCGTCCTCAAAAGCCATGCGGTCTTTTCCACAGACTCTTTAACCTTTTTCTGAAGGTCTATTGGCACCACATGTGCTAACTTTCCAAAAGTTGAGCTTATTGGATTTCTAAAGTACTCTTCCGCTCCCAAAAAGTAGGTTTTACTTGCAATAGAGTGAGGTAGGGCACTTGCCAATACAAAACCATCCAAATAACTTGCGTGGTTTGGAGCGATTATAAAGGGTGGTTCAGGCAGGTTTTCCAATCCATAAACTTCTAACCTGTTGTAAAGTTTGAAGCAAAGTTTCAGCAAAAAAAGACCCAAATTAAACACAGTGTGGTTGTGATAAGGAATGTAAGGACTTGCGGACCTTATTATTTTTTCCCAACTTATCTCTTGGGGTTCAAACTTCTGCCTTTTTTCCTTTACAAGATTTTCAAGCTCTTTTACAGTGGGATGAAGAGAGAGATCTTCTTCCCTTAAGAAAACGCCAAAGCTTGATTCTAAGAAGGCTAAAAGTTCTACCTTTGCCAAAGAGTCCAAGCCAAGGTCAAGCTCTATGTGTTCAAAACCCTTTACTTCTTTTCCAGAAAGTTTAGAAAGAAATCTTGCTATGACCTTTCCTTCTTCTTCTAAAACTACCGTTGATTCTTCCTTTTTCTTTTCTATCTTTTCCAAGTTTCTGTATATTTCTGGGATCATAAACCTTCTTAGCTTTCCAAGACGGGTTTTGGGCAATTCCTCAGAAGTCAGTTTAAACCCCTTTATCCTTTTCCAATCCGGAAGCTCTCTATTGACCTTATCCACCACCTCCCACTTTATGTATTCCTCAAGGTTTAGTATTTTCATTTCCTTTGCCTTTTCAAAGTCGGGATAGATCAGCGCATGAAGGCTTCCATCTACCTCTAAAACGCAAACTTCCTTAACAACCGGACTTCTTTTGGATATTAGCAGTTCCAACTCCTCTGGGTTTACGTTTTTACCCCCAGACAAGACTATAATCTCTTTTTTCCTTCCTGTTATGTATAAATAACCTTCATGGTCTATGTATCCTAAGTCTCCGGTAAGAAGCCAACCTTGTTTGAAGACTTTTTTCGTTTCCTCCTCCTTTTTATAGTAACCCTGCATAACGTTTGCACCCCTTACCATAATTTCACCGTCTAGGTCTACCTTAACCTGAACTCCTTCTATAGGCAAACCTACTGAGCCAAGCTTTATTTTGTTTGGAGGATTAAAACTAACTATGGGGGAGGTTTCCGTCAGACCGTATCCTTCAAGGACTAAGAAACCCAAGCTGTCAAAGAACTTGGCAGTTTCTAAGGGAAGCTTTGCACCACCGCTTACCATATACTTTAGCTTTCCACCAAAAGTCTGATGGACCTTTTTGAAAACCAACTTTCTTAGCCTTCTTCCCAAAACTGGACTAACTTTAAGTAGGACTTTAGCCAAAGCGTTTTGTTCTATTTTTTCTTTAATCCTTTGGTGTAAAAGTTGATACAGCCTTGGTACCCCTATTAGTATGCTGATAGGATGCTTTTGCAAGGTTTCCAACAGTGCCTCTGAGCTTAGCTTTTCTAAAAAGACTATAGTAGCACCCAAGTATATGGGCAAAAGCATAGAGACCACTAAAGGATAAGAATGGTGGAAGGGAAGGAGTGCCAAGGTGCTGTCTTCCTTTGAAGCTACCCTAAGACGCTCTACGCCGAGGATGTTCGAAACGATGTTTTTAAAACTTAGCATTACACCTTTTGGCTCTCCGGTGGTGCCGGAGGTGTAAAGGATTAGCGCTGTGTCGTGAAAGTGTCTGCGCATAACATGTTCAATGGGCTTTGGTGGTATGACTCTGTCTAAGTTTATTACCGTAGTGTTTAAGTTTAAAGAAAGTAGAGCTTCCCTTAGGTGTTCTTCTGTTTTTTCGGAACACACCACCACACTAGGAGTGGTCTCCCTTAGTATGTATTCAAGGTCCTTTTTGGAAGACATATAGTCTATTGGAACCCCTATCCCACCCCTCTGCCAAATGGCATAAAGGGCATATATCCACTCGGGCCTGTTCTCTGCAAAGATAACCACTCTATCACCCGGTAGAATGTCCATATAATTGGCATACTCTTTTGTATTTTCTATTAATTCAGAGTAGGAAATTTCTTTTTCTTTGTATATAAGAGCGGTTTTTTTAAAATCCTTTGGTATTGGGACAACAAGCTTGTTCTCTAAATCTATCTGCATTAAGATTTTTCTTCTTCTTTTTCTTTGTGATACCCGCTTATGTATTCTTTCAGAAACGTAATTCGTGTGTTTGCATCAACCTTTAAAGAAACTGTGTTATCCCCAATTTCCACCACCGTTCCTATTATTCCCGAAGAGGTTACTACCCTATCCCCTTTCTTTAGCTTAGAGAGAAACTCCTGATGTTTTTTTCTTGCTTTTTGCTGTGGTCTTATCAAAAGAAAGTAAAACAAGGCAAACAGGAAGAGAAAGAAAAATAGCTGAAAAAGTAGTGCAGACCAAGGGCTTGAACCATGGGGAGACCCATTCTGAGCAAAGGCAAACTCTATCATACTACTCCTCCTTTATGCTTTCTATTTTTTCTATAACACTTTTTTTAAAACTGTCGCTTAGGTCTTCTTTTGAGGAGAAAATATAACTTCCTTCCTTTTCCAGAACTATCCCCACAAGCTTTAGACCCTTCACTTCAGCCTCAAGGGTTTCCCTTGTGGTGCGGTCTAAGTATTTTTTTATACTTTCTTCGTCTGAAAAATTTACCTGCATATCTACGATGTTTATTTCTTCAGGATCTTCACAATCTTTTGGAAGGTAGAGATTATATACAGGATATTTTCCCGACTCCTGCCTTATCTTGCTAAAAAGCTCCTCTATGTAAAGTCTTGTTTGATGTCTTATGCTCATGGTTTTTATTTTATCATATTGTTGGAGGCTGTTATGGGCCAAAACTTTATTACCAATGCAGAAGAGAAAACCTTAGAAGACAGGTTAAAAACTCTTATAAAACACAGCAAAGAATTGAAGTTTCTTGTGGGCTTTTTTTACTTTTCGGGTATTAATGTCCTTTACGAAGCACTAAAGGAAAAAGAGGAAGAAATAAAAGAAGATTTTATTAAGGTCCTTGTAGGTTTGGGCGTGGATAAGACTGTTTATGGACTTTATGAAGTGGAAAAAGAACAAAGAAACGTGGAAGAGATAAAGGAAAGCTTTTTAAAGTCCATAGAAAGGGCTTTCACTTCGGAGGAATTGGATAAAAAAGAGATCTACGAGCAGGTAAAGTTTTTCTTGAAGCTTTTAAAGGATAGAAAGTTGGTCATAAGAAAAACCATAAAACCAAATCATGCAAAGTTGTATCTTTTCAAATTGGATCATGAGCTTTTGCGTAATGCCTTTATCACCGGCAGTTCTAATCTAACCAAAGCTGGACTAAAAAGCCAAGAAGAGTTTAACGTAGAAATAAAGGATTATGGTTTTGAAGATGCGGAAAAATACTTTGACGAAAGGTGGAATACGGCGGTAGAAATTTCTAAAGACGACATAATAAACATTTTCAGAAATAGGACATTTTTCAAAGAGATCACACCCTTTATAGCCTACGCATATCTTTTGAAGAATTACTTAGAACTGCACCAAGAAAAACTTCCTTTGGTTGAGTTAGAGGAGTTAATGAAAAGAAGGGGATATAAACCTTACGATTATCAGCTTTCTGCGGTTGCACAAGCGGTTGCCTGTTGTGAAGATCACGGAGGAGTAATACTGGCGGATGTGGTTGGACTTGGGAAAACCGTCATTGCATGCCTCACTGCTAAAGCCTTGGGCAAGAGAGGAATTGTTGTGTGTCCTCCCCATTTGGTGGGGGATGATGCAAAAACTTCTGGATGGAAAAAATATTTGGAGGACTTTGAACTTTACGGTTGGGAAGTTTTTTCTTTGGGAAAGCTTGAAGAGGCTAAAAAGTTTTCTGACACTCACAGAATAGAAGTGGTAATCGTAGACGAAGCACACCGCTTTAGAAACCAAAAAACAGAGAGCTATTACCATCTTAGCGAAATCTGTAGAGGGAAAACAGTTATACTCCTTACCGCTACACCTTTTAACAACAAACCAGCAGACATCTTTGCCCTTTTAAAGCTCTTTACCATTCCCAAAAAATCAACGCTTACCTTAGATGGAGACCTCGTAAGCAAGTTTAACAAATACGACAACGAATTCAGAAAACTTGCTTACATCAGAAACTACTACAACTCTGCTGACCAAGACAAAAGAGATAGGGCGAAAAGGTATTACAAAGAGCTTTTTGGGGGAAAAGAAATAGACCTCTCGGAGGTGGAAAGGCGTGCAAAGGAGCTTTCACAAAAAATAAAGGCAGTCATTGAAAAGGTAACCATCAGAAGAAACCGCTTGGACCTAAAGTATTACAAAGATAAGGTGGAAATACCAGAAGTAAAGAATCCTGAGGAGTGGTTTTTTGAACTAAGCAAAGAACAGCTTGAATTTTACGATGAAGTAATACAAGCCTTTTATGAACCAGAAGAAGGTGGAAGGTTCCACGGAGCCATATACATTCCCATAAAGTATGAAAAAGAAAAAGGTTATATACCAGAAGAAGAAGCTTTGGGAAACGAGGAAGAGAACTTCTTATATGTTTATCAAAGGAACCTGTATGACTTTATGAGAAGGCTTTTGGTAAAGCGTTTTGAGAGCAGTTTCAAAGCCTTTTATCAAAGTTTGGATAACTTTATAGAAATCCATCAAAAAGCCCTGCAGTTTGCCAAAAAAACAGGAATGTTTATCTTAGACAGAAAGCTAATGGAAGGATTAGTAGAAGAAGACGATAAGGAGATAGAAAAAAAATTGGAAGAATACAAAAAAAGGCTTGAAAGCGGTGAAATCAACAAAAAGTATCACAAGATATACAATGTTAACAAATTGAAAAAAGAGTTTTTGGAACACATAGAGGAGGATATAAAGCTTTTTGAAGACCTAAAGCAGAAAATGGAAAAACTAAATCTTTTAAAAGAAGACCCGAAGGTAAATAGACTTGTGGTAGGCATAAAAGAACTTTTGAAAGAAAACATGAAAGTGGTAATCTTTACTGAATACATAGATACTGCCAAATATTTAAAAGAAGTCCTTGAAAGGGAATTTCAAGGCAAGGTCCTTTCTGCAATAGGAAACATAGGAAAGGAAACTTACGAGAAAATTCTTAAAAATTTTGATGCCCAATACAAAGAGCAGGAAGACCAATACTGTATTCTCGTAACAACTGACAAGCTTTCGGAAGGTATAAACCTAAACAGGGCAGGTGTAGTAATAAACTACGACATTCCTTGGAACCCTGTTAGAGTAATCCAAAGGGTTGGAAGGATCAACCGCATAGGCAAAAAGCTCTACGACGAAATAAGAATTATCAACTTCTTTCCTACTGAAAGGGGGGCAGACATAGTCAAATCAAGAGAAATTGCAGAGACTAAGATGTTTATGATTCACCATGTTTTGGGGGAAGATGCCAAAATATTTTCTCCTGATGAAGAACCAAAGCCATCCGAACTCTACCGAAGACTGAACACATATCAAGAGGAAGAGGAAAGCTTTTTCTCAAAGGTAAAAAAGGAATACGAGGATTTACTTGAAAAACATCCTTGGATAAAGAATGAGCTTGAAAATGTGCCAAATAGGGTAAAGGTTGCAAAAAAGGGAGATAAGAATGAGTTGATGGTTTTCATAAGGAAGGGTAAAAATCTGTTTGTTGGATACAAGGACTATAGTGAAAAGAAACCTGTAGAAGTTAGCTTTGAAGAGATCTACGAAAAAATAAAAGCAAACCCAAAAGATAAAAGAGAAGAACTATCGGAAGAGTTTTGGGAGCATTACCAACAGATCATTGAAAGCTCAAATTTTGGTCCTGCTAAAAAACCAAAGAACGAAAACAGCTTGGAAGTAAAGGCACAAAACATGATATCCACTCTCTTAAAAAGGGAAGAGCTAAAAGAGGATGCAAAGTTTTTGAACGCACTTATGGAAGACTTAGTAGAGTATCAGACTCTTTCTGAGTATGTGCTTCAGGAAATAGTTAGTTGGGAAAGACTTTTAAAAAAGCCAGAGGAACTCAAGAAAAGAATAAAGGAATTAAAAGAAGAGCTTGGAGAAAACTTTTTGGAAAAGGTTAAAGCCCGTCTAAAGGAAGAAGAAAGGGATGTTATAATAGCTATTGAAAACATAGGTTTATGAGCGGGAAAGAGTTAGCTAAAAATCTTGCCTTTGATTTTTCCCTTGAAAAACTTAGAGATTTTTTCTTTCATAAAGGTTTTACTGTAAAAGATAGAGAAACTTTTATTGAGCTAAGCGGTAGTAATGGAGAAATCGTAGAATCTATTAAGCTTGTTGCTACTAAGGACCTTGAAGATACAAGGAGTTTTAGCATTTATGCCATAAAACTAAATCAAGACATTACAGAACGAAGCAGTAAGAAAAGACAGTTTCAGATAGCTAAGGACGTGCTTAAAGCAGAGAGCTTGTCCGCAGGGATTTTTGTATTTTATACAGACGAAAAAAAGCCCTTTCGCTTTTCCTTAGTTTTCAAAGAATCTTACGGCACAAAGGCAGAGTATAGTCCTTACAAAAGATACACTTACTACGTTAGCCCCCATTTAACGAACAAGACCTTTATTGACCAAGTGGGAAATGCGGACTTTTCGTCCCTTAAAAGTGTAAAATCCGCCTTTTCTGTGTCTCCTGTTACAAAGGAATTCTACAAAGAGATCCAAAACTGGTATTTTTGGGCTATGGACAAGGTGTGGTTTCCAGAAGATTACAAGCACAGCGAAGACCCACAAAAGGACGAGGAAATAAGGATAGCGACAAACCTAATAAGACTTATAACAAGGCTAATGTTCGTGTGGTTTCTCAAAGAGAAAGGACTTGTTCCAGAGGATTTGTTTGATAAAGAAAAATTAAAAAGGATGGTAAAAGACTTTGGCAAGGGAAACAACTACTACAACGCCATACTTCAAAATCTTTTCTTTGCAGTGCTAAATCAGAAGATAGAAGATCGTAGGTTTGCAAAGGATGACGGATTTTTTGCAAACAGAAATGAGTATGGAGTAAAAACGCTTTTGAGATACAAGGATAAGTTTTTGATTTCTGAAGAGGAAGTTTTAGAGCTTTTCGGTCAAATACCATTTATAAACGGTGGGCTTTTTGACTGTCTTGACAAAGAAGACGAAAATGGAAGGGTAATCTATGTTGATGGCTTTTCAAGAAACCCAGAAAAGCAGGCAAAGGTGCCAGACTATCTTTTCTTCCAAGAAAAGGAAGAAAGGGTAGATCTTTCTAAATACGGGCTTGGTAAAAGGGAGCCTGTAAGAGGTCTGATTGAAATTCTTAAAAGCTATAACTTCACCGTAGATGAAGCAACGCCTATAGACCAAGAAATAGCCCTTGACCCGGAAATGCTCGGTAAGGTTTTTGAAAACTTACTTGCCGCTTATGTTCCAGAAACTGCAGAAACTGCAAGAAAGGCAACAGGAAGCTATTACACACCAAGGGAAATTGTAGATTATATGGTAGACGAAAGTTTGAAAGAATACTTCAAAACCCACTCAAAGCTAACGGAAGAACAAATAGAAAAACTCCTTTCTTACACAGAGGATGCGCCAGAGCTAACCGAAGACCAAAGGCATGAAATCATAGAGCTAATAGACAGATTGAAGGTATTGGACCCTGCCTGCGGTAGCGGTGCCTTTCCTATGGGAATTCTTCACAAGCTTGTGCATATTCTCCAAAAGATAGACCCGAACAATGAACTTTGGTATGAAACACAGTATCAAAGGGCAATTAAAGAATCAGAAGAAGCGTTTAAAAAACTGGAACTGGATAAGTCAGAAAGAGAAGAGATATTGAAAGAGATAAACGAGTCTTTTGATGAAAGCTTAAATTATCCAGATTATGCAAGAAAGCTTTATTTGATAGAAAACTGCATTTATGGTGTGGATATTCAACCTATTGCGGTGCAAATAAGCAAGCTAAGGTTTTTTATATCTCTTTTGATTGACCAAAAGGTGGATAAGTCTAAGGAAAACTTTGGCATAAGACCACTTCCAAATCTTGAGACAAACTTTGTGGCTGCGAATACGCTTATAGGGCTGGAAAGGAACAATCATATTTGGCGCACTCAAGAAATTAAAGATCTTGAAGAACAGATAAAAAGAGTGCGCCACAGGTATTTTAATGCAAAGACAAGAAAGCAAAAGCTTGAGCTTCAAAAAAAGGATAAGGAGCTAAGGGAAAAACTAAAGGAAAAATTAGAAAAGGCTAAGCTTCCGGCTGAAACCGCTGAGAAGATAGCAAAGTTTGATCCATACGACCAAAATGCATCTTCTGATTGGTTTGACCCTGAGTGGATGTTTGGGGTAACGGATGGGTTTGATATTGTGATAGGGAATCCGCCTCACGGTGCAAGAATTGAAGATTACAAAATGAGAATTTTAGGCAAATTTAAATTTTATGAAACGAGAAAAAACTCAGCGTCATTATTTATAGAACAAGGTTTTCATCTATTAAAAGAACTTGGAGTTTTATCCTTTATAATTCCTAAGTCATTTACTTATGTAAAAAGCTGGGAAAAACCAAGAGTTTTTTCTGTCTTTCACAATAGATTACTTTCAGTAATTGATGTAAGTAAGGCTTTTGAAAATGTTAAACTCGAACAAGTTATCGTGATATGTAAAAAAGAAAAAATCAATGAAGATTACTTTTTCAAAACTGGAGATTATTGGGGAGATAGTGTTAATTACATAACATTATCAAATACGAATTTGATAAAAAAGTTGGGGATAATACCTGTCTATATAGACGAATTAAAATTTGCGATTTACAATAAAATTATTAAAGATACTGTTTTACTAAACCAAATTTCTTACACGTGTAGAGGTTTACCATTTCAAAAATACATTACGCCTGATGGTGATATAGAAGTTATAAGAGGTGACAATATTGGAAAATTCACCATATACGGAGATATAAAAAAGATTTCCATACCTAAAATGGACGAACAGAATAAGAAGAAATTAAATCTTCTCAGAAAGCAAAAGATAATTTCGCAAAATATAGTTGCTCATGCTATGAAACCTTTTGATAGGATAATAATAATAGCTACCTTTGACAATATAGGTTATTTAACCCTAGATACTGTTATGAATACGTTTATATACGATATTTCAACTTACAGCTACAATTATATTTTGGGGATTTTGAACTCAAGATTAGCAGAGTGGTTTTATTACTGGTTTGTATACAACCGTGCCATAAGAACAATGCATTTTGATGAGTATTACATAGGGAAATTACCCGTAAAGAAAGTGAACTTTAAAAATTTTGAAATAATTAAGACCTTGGAAAGCTTGGTTGATCAAATCCTCTCCATCAAAAAACAAAACCCAGACGAAGACACAAGCCATTTAGAAAAGCAAATAGACCAGCTTGTTTATAAGCTTTACGATTTAACAGAGGAAGAGATAAAAATAATAGAAAGCTCTTAGCTGAAGAATTAAAATACAGTCTATGAAAAGGAAGTATGCCCAACCCCCATTTGAAGAAGCCTTAGTTGAGAATTTTACAAAAGAATGGAGCAAGCATGTTCATTTCCAAATGAGTTTATCATCCAAAACACTTCAAAAACACCGCACCTAAAGGTGGTAAGGTTAAGCTTAAAGAGTATGGTCTTCCGTGAAAAGGCACAGCTTCAGCTTTTGCCCTTCCCATGTTTCCTATGTTTGCACCACCGTAAAGCTCAGAATCTGAGTTGAAGATCTCTATCCATGCTCCTTTCTTTGGCACTCCAACCCGATAGTTATACCTTGGCACTGGGGTAAAGTTGCAAACTACCAAAATAGTCTCGCCATCCTTTGATTTTCTCAAAAAGCTTATTATACTTTGCTCGTAGTCTGAAAAATCTACCCATTCAAAGCCTTGAGGGTCGCAGTCCAGCTCATGCAAAGCCTTTTCTCTGCGGTATATGTGATTTAGATCCTTTACAAGCCTTTGGATTCCTTGATGGGGTGCATACTCCAAAAGATGCCAGTCCAAGCTGTTGTTGTGGTCCCACTCCTTCCACTGTCCAAACTCTCCGCCCATAAACAGAAGCTTCTTCCCAGGGAAAGCATACATATAAGAGAGCAAAAGTCTTAAGTTGGCAAACTTTTGCCAATCGTCTTTTGGCATTTTGTTAAGCAAAGAGCCTTTGCCATGCACCACTTCGTCATGAGAAAGTGGAAGGATAAAGTTTTCGTAAAAGGCATACCATACGCTAAAGGTTAGCTTATCATGATGGTATTTTCTATAGATCGGATCCTTTGAAAAGTAAAAGAGAATATCGTTCATCCATCCCATGTTCCACTTGTAGCCAAAGCCAAGTCCCCCTACGTAAGTGGGTCTGCTTACCATAGGCCAGGCAGTAGATTCCTCCGCTATGGTGTGAATGTCTGGAAAGTCCCCGTAAAGGGTTTCGTTGAGTTTTCTCAAAAACTCTATGGCTTCCAAGTTTTCTTTACCGCCGTAGATGTTTGGGACCCACTCAGATCGGGAATAGTCCAAGTAAAGCATAGACGCAACCGCATCTACTCTTAGCCCATCTGCATGATAAACATCTATCCAAAAGTGAGCAGAGCTCAAAAGGAAAGACCTGACTTCTGGCTTGCCATAATCAAAGACAAAGCTGTTCCAGTCTGGGTGCCACCTTTTTCTCCAGTCTTCGTATTCATAAAGATGGGTGCCGTCAAAGTATGCAAGTCCGTGTTCGTCTGTGGGAAAGTGGGAAGGGACCCAATCTAAGATCACCCCTATGCCCCTTTGGTGCAGGCTATCTATAAGATACATAAAGTCCTGGGGTGTGCCATACCTTGAGGTGGGAGCAAAGTAGTTGGTAATCTGATATCCCCAAGAACCATAAAAGGGATGTTCCATCACAGGCAAAAACTCCACATGAGTAAATCCCATTTCTTCCACATACTTTCCAAGCCAATCGGCCATTTCTCGGTATTGAAGGAACCTGTTTTGATCCTCTGGCACCCTCCTCCAAGAGCCTAAATGCACCTCGTAGATGCTCACAGGAGCATGATAATCAATGCGTTTTCCCCTTTCCCTCATCCAAGCTTCATCTTGCCAATGATAGCTCAGGTCCCAAACTATGGACGCATTACCCGGTGGCTGTTCGCAAAAGAAGGCAAAAGGGTCTGACTTTTCTCTTCCCACACCATCTGCACCAACCACAAAGTATTTATACTTGCAACCCTTCCAAACACCGGGAACAAAGGTTTCCCATATGCCAGAAGGGTCCTTTCTTTTTGTCAACGGATGGGAAAACTTGTTCCAGTCGTTAAAGTCTCCGAAAACAAATACTTCCTTAGCGTTTGGAGCCCAAACAGCAAAATGGCATCCCCCTTCCACAAGGTGGGCGCCAAGCTTTCTGTAAAGCCTCGTGTGCGTGCCTTCTTTAAACAGATAAACATCATAATCCGTTATAGGTGAGTAAAACTCCATTAAGCCAAAAGGACTGCTCCCTTAGAAGCGCTTTGGACAAACTTTACGTATCTTCTTAACCACCTACTTTTTATTTCTTTCTCCTTTGGTTTGAAGCTTTCCATCCTTCTTTTAAACTCTTCCTCCGATATCAAAAGCTCAATCCTTCTGTTTGGTATGTCTATAAGTATCTCGTCTCCGTCTTGGACTATGCCTATGGGACCTCCTGCGGCAGCCTCTGGTGAGATATGTCCCACACATGCTCCCCTCGTTCCACCGGAAAACCTTCCGTCTGTGATCAAAGCGACTTTGTCTCCCAAGCCCATACCCATGATGGCGGATGTGGGAGAGAGCATCTCCCTCATACCCGGACCACCCTTCGGACCTTCATACCTTATAACTACCACATGTCCCGGTTGAACTTTACCAGACATAATACCTTCTACCGCTTCCTCTTCTGAGTCAAAGCATATGGCTTTACCCTTAAAAACGAGCATCTTTTCATCTACGCCCGCAGTTTTCACCACGCTACCCTCTGGAGCAAGGTTGCCAAACAAAACCGCCAAGCCTCCATCCTTTGAGTAGGGATTCTCTATCCTTCTTACCACTTCGCCATCCGCATCTGGAGCAGAATCTGCTATTTCCCTTAAGGTCTTTCCGCTAACTGTAAGCTTGTCCGGATAGGGCAGGTATCCACCCCTTATCATCTCTTTAAGGATCGTCGGTATGCCTCCCACACTGTCCAAGTCCTGAATGTGATAATGAGATGAGGGTGAGATCTTACAAAGGGTTGGCGTTCTCTTTGAGATCTCGTTTATCCTGTTTAGGTCGTAATCTATCCCTGCTTCGTTGGCTATTGCCAAAAGGTGCAAAACTGTGTTGGTAGAACCACCCATGGCAATATCTACCGCAAAGGCATTGTCAAAGGCTTCTATGGTAAGAATGTCTCTGGGCCTTATGTCTTCTTTCAAAAGCTCCATTATCCTTCTTGCTGCTTTTCTTGCCAAAAGCTCCCTTCTTGGATCCACCGCCGGTATGGTGCCGTTTCCCGGAAGAGCAAGACCTAAAACTTCTGTAATACAGTTCATAGAGTTGGCAGTGAACATCCCAGAACAACTGCCACAGGTGGGACAGGCAGACTGCTCTATGAGTTTTAGTTGTCCCTCGTTTATTTTTCCAGCCTTGAGCTGTCCTATACCTTCAAAAACACTTATCAGATCCACCTTTTTTCCGTTTAGCTCTCCCGCCAGCATGGGACCACCGCTTATGAAGATGGTAGGAATGTTTAACCTGACCGCAGCCATGAGCATACCAGGCACTATCTTATCGCAGTTTGGTATGCAAATTAGTGCATCAAGCTGGTGGGCTTCTACTACAGTCTCTATACAGTCCGCTATGAGTTCCCTTGAGGGCAAAGAGTAGTGCATACCGTAATGCCCCATTGCAATACCATCATCCACTCCTATGACGTTAAACTCTATTGGCACACCACCCGCTTTGCGTACCTCCTCTTTTATAGGTTCCACAAACTCCCTAAGATGCACATGTCCTGGGATTATGTCTATGTAGGAGTTGGCTATGCCTATAAGTGGTTTATCAAAGTCTTCATCTGTTAGCCCACAGGCCCTCAAAAGTGCCCTATGCGGTGCCCTTTCTACCCCTTTCTTTATAGCATCGCTTCTTAGCATAAAGGATAGTATAAACAAAGCAACAATTGTGTCAAGAAGTTGGGAGGTTGTTCGAAAATCCCTTATCGGGACGTCCCCCCAATCTCTAAGGGAACTAACCTTCTCCTCATCCTGTCCCACAGGGCTTCCACAAGCACAAGCGGAAGAGGAGAAAGGTCCCTTGGTAGAACCTTTCTAAGAACAGGGAAGAGGAGGGCGGACTTCAGAACTTGCCAAGCATTTTGTAGATAGCAGAGTCTATGTATCTGGTAGGTAGGTCAGGAAAAAGTTGTCTTAGCTTTTGGTATATTTGGTTATGGGAGTTTTTGGTTTTTAGCAGTTTATAAGCTGATCTTATGACAGATGATTGCTTACGCATTAATTCCAAAAGCTTTTTTCTGTCGGAACTATCCAATTGAATTTTGAACTGCACGCTTACATACATCAGGTTCTTATTATAACTACTCAGCACTGCCTGAAGGATTTTTCGAACAGCCTCGCAGTTTGAGGACTTATAACATTGCCTTATAAGGATATAATCAAAAACTTATACTCCTTTGTCATATAAGCTTTAAACTCATTTTAAATGGAGATACTTAAGAGGCTTTTAGGTAGTAAAGAGAAACAGAGGAGAGAAACTTACGAAATACAGTCTTCAAAGGGTGTGCTAAGGCTTTGGTTGGAGGAGGACCTTCAGCGAGATCCCGATACAAAAGTAGAGGAATTTTGGATAGAAACCATAGGTGTTTCCGAAGATGCCCTATGGCTTTTAGTAGGAAGGAGGTATGGTATCCTCCAGTTTTACGATTGGAAAGGTAGATTTCATAGACTACCAGCACGCCCACCTGCACAGGTTGTTTCGGAAATACTGTTCAAAGAAGGCTTTTTAGCTTTGCTTACACCACCTTACTTGGTGGTATATCGCATGGAAGACCCGAATAATCCCGGTATGTGGAAAAGTTTTAAACTTTCACAGGAGGGGATAAGGCCCTCCGCAGGATTGGACCTAAAAAGGGGTATCTTAGCCTTTGGTGTGGTGGGTAATAAGGTTTATACCATAGACATCGCAAATGACCTATCTCTTAAAACGGTGGAATTTAAGAGTGTATTTTCTTGCTCGGAGGTTGGGGAGATCAAGGGTATAAAGATCTTACCTTCTTTAAAGGTCTTTGTTTCTGGAACAGAAGGATGTGCTATATACAGTATGGGTGGAAGCCTTGTAAAAAAGTTGCCTTATAAGCCCGGAAGGGCCATCTCCCTGCTTGGTTCTAAGCTGGTTTTGGGTGAAGATAACAAGGTAATTGTGTTGGATGTTAATAAAGAGGAGGAGCTTTTTAAATTGGACGTTCCCATACGGGTTTCGGGCTTAGACGGTGACGAAGAGGGTATGTTTGTCTTCCTTGCGGATGCCGAGGAAAACAGCTTAGGCATAGTGGATCTTAGCTCCGGACAATACCTACAAACTTTGAAAGGCTTTGGCTATTCAGTGGTGAAGGTGTCTAAGGACGGCTCTATATACACAAGCAGGGTCTTGGACACAAAGGAAGGCAAACTTTACCAATTGATAAAACTTGGTTCTAACCTTTTGGACTTTATCTACCCAAAGGAAAGACAAGAAAAGCTCATAAAACAGGCAGAAAAACTCTACAAGGATTTTGTCTCCAGTGTGGAAAAAGCTAAAAGCCTTTCTCAGTTAGATGGTTTAAAAGGTCTAAAGGAGCTTTATTCTTTAGATATTCCACTCAGACGGATAAGGGAGCTTGTGCTTCAGGGAGAGGAGCTTTTGAAAAAGCGTAGGTTAGAGCTTTTTCTGGATGATATACAGCAAAAGCTAAAAAGAGGTGAGGTTTCAAAGAAAGAGCTAAAAGAGGTGGAGGAC
The DNA here is from genome assembly GCF_000702425.1 of Thermocrinis jamiesonii. Taxonomy (NCBI): domain Bacteria; kingdom Pseudomonadati; phylum Aquificota; class Aquificia; order Aquificales; family Aquificaceae; genus Thermocrinis; species Thermocrinis jamiesonii. Next base: position 164,083 of record NZ_JNIE01000002.1, read on the forward strand.
TGGTTAAACAACGCAGAGGAAAAAGAAGAGATAGAGATCCTAACAAAGCTGAAAGATCAAATAAATACCAGTTTAAAGAGGATGTTGGCAGATGGTTTGGAAAGATTGAGGCAGTCTTTTCTGGAGCGAGAGGGTTCAAGCGTTGAAGAGCTGGAAAGCTATCAGGAGGTGAAGGATTTTAGAGACCTTCTGAGCAAGCTACCAAAAGAGCTTCAATTAGAAGGGGAAAGACTTTTAGAGAAAGCAATTCAGGAACGGATAATATCTTACAGACTAAAAAGGTTCAGGATAGAAAACCTAAGGGACAAGGTACTTTTTGGTAATGAAGAGTTTCCAAAGTTTGACGGACAAAAGAGAAAGCTGTTGTGGAGACTAAAAACAGAGGATAAGCTCTTTATCAATGGAAAGGTCTTTACAAAGGTAGTTTTTGAGAGAGAGGATGGTGTGGTGCTTGAACCCAAGCGCTACTCAAACCTTGTCCCCATAGAAGACCTAAGGTCCATGCCAAAGTGGATAAAAAGCTATCTAAGACACTTAAACGGTTTGTTTTCCTACGAGCCTTATAGGGTTCCCCTCTTTGTGTCTTTTGAAGAAACCCCTTGGTTTGTGCAAAACTTAGAAAGGTTTGTATCTTTGATAAAAGACCAACTCAGCTTTGGAGAAGGCATTCTCATTTTGGAAGGGGATGCGGGAGTGGGTAAAAACTTTTTGGTGGAGGTCTTTTCCGCACTTACCAACAGACCCCTTTACATCATCCCGTGCCACTCAAAGATGGAAAAGGAGGACCTAACCTACACCTACGAGTTTGATCCAAAGAGGGGCACAAAGAGGGTCTTTTCTGAGCTTGTAAAAGCCCTGCAAACGCCAGGAGCGGTCATATACATAGACGAAATAAACACCTTGCCCCCTTCTCTGGTAAAGCTATTTAATCCACTGTTTGACTACAGGAGGTATCTTACACTGCCCACAGGTGAGGTTATAAAAGCCCGTAGTGACGTGATCCTTGTTGGTGGGATGAATCCACAGCACTATCTTGGTGTTTCTGAACTTCCGCAGGACATAAAGTCCCGTGCAGATGTTATGTTTGTGGATTATCCTCCCTTTGAAGATCAAAGGGGCTTTTTCTATCCAGACGAAGCGATCATACTAAAAGATTATCTTTCATCCCTTTCTGACATAAACAGTGAAGACTTTACTTACCTTTGGTATGCGGTAGTAAATGGCGTAGAAACAGAAAAAGGAATGGAACTTAAAACTCCAAAAAGAGAACAACAGATATGGCTAATTTTTGAACTTCTAAAGATTGCCAATGCCATAAGGAAAGCCTACAGAGATTACCAAAGCCAAAAGTCTGAAGAACCTGTGGAGTTCGTGTTCTCCATAAGAGATACGATAAGGTGTGCAAGAAGGTTGGAAAGGTATGGATCTGCAAAGGCTGTTGTAATAGACACTATACTACCCAAAGTAAGCTCTCCATTGGAAAGGGAAATAATCAGAAACATAGTAGAGAGCGTTTAATCTCCACATCTAAGGACTACCGCTTCCACCTCAACCACTCCGTCCTTTATCATATCTAATTTTCTTGCTGCACCTTCGGAAAGGTCCAAAACTCTATCTCCTTTAAAAGGACCTCTGTCTATAATCTTTACTACCACCTCTTTACCGTTCCTGAGATTCTTTACCTTCAGCAGAGTTCCAAGGGGCAGTTCCCTATGGGCTGCATACATACCCTCTTTGTCAAAGATTATTCCATAAGAGCTTTCTCTTCCATGGTAAGGATGCCCATACCAACTGGCAAGACCTCTTATAACAGGTGGGCACTCAGTTATACCATCAATCCCACACCTTTCAACCTCCATCCTTGCTCTAAAGGGGCTTTTGCCAAGAAGAGGTTCAAACCTTTCTGGCACACAAACACCATCTATATCTTCTTTTCTAAAGACTGCTATGGTTATGCTTTTCCCAGTTTGGTAGCTGTAAATTCTAACCTTACTACCAGCCTGAACTAAGTTACTGTAAGCTCTTGAGCCAGAACAGTAAAATCCCAAGGTCTCTAACTTTGTAGGACAATATACGCGAAGAGTGTGGTATTTTCCCTGATCATGTTCTCCAATCTTGCTTTGCTCGGACTTATCCCTTATAACAATAGTGCATCCAGATAGGAAGAAAATTAGCAAGAAAAACAACACATTATAATTTTATGTTGGATGATTCCTATAAAGGACATAAACCCAAGCAGAAGTTTTCCCGTGGTTAATCTGTCAATAATAATAGCTTGCTCAATTTTGTGGCTTTATCAGGTAAGCTTAGACGAAACGGATTTTAATGTTTTTATCTACAGCTTTGGCTTGGTGCCATCGGAATTGTTCTTCAACCCTCACCAATTGCTTACTCACATGTTTTTACACGGTAGTTGGCCTCACATAATAGGCAACATGTGGTTTCTTTGGGTCTTTGGCGACAACGTGGAAGACAAATTGGGAAAGCTTAGGTATCTTTTATTTTACATACTTTCCGGAGTTGGGGCAGGTTTGATACAGACTTTTGTTAGCTTTTTAACCGGTAGCTATGACATACCTATGGTAGGGGCAAGTGGAGCCATAAGCGGAGTGCTTGGAGCTTACTTGTATCTTTTCCCTCATGCAAGGATATTAGCCCTCGTGCCTATCTTTTTCTTTCTTACCTTTGTGGAAGTGCCAGCTATATTCTTTATTGGCCTTTGGGTTTTTATTCAGATAATAAACGGTATTCTTACGCTTCCCTTTGCCAGCATGGGTGGTGTGGCCTGGTTTGCCCACATAGGAGGGTTCTTAGTGGGCTATAAATTGGTTAGAACCTTCAGAAGACAGATTCCCAGATGGTAGGTAGGGAACTCCTTATTAGTTTTGCTGCCTTTATTGTTTTCTTGACTTTGCTCTTTATTCTAAGGAAACTTCTTTTTGGATGGCTTAGAAAACTAACGCAGGACTATTTTGGAATAGTGCTTAAGATAATTCGCTTTCCTTCTTTGCTTTGGGTAGTTTTAATAAGCCTTTACTTGACCTTAAGACTTTATCCTCCTTTTGCAATAGGTCATGGAGCTTTTTTGGAAAAGGTGTTTATGTCCCTTCTCATTCTGTCCCTTACTTTGTTTTTTGCCAATCTTACCTCAGAGCTTTTGAGGTTTTACCTTTCAAAGACCAGTATGAGATTTCCTCAGACGGGCATAATCTTTGCAATAATAAAGTTTTTAGTCATTGTTTTGGGCATAATAACTTTGCTTTCTTTTTGGAGAGTTCCCGTAGTTCATTTTGTAACCACCCTTGGTATAGGTGGTCTTGCCATCTCTCTTGCGCTACAGGGAACTCTGTCTAACTTTTTTTCCGGTTTGAACATAATAGCCAGCAGACAGATTGAGGTGGGAGATTTTGTAAGGTTGGAAAGCGGTGAAGAGGGCTACGTTCAAGACATTACTTGGATGAATACCGTCATAAGAAGAAGAGATAACAACCTGGTGATTATTCCAAACTCAAAGTTAGTCAATTCTATTGTTATAAACTATCATAAGCCAAGTTTGGAAAGCGCTTTGGTCATCCCGCTTTCTGTATCATACTTTGATGATCTTGAAAAGGTGGAAGAGGTAACTGTAAGAATAGCAAGGGAAATTCAAAAGGAGATTGAGGGAGCAGACCCAAACTTTGAACCTTTTATAAGATACACCTCTTTTGGAGATTCAGGTATAAACTTCAACGTGGTGCTTAGGGTATTGGATCCAGACGCCCAGTTTATCGTAAGACACCAATTTATAAAAAGAATAAAGAAGGCTTACGAAGAGGAAGGCATAGAAATACCCTTCCCCATCAGAAGAATCTACATAAGCGATGAAAGAAGCTAAGCTTGTTGCCAGCTATGCCTACAGGTCCCTTAGATATACTTCAAACCATCCGCTCAGAATACCAAGGGTTAGTCTTCTGCTGGAGTTTTTAAAATCTATGGACCTTTTAGAAAACTACGTAGAGAGTAGAGAAGCGTCTTTGGAAGAGCTAAGACTTTTTCACACAGAAGATTACCTTAACGCCCTACGTTGGGTGGATGAAAACGGGAAGGTCAGTAAGGAGATAAGAGAAAGATACAACATAGGAACTTTGGAAAATCCTATTTCACCTGCTATGTGGAAGGGCTCTGTGCTTGCTACAGGTTCTACTGTGCAGGCGGTTCAGCTCTATTTGGAGGGTTACAGAGCCTTTAATCCGGCAGGTGGTATGCATCACGCCTATCCAAACAAGGCGCACGGCTTTTGCTTTATCAACGATCCAGCCATAGCCATAAACTACCTAAAACAAAAAGGTTTCAAAGCTATACTTTACATAGACTTAGATGCTCATCACTGCGATGGTGTGCAGGATGGGTTTTATGAAGATAACCAGGTGTTTGTCTTTTCTATACACCAATCTCCCGAATATGCTTTTCCCTTTAATAGGGGCTTTTTGGAAGAAATAGGCAAAGGTAAAGGAAAGGGCTACAACCTAAACCTTCCTATGCCTAAGGGGTTAAACGACAGCGAATTTTTGTATGCCTTAGAGAAGGGTTTGGAAATAGCTTTGGAAGTGTTCAAACCAGAAGTCTATGTGCTTCAGCTGGGGACCGATAGTTTGAAAGAAGATTATCTTTCCAAGTTTGAGCTTTCCAACTGGGGACTTTTGAGTGCTTTTAGACTAATTAGAGAAGCTTTGGGAGATGGAATTTACCTTGGTGGTGGTGGCTATCATCCCATTGCTTTGGCAAGGGCTTGGGCATTAATTTGGTGCGAGCTGGCGGGTAAAGATATTCCCAAACTCATAAACTCAAAAGCAAAACAAGTGCTTTTAAGTGTAGATTTTGAAGAGTTTGAAGAAACGGACAGAAGTTATATGTTTGACCGGCTTTTGGACAGACCAAACGAGGGAGACATAAGAAAAGAAGTAAAAGAAATTTGCCAAAAAGCTAAAACACTACTCTATTCTTAACCTGTTTTCCCTGGCTTCCTTCAAATACTGGGTCAATTCCTCCACCCTTTTTTCTGAAATCAATTCCCTAAGTCTTCTTAAGGAAGAACTGTAGCAGTCAATAGCCTCAAGAATGTTCTCTCTGTTTTCCAAAAAGATGTCCCTCCACATTATGGGATCCGAGGCGGCGATGCGGGTAAAGTCCTTAAAGCCTGCGCCCGGATACTGGAATAGGTCTATACCAGTTCTTTTTGTAAGCAGGAGCAAAGCGTCTATTAGTGCAAAGGCTACCGCATGGGGAAGATGGGAAACCGCTCCAAAGACCACATCATGCAAAAAGGGGTCCATAAACTCAACTTTTGATCCTATCAGTTCCCAAAGCTTTTTTACCTTTTCCAAAGCGTCCCTTTCTGTCCTTTGGGTTGGTGTAAGTATGGTTCTCTTGCCCTTAAAAAGACCCTCTACGCTGTTTTCCACTCCAGACTTTTCGGTTCCCGCTATAGGGTGTCCTCCTACAAACTTGCTTCCCAAAATCTTTTCTACTGTATAAACCAAGTGCCCTTTAACACTTCCCAAATCTGTTACTACAGTTTCCGAAGAAAGGCATTCTTTTAAGTCCTTTGCTATACTTTCAAAAGTCCTAACAGGTGTAGCCAACACAACCAAGTCAGGTCTGAAAGAGCTAAGCTCTTTTATGTTTGTAGAGCCTTCGTGGATCACCTTCAGATCTTTTGCCCTTTCCAAAGCTTGCGGATTTATATCCACTCCAAAGATCTGGCAAGAAAGAACGGATTTTACGCTGAGCGCAAAGCTTCCCCCCATAAAACCAACACCTACTATAGCTATCCTTTCAAACATCTTCTTTTGCTACCTCTATTGCGGTTTCTGTCTTTCTTTTCTTACCCAATTTGCCAATTAAGAGGGAAACTTCGTAAAGCAGTATAAGGGGTATGGCCATGAGCACTTGAGTTGTAGCGTCGGGGGCAATAAAGGCACCAACCACAAAGGACAAAACTATAAAGTATTTTCTGAAACTCTTTAACTGCGCATCTGTAACCAAGCCCACTCTTTGCAGTAAGAAAAGCACTATGGGAAGCTGAAAGGCAATACCAAAACCGATTATCATCTTAAGCAGGAAGGATATGTAGAGATTGACGGACAAAAAAGGTGTAGCCTGAAGTTGGGAAAAGCCTATACCAATTAAAAACTTGAGAGCTATGGGCATCACCAAAAAGTAAGCAAAGCTTGCACCTAAGATGAAAAGAATCAGAGAAAACAAAGTTATGGGTATAACCATCCTCTTCTCATTGGGATAGAGGGCTGGCTCTACAAACTTCCAAAGCTGGTAAAAGATCAAAGGTGAAGAAAGTATAAAACCAAAGACCACAGAGATCTTAATAAGTATAAAAAGCGGTTCAGTGGGGGACAGAGTTATAAGCTCCACCTGGGGATAAGCTTTTTTGACAGGCTGTTTTAAGATTTCAAAAATATACTGGGCTATGTAAAAGGAAACACCAGAAGCAACCAAGAAGGCAACCACAGACTTAATCAGTCTTTGCCTGAGTTCCCTCAGATGTTCCGTCAGAGGCATTTTGGGTAGTTCCTGACTCATTTTCCTCCACCTCTTTAGCCTTAACTTCCTCTATGTATTCTAAAACTCCTTCCTCTTGTGATTCCTCTAAGGATTGGGTTTGTTCTGACTCTTCCATAATCTTCTTGTTTAAGCTCTCCATATACATCTGGTATCTGAGCTCATCCCAGGTTTCCCTTACCTTTCTTAGAAACTCTCCCAACTTTGTAGCTAACTCTATGGTTTTTTCAGGACCAAGCACTACCATAGCAACGAGCAGTATGATGAGAATTTCAGGAAAATCCATTTGAAAAGTATTATAAACCTAAGCTTTTCCTTAAGCTTTTTTCAAGGAAGGAGATCATATACTGAAACTTCCTATCCTCCGTGCGCTTTTGTTCTACCTTTTTTATAGCATACAGCGCAGACGTGTGGTCTTTTTTCCCAAAGAGATTGCTTATTTCAGCATAAGAAAGGTTCAGGATCGTTTTGCAAAAATACATCGCAATATGCTTAGCGTTTATGACCTTCCTTTCTTTTGTCTCCTTTTTCAAAAGTTCTGGGTTTAGCTTAAAGCTTTTTGCAACAAGATTTATTACCGTCTCTACCTTCTTTTCTACGTTTTCTTTGTTAGGTTTGGGCTTAAATCCTGTAACTTTAAAAGTTTGTATAAAACCTTCTATCTCTCTTACGTTGTATCCTGTATTTTCCAATACATAATTTACTGTAGGCTCGTCCAAAGGCAAACCATATAGGATCAGCTTTTGCTTTATTATTCTCCTTTTGGTTTCTTCATCCAAGCCTATCTCTATGATAAGCCCGCTTTCAAATCTGCTGATAAGCCTCTCGGATACATCCTTTAGATCTTTTGGATGTCTGTCGCTAACCAGAACTATTTGCTTTTCTTCTGCCTGTAGCTTTTCGTAAATTCTAAAGAGCTCTATTTGAGTCCTTTCCTTTCCTACCAAAAACTGAACGTCGTCCAAAAGAAGCACATCCAAATTCAAAAAGGATTCTCTGAATTCTTCTATTCTGTTTTCTTTTAAAGCCTTAACCATAGCGTCGGAAAAGTCCATCAAGGATATGTAAAGAACATTGTGGGTTTGTTTCAATCTGTTGCCTATGGAGTGCAAAAGGTGCGTCTTTCCTAAGCCAGACTTCCCATACAGAAATACCGGGTTGAATAGTTTTCCAGGATTTTTTGACACCTCAAGGCATACCTTGTAGGCAAGCTCGTTGGAAGGTCCTACCACAAAGTTATCAAAGGTGTATTTGTCCAGTAGGTTGTTTTTCCTTACAGTAGGGGAGGTTTTTACTTCTTTTTCACATTCAACGACTATACTTTTCCCAAATCCCTTTAACTTCGTGGCAAGATACGCCATGGCCCATTTTTTGTATTCCTCATTGGGCGTGATTATTAAAACTCTGTTATCCTCTTCCTTTATTAAAAACTGACGGAATATACCCACTGCAAACCTGTCTATGCTTTCTATGAGGCTTAGAAAGCTCCCTCTTTCCATGATTTGCTATAGCATAAGGTAAAGACGAAAAGCTTTGTTAAGAAATTGTTAAGAATTTCTGAGGTTTTGGAAGGGTTTTTATAAGTTACGGTATAACCATCAGATTTATTGGAAAAGTTTTAGGAACGTGCTTTGGTCTGCTTTTGGTCTTTCAAACAGCTCAAGGTTTTCATTTAGGTGGTATAGCTTGCTCATTCCTACCAGTGCGGTGCCTACTCCCGGAGTGCTCCTTACGAACTGAAGGGCAACATGAACGTCTTTCTCAAGATTGAAAAACTCCTTCAGTTTTTGATGGACACGGCCGATCACCCTACCCTGATAGATGGATGCGCTTGTGTAGGTGTAGATGCCCAACCTTTCGCAAGCTTCAAGGGTGGAAAGCTTTTCTCCGTCTATTTCCTGATTTTTCAGAGTGTATGCTTCTGTCATTCCTAAGTTGTATGGAAGTTGGATAAACCTCATGTGATGATCCTTACCACCAACCTTTTCTGCTACTTTGACGATCTGTGCCAAGGATAAATACTGCCTTGAGGAAGGGGATACTCTAAAACCACTCCAGGTGGCAAGCCCATAAAATTTAAGCTTTCCAGCTTTTACCATTTCTTCCAAGAAATAAAAGCACTCTTCCAACTTTTTTAAGAACTGTTCCCTTGAGAAAAAGCTCAGTTGTTCTTCAGGATTGTGAAGAAAGTAAATATCTATGTAATCTGTTTGCAAGTTTTCCAAACTTTTGTTAAAACACCACTCTATAAACTTAGCTCCTAAGTAGTGTCCTTGTGGTGTCATCTCCTGAATGTTTATAACGCCTGTATTGATGAAGTTTTCGTAAAAATAATCCTTCGGATCTGCTCCAAGTTCTACTTCATAGGGAACATATCCCCCTTTTGTGGATATAATAAAGTTTTCCCTTCCCAACTCATTCACTACCACGCCTACATCCCGCTCGCTTTTCATATACCTATACACTATGGCAGTATCTACTACATTAACACCCCTTTTGAAAGCTTCACGTATAACTTCCCTGTAGCCTTGTGAAGTTTTTTCGTCCAAATCTCCCAAATAGGTTCCCACACCAAGTTCAGAGAGGGATAAATCTAAAAAAGTCTTTTTTCTCATTAGTTAAAAGATAGGACTTTGTCGCATTCAAGCATTATTTTTGATAGGTTGTAGGTGGAACTGCTTTCAAAGAAAGGAAGGGGGTCCTTTATGCCCCTTTGGTGGGCAGAATGGGAACAAAACAGAAGCCTTGCTCCAAGCTTTTTAAACTCTTCCGTTTCCGGTTTTATGGTGTAATAAGCACCGTTGCCCGTAAAGAAGATAATAACCTCTCCCCTTTTCACCAACTCTTTTGTGAGCTTTAAAATAGTTGCGTAGTCTTTTGAAAAAGGATCACTGCTTACTATAAAAAGAAACCTCATTTAACCTTCCTTATGAGTATTTCCCAACTGCCGTTGTCTAACTTATTAACTGCCAGCACTTCTTGTCCTTCTTCCCTCATGCTTTTTGGCACGTTTTCCACAGAAGGTGGATAGTCTAAAATAACTCTGAGAACCTGACCCACCTCCATCTGCTCCAAAACCAGCTTACTTTTGACGAAGGTAAAGGGACACACCTCACCTTTTATGTCAAGCTCTCTGTCCGCCATAGCTTTATAATTATAAACCTCGGTGGAGCTTCAGGAGTTGAAAAAAGTCATACAAATTCTTCGCAGAGAATATGACCGCCTTAATGCGCCTATAGAAAAGCTGAAGGCTCAAAAGAAAGGAGACCCTTTGAGAGCGCTCATATGCACCCTTCTTTCTACTCGCACAAAGGACGAAACAACTGCCGAAGTTTGCAAAAGGCTTTTTGAGAGAGTAAAGAGTTTGGATGATCTTTTGGAAATAGACCAAAAGGAGCTTGAGGGTTTGCTGTATCCTGTGGGCTTTTACAAAAACAAGGCAAAATACCTTAAGCAGATGGCTTTACAAATTAAAGAAGAGTTTAACGGTGAGGTGCCAAACACCCTTGAGGGACTTCTGAAGCTGAAGGGGGTGGGAAGGAAGGTAGCAAACATAGTCCTTGTGGAAGCTTTTGGAAAACCTGCTATAGGAGTGGATACACACGTGCATCGCATCTGCAACCGGTGGAAGCTTGTAAGCACAAAAACTCCAGAGCAAACAGAGAAGGTTCTAACCCAGATCTTACCAAAGGAATATTGGATGGACTTTAACAGACTTTTGGTCGCCTTTGGGCAAACAATCTGCAAACCGGTAAAACCAAAGTGTGATGTGTGCCCAATTAGGGAGTTTTGTGAGTTTGTTAAAATAAAAGTTTCATGAGCAAAATCCTTGTTATGAAGTTTGGTGGCACCTCCGTAGGGGACTTAGAAAGAATACAGAACGCAGCAAAAAGGGTTTTAAAAAAGATAGAGGAAGGCTATAAGGTAGTGGTTGTATCCTCTGCTATGGCGGGAGAGACAGACAGGCTTATAAATTTAGCAAAACAGATAGATAAGTTTCCTTCGGAGCGGGAGGTAGATATGCTCATAAGCACGGGGGAACAGCAGGCAATAGCCCTCTTTGCACTAACCCTTAACAAGCTTGGTGTTCCTGCGGTAAGTCTATGCGGATGGCAAGTGCCCATAATAACGGATAAGGTCCATACAAAGGCAAAGATAAAGAAAATAGGGGTTCAGAGGATAAAAAACCTTTTGGAAGAGGGATACACAGTAGTGGTTGCAGGCTTTCAAGGTGTGACGGAAGATTGGGAGATAACCACCTTAGGAAGGGGTGGTTCGGACCTTTCGGCGGTAGCCTTAGCTCACGCCTTAAACTCAGACTGTGAAATATACACGGATGTGCCCGGAGTCTTTACCGCAGACCCAAGAATAGTTCCCAAACCAAGGAAAATACCTTACATCTCCTACGAAGAGATGCTTGAGATGGCTTCCCTTGGCGCTAAGGTTATGCAGGCAAGAAGCATTGAGTTTGCCATGAAGTATGGTGTTAGAATACATGTAAGGAGTTCCTTTTCCGAAGAGGAGGGCACATGGATAGTGCCGGAGGAGGAAGTCATGGAAAAGGTGGAAGTAAGAGCTATAACCTTAGACACAAAAGAGTCCCGCATAACTGTAGTAAGGGTGCCAGACAGGCCAGGTATAGCTTACAGCATATTCAAAGCCTTAGGGGATGCTCACATAGTGGTGGATATGATAGTGCAGAATGTGTCCCATCAGGGATATACGGACATGTCCTTTACGGTGAATAAGTCAGATGCGGACAAAGCGGAAGAAATAGTTAAGAAAGTTGCCAAAGAGATAGGAGCTCAGGGGGTGGAGAGGGACGACAATGTAGCCAAGGTATCCATTGTTGGCATAGGTATGAAAAGCTCCTACGGAACTGCTGCAAAGATGTTTGAAGTGCTTTACAAAAACAACATAAACATAATGGCAATATCCACCTCTGAAATAAAAATATCCTGTCTAATTGAAGCCAAATACGGAGAATTAGCGGTTAGAGAACTTCATTCTGCATTTATAGAAGAAGGGGATAAGGTGCAGGTTATAAACAGTTGAGCCTGATAGTTCTGCTTACGGATTTTGGAACAAAGGATGGCTTTGTGGGAGCGGTAAAGGGGGTTTTGCTTTCCATAAACCCTTACTGTCAGATAGTTGATCTGACCCACGAAGTAGAACCCTTTAACGTAATGGAAGGTGCGCTCATTCTAAAGGCTCACTACAGATACTTTCCCAAAGGGAGTATATTCCTTGGAGTGGTGGATCCGGGAGTAGGTTCAGAAAGAAAGGCAATAGCTGTCAGGTGCGGTGCCTATACCTTTGTCGGACCAATGAACGGACTGTTTGATTTGGCGCTAAGGGACATAGCTATGCCCCCCGAATGCTATCTTATTGAAAACTTTACACTTCCAAGGATAAATCAAACCTTTCACGGCAGGGATGTTTTTGCTCCAGTGTGCGGTTATCTGTCAAAGGGTGTGCCTTTGCAAATGGTAGGAAGAAGGATAGAGTATGAGTTTTTGCTTGAGTGGGAGAAGGCAAAAGAGTTCAAAGACAAAATAGAAGGTAAGGTCATACACTTTGACAGATACGGCAACGCCATTACCAACGTACCCTGCGGTAAATACTCTCATGCTATATTTAGAGGGCAAAAACTAAAGGTAGTTAGATACTTTTTGGAAGGGGAAAGGGAGCAGATAAACGCAGTGTGCGGAAGCTTTGGATACATGGAGCTCTTTGTTCCTATGGGAAATGCAAAGGAAAGATTTGGGATAAGTTTGGGGGAAAAGGTATGCTTTTTTACTTCTGAGGTCTAAAGGCCTTTAATCTTTCTTCCTTGGTTTCTATGTATGGACCACCTATTAGGTCTATGCAATAAGGCACTGCGGGAAACACCGCATCCAAGCACAGCTTTATAGATTGAGGTTTTCCGGGAAGGTTAATGATCAGAGTTGAATTCCTTATACCCGCTGTCTGTCTTGAGAGGATAGCTGTGGGCACTTGCTTTAAAGATACTGCCCTCATCAGCTCTCCAAAGCCCGGAAGCATCTTTTGACACACCGCTTCGGTAGCCTCGGGTGTTACATCCCTTGGTGCGGGACCTGTTCCTCCAGTGGTAAGAATAAGGCAACATTTCTCCACATCCGCCATATGAATGAGAGCCCCTTCTATAATCTCCCTTTCGTCCGGCACCACCCTATAAACGATCTCAAAGGGGGTTGCCACAACTTCGTGAAGATACTCTATAATATACTTTCCGCTTATGTCCTCGTATTCTCCCCTGCTTGCTCTATCCGATACGGTTAGCACACCGAACTTTACTTTTTCCATCGCAAATTAACTTTAAAAAACATTATACTATTTTTTTTGAGGAGTGAAAGATGGCGATTATAGAACACGATTCTTGTGGAGTGGGTTTTGTGTGTCATGTAAAGGGAGAGCGTAGCCATCAGATAGTTAGGTGGGGCGTGCAAGCGGTAAAGAATCTTACCCACCGAGGTGCCATAGGTGGAGACGGCAAAACAGGGGACGGCGCAGGTGTTATGATAGAGGTTCCAAGGGAGTTCTTCAAAGATTACATAGAGGAGAAAAAACTTTCCATTAGCTCCATAGAGAACTTAGCAGTTGGAGTGGTTTTTTTATACCAAGACATAAGGGACAAAGTGGAAGAGCACATAAGAAAAAGTCCGTTTAAGCTGGTGGGATGGCGAGAGGTGCCCATAGATAGCTCTGCGGTGGGAGAGTCTGCCCTAAGGGTTATGCCCAAAATCTTTCATCTTCTTTTGGACTGCGAAGGGGTAGATCCAGCTTTAAGAGAGCTTGAGCTTTACCTTTTAAGGAGGACCATAGAAACGGACAACAAGCTAAAAGACAAGCTATACTTTGCCTCTTTGTCCTCAAAAACGCTGGTGTATAAGGGAATGCTCGTCGCTCCTCAGTTGGATGTATTCTATCCGGACCTTTTGGACGAAAGGATTGAGTCTTGGTTTTGCCTTTTCCACCAAAGATACTCTACAAACACCTTTCCCAACTGGAACTTAGCCCAACCTTTTAGGTATTTAGCTCACAACGGGGAGATAAACACACTTTTGGGTAACAGAAACTGGATGATAGCCTTACAGCACGAGTTAGAACATGAATTATTTGGTGAAAGGATAAAGCTCGTAAGACCTTTGGTATCTTATCAAGAAAGTGATTCAGCTTCTTTGGACAGGGTTTTTGAGCTTTTGGTGTTGGCCGGATATTCTCCAGAGCATGCCATAAACATGCTCATACCTCCCGCTTGGGAGTCCGTGCCTTGGCTTTCGGAGGAGGTTATAAGGTTCTTTGAGTATCAGTCCCTTTTGATGAAGCCCTGGGATGGACCTGCAGCCATAGTCTTTACGGACGGGAAGGTGATAGGAGCGCACTTAGACAGAAATGGCCTTAGACCATCAAGGTATATTCTTACCGAGGACAACATCCTGGTGTTAGGTTCTGAGGTAGGTATGGTAGATTTGGAGGGGAAGAAGATAAAAGAAAAGGGAAGGCTTGGACCAGGGGATACCCTTTTGGTAAATCCAAGGGAAGGCAAGCTTGAAAAGACGGAAGAGATACTTCAAAGATTGGCAAAGCAAAAACCCTATGGAGAATGGATAGAAAGATATCTTGTAAGACTAAAGGATATAGTAAAAGAAGAGTCCTTTAAGATAAATAAGGACAACGATCTGCTCAGAAAACAGATAGCCTTTGGATATACCCAAGAGGAGATAAAAAACGTTTTAGCTTACATGGCCAAGGAGGGTAAAGAGCTAACCTTTTCAATGGGAGATGACACACCAATACCACCCCTTTCGGAAAAGCCAGTGCTGCTTTTCAGATACTTCAAGCAAAGGTTTGCCCAAGTTACCAACCCACCTATAGATCCCATAAGGGAAAGAGCGGTTATGTCCCTGCGGATGAACTTGGGATATAAGAGAAATTTCCTGAAGGAAACACCTGAACACGCAAAAAGGCTTCAGATAGATAGTCCTATACTTCTTCCTAACCAGTTTAAAGCCATTATGGAGCAGAAAAACTTTAAGGTCGCTTGGGTTCCCATGACCTATCCCAAGGAAAGAAGTTACTGCATAGTTGAGCTTCAGGATTTGGCAGGTGAAAGGCGTATAACGGACCTCATATACGACGCTATGTATGAAGGTATTGCCATATGCGACCTTAGGCTGGGAGTGGAGATCGTTTGCAGGAGGGTGGAAGAAGCGGTAAGGGAAGGTGCAGAAATTATAGTATTATCAGACGCAAACATAAACAAATACAGGCTTGCGGTGCCAAGCCTTCTGGCAGTTTCCGCAGTGTTTAAGTGGCTCTCAGAAAGAAATCTTTCCAACAAGGTTTCCATAGTGGTAGAAACAGGAGAAGCACGAGACACCCACCATATGGCTTGTCTGATAGGTTACGGCGCCTCTGCTATCTATCCCTACTTAGCCTATCAAACCATAAAAGAACTTTGCGAATCTGGACAGATAGACCTGCCCTACGAAAAGGCTATCCTAAACTACAAAAAAGCGCTTGAGGACGGAATACTCAAGATAATGTCCAAGATGGGCATATCTACCCTTAACTCTTACCAAGGGGCAAAGATATTTGACACCGTATGCTTAAACAGGGACTTTGTGGAAGAATACTTTCCGGGCACACCTGTAACCTTAGAGGCAGACGGAATTTTTGAGATCCAAGAAAGCCTACTCAAAAGACACGACATGGCTTACGAGGTGGAGAATCCCCAGTTGGATTATGGTGGGGAGATGAAATTTAGAAAAGGTGGAGAATGGCACGCTTGGTCTCCTTTCGTAGTGAGGGCTCTTCACAAGTTCTTAGAAACTAAGGACTACAGCGACTACAAAGAGTTTTCAAAAATTGCAAATCAAGAAAGGCCTGCTTTTATAAGACATCTTTTGACTTACAAAAAGGCTGAAAAGCCAATACCCATAGAGGAGGTGGAACCAGAAGAAAGCATACTAAAAAGATTCGTCACAGGGGGAATGTCCTTAGGTGCTCTATCTCCAGAAGCTCACGAAGTTTTAGCGGAAGCTTGCAATCGCCTTGGAATGAAGAGTAACTCTGGAGAGGGTGGAGAGGATCCACAAAGGTATTGGACTATTAAAAACTCAGCCATAAAGCAGGTTGCATCCGGAAGGTTTGGTGTAACCCCCACCTACTTGGCTTCTGCCAAAGACATTGAGATAAAGATAGCCCAGGGTGCCAAGCCCGGAGAGGGAGGACAACTGCCGGGACACAAAGTAACCGAATACATAGCCAAGCTAAGACACGCCCAACCCGGCATTACCCTAATATCTCCACCACCCCATCACGACATCTATTCCATAGAAGACTTAGCCCAGCTTATAAACGACCTAAAGGAAGCTAACCCAAAGGCAAAGGTGTGCGTCAAGCTTGTGGCTGAAACGGGAGTGGGAACGGTTGCCGCAGGAGTGGCAAAGGCTTATGCAGACATCGTGCAAATTAGTGGAGCGGAAGGAGGAACGGGTGCAAGTCCCTACAGTTCAATAAAGAATGCGGGCAACTATTGGGAAATAGGTTTGGCTGAAACCCAAAGGGTTTTGATGGAGAACAACCTAAGAGACAAGGTGCGTCTTAGGGTAGACGGTGGGCTGAGAACGGGTAAAGATGTGATAATTGCAGCCCTTCTTGGTGCCGAGGAATTTGGATTTGGAACTGCTGCAATGATAGCGGAAGGTTGCGTGATGGCAAGGCTCTGTCATACAAACCAGTGTCCTACCGGAGTAGCAACGCAAGACCCAAAGTATAGGGAAAAGTTTAAAGGAAAAGTAGAAAATGTTATGGCATATTTTAGAGCGGTAGCAAGGGAAGTAAGAGAAATACTGGCGCAGATGGGTTTTAGAAGCATGGATGAGATAATAGGAAGGAGAGATCTGCTGGAAGTTATAACCTACGATCACCTTCCTGGCTCAATGAGGATTAAACTTGAAGAGTTTTTGAAGGAGGACTATCCAAAGGACAAGCCTTTAAGGTGTCTTGTGGACAGAAACGATAACCCAAGAAGGAGTCCGCTAGCACAGCAAATAGAGGAAGAAATACTGCCATACATAGAAAAGGGGGAAAGAGTGCAAAAAGAATACAAAATAAGAAACATAGACAGGTCTATACCTACTCGCCTTGCATACTACATAGCGGTTAAATACAGAGATGAGGGATTGCCGGAAGATACTATAAACCTTACCTTCTTTGGCACCGCAGGGCAGAGTTTTGGTGCATTCAACCACAGGGGAATGTCTTTGACCCTTATAGGAGATGCCAACGATTATGTAGGTAAGGGTATGTATGGGGGTAGGATAGTAATTAGACCTTCTGATGTGGAGGATACTCAAAACCACGTGATCATGGGGAATACTTGTCTTTATGGTGCTACGGGTGGAGAGCTTTTTGCTGCAGGAAAAGCTGGGGAGCGCTTTGGAGTTAGAAACAGCGGGGCTGTTGCGGTAGTAGAAGGTGCAGGTATGCACTGCTGTGAATACATGACAGGTGGTATAGTGGTAGTCCTTGGTCCGGTAGGATACAACCTCGGTGCCGGTATGACAGGAGGATACGCCTACATTCTTGATCCAGAGCTTCCAAAGAAGATAAACCGCTCTTACGTTATGGCAAGAAAGCTTATAACCGATGTGGAAAAGGAGGAACTAAGAAATCTGATAAGCAAACACTACAATTATACGTCAAGCCTTTGGGCAAAGCATATACTGGATAATTTTGCAGAATACTTGGAAAGCTTTTACAAAGTTATTCCTTTAGAAGCGTGCAAGAGGGACATCTTTGGTGCTACGGATGTTTGCGAAATTGAACAAACTTCCAGCCAAGCTTGACTGACGTTGAAATGTATGCTAAAATAATAAGCATACTAGCCCCCGTCGTCTAGCCAGGTCCAGGACACCGCCCTTTCAAGGCGGAGAACGCGGGTTCAAATCCCGCCGGGGGTGTTTTAAAACACAGCATGGGCAACAAAAAAGTTTTATCCGAAGAATACAAAGCGGAAGCAATCAAGGCAATAACCGGTTTAGAGCATGTAAGGACAAGACCCTCTATGTATATAGGAGACGTTGGGGAGAGGGGTTTGCATCATCTTATATGGGAAATTTTAGACAATGCGGTAGATGAGCATATGGCAGGTTATGCCGATCAGATATCCTTGACAATACATGCGGACAACTCCGTAACCGTGGAGGACAACGGAAGAGGCATTCCCGTAGACATCCATCCCGAAACTGGTATTCCCGCGGTTCAGATGGTCTTTACCATGTTGGGGGCTGGGGGAAAGTTTGACAAAAAGGTTTACAGATACTCCGGAGGTCTTCACGGTGTAGGTGCATCTGTGGTTAATGCTCTTTCTGAGTGGCTCGTTGTGGAGGTATACAGGGACGGTTTGATATACAGACAAGAGTACAGAAGGGGAGAACCAATAACGGAAGTTAGGACTATTGGGAAAACTACCAAGAGGGGCACAAAGGTTACCTTCAAACCGGACCCGGAGATCTTTGAAACAACAAAGATAAAACACGACATAGTTGAAAGGCGTGTTAGGGAACTGGCTTATCTTAACCCCAACTGTAAGTTTATACTAAAAGACGAAAGGATAAACAAAGAGTTTGTTTATCACTTCAAAAAGGGAATAGAGGAGCTCGTATCCTATCTTTTGGTAGGGAAAACACCACTTTTTGAAGAAATCGTCAGAATTCAGGGAGAAGCGGAAGACGTCATAGTTGACATAGCCTTTTCTTACACAAAGGACTATAAGGAGGTAGTAGAAAGCTTTGTAAATAACATAAAAACAGTAGAGGGTGGAACACACGTTACGGGTTTTAGGTCTGGGCTTACGAAGGCTGTTATGAGGGCATTACCAAGCCTAAAGATACAAAAAGATCTTAAAGAAACCATTACAGGGGAGGACCTAAGAGAAGGCTTGGTTGCGGTGATCTCGTGTAAGGTGCCAGAACCACAGTTTGAGGGACAAACAAAGACCAAGCTTGGAAACCAAAATGTCAAAAACATCGTAGAATCCATAGTTTATGAAAACCTTTCCAATTACTTTGAAAACAACAGAGAGATACTTAGGCTCATAGTGGAGAAGGCTATTGAGGCAGCTCTTGCCAGAGAGGCAGCAAAAAAGGCTAAGGAGCTTGTAAGAAGAAAATCTCCCCTTGAGGACAGCACACTGCCCGGAAAGCTCGCAGATTGCTCCGAAAAGGACCCAAAGAAATGTGAGCTTTTCATAGTGGAGGGTGAGTCTGCAGGCGGGTCTGCAAAGCAAGGAAGAGACAGAAGGTTTCAGGCGATTTTACCGCTCAGAGGAAAAATTCTAAACGTAGAAAAGGCAAGGCTTGACAAGATCCTTTCAAACGAAGAAATAAAAGCTATAGTTAGTTCTTTGGGTTCGGGCATAGGAGAAGAGATGGACCTTTCCAAGCTAAGGTATCACAAGATCATTCTTATGACCGATGCAGATGTGGATGGCTCCCACATAAGAACCTTACTGCTGACCTTCTTTTATAGATACCTTCCCAAGATCATAGAAAACGGGCACCTATACATAGCTCAACCCCCACTTTACAGGGTCAAAAAAGGAAAGGCGGTGTTCTATCTTAAGGACGACAAAGAGTTGGAGAACTTCCTTTACGAGCATATAAAGAAGGAAGGTCTTTTAAGAGACGGAAACGGTGTAGAATACAAAGGCGACAGGCTTATAGACCTTCTTAAAAGTTTAAAGGAGATGGAGGAAGGTTACAGGGTGTTGGTCAGGAAGAAGGGAGAGGAGATAGTAGAGTGCATGCTGAAGAATCGCCTTACGGAGGAGGATCTAAGAAAGAGGGAAACCTTTGAGGTAAAGCTCAACAGTCTAAGAGATTGCCTAAAAAATTACAGAGTAGAACCAAAATACAACGAGCTTGAAGGTGCCTACGAACTTGTATTTACAGACAAAAGCACTGGTAGGAAGGTCATAGTTGATGCAGACCTTCTTTCTTCTATCATCTACAAGCAAATCTTGGAAGGCACAAGTTTAAAGCTTCCAGTGGAAGTGTGGATGGAAAAAAGAAGTAAAGTGGTGGATGACGCACACAGCATCCCCGATGCGATGATGGAGCTTGCCAAAGGTAGTTTTGAAATTCAGAGATATAAAGGTCTTGGAGAGATGAATCCAGAACAGCTTTGGGAAACTACGATGAACCCTGCCACAAGAAGGCTTCTGAGGGTCTCCATAGAAGATGCGGCGGAGGCAGACAGGATTTTCAGCATACTTATGGGAGAGCAAGTGGAACCAAGAAGGGAATTCATAGAGGCTTACGCAAAAGAAGTTAGGAACTTGGATGTTTAAAAGAATATTGGTAGGTTTGGATGGGTCCCCCACAAGTTGGAATGCGGTAGATTATGCCTTTACCATAGGCCAAAAGTTTGACGTTCCAGTAGTTGGTATTCACATCATAGACGAGCGCATTCTTGACGAAGGTCTCTTGGAAGACATAGCGGGAGTTTTAGGATTTAACTATTATGCGGGTATATCCTCTAAGCTAAGAGAGTTTTTTGAAGAACAGGCAAGCGTGCTTTTGGACGAGTTTTTAGCATTGGGTAGAGAAGGGGGAGTTAAGGTATCCTCTTATCAAAGCGTAGGCAAGCCCTATCAGATGATTCTTTCTCAGGCAGATCCAGAGGACTTGATAGTTTTGGGAAAAAAATCTCACAAACCTGTCTCGGGCTTTTTACTTGGCTCAACCACAGACATAGTAGCCAGAAGATCTGCCTGTTCCGTTTTGATCGTCCCAAAGGAAAAAAGACAGATAAAAAAACTCTGCGTAGGATACGATGGTAGTGTTTTGGCAAAGAAGGCCTTAGAAATGGCAAAAAGTTTGGCTAAGGTTTTTGAAGGAGAGGTCTATGCACTGCACGTGGGGGAAAAGGACTTTTCTAATGAAGTGGGAGAGCATGTGCAGTATGTAGGCATACTTGGCATTCCTGAAGAAAAACTGATAGAATATTGTAAGGAAAAAAACATGGACTTGCTATTGATGGGAGCCTTTTCTAAGGGAAGGGTAAAGGAGCTTATCTTGGGGAGCGTTACGAGCTTTGTAATGCATCACTTAAACATTCCTATCCTTTTGGTGAAGTAAAATGGGGAAACTTTACGTCGTTAGCACACCTATTGGAAACCTAAAGGACATAACGCTGAGGGCTTTGGAAGTTCTCCAGTCTGTAAATTTCATAGCATGCGAAGATACACGCAGAACCTTAATACTGCTCAATCACTACAAGATAGAGGGAAAAAAGTTGCTTTCTTATTACGAGCCAAAGGAAAGCGTTCAGGTGCCTAAGATACTCAAGCTTTTGGAGAAGGAAGACGTAGCTTTGGTTACTGACGCAGGCACACCCTCTATCTCCGACCCAGGATACAAGCTCATAAGGGCGTGCATTGAAAAAGGCATACCAGTAGAGGTAATCCCAGGTCCCAGTGCGGTAATCTGTGCGTTGGTAGGCTCTGGCATGCCTACCGATCGTTTTACCTTCGTAGGGTTCTTACCCAAGAAAGGGTTGAACAACTTTCTGGAAGAACTAAGACGCTACAAAGATAGCACCATAATTGCCTTTGAATCTCCCAACAGGCTAATAAAGAGCTTGGAAGCCATAAAGGAGGTCTATGGAGATAACACAACCGTATGCGTAGCCAGAGAGCTTACCAAAGTTCATGAAGAATACATAAGAGGAAGGGTGGTGGAGGTGCTGGATGAACTAAACAAAAGGGGAGAGGTAAAGGGCGAAATAGTCATTCTGTGGCATCTGGTTGAAGATTAAGAGCGTCAAAAATTCTCCTGTCCTTTATGTTCTTTCTCCTTTCCCAAACCTTATTTTGAACCTCCCAAAGGTCTATCATAAGCTCAAACTTTCCCACCTTTCTGTTGTATTCCTTTATTAGCTTTACTGTTTCCAAAAACTCTTCCTCTTTGTCCAGCTTTTTAAGACAGAATCTTACAAAGGCGTCTTTTAACTCGTGTATGTCCAATTCTAAACCGAGCTCTTCTGCCCTTTGTAGTATTGATTTTACGCTTTCTACGCCTGCGTTTTCGTTCAGCAGTTTTTTCAACTTAAGCTTAAAAAGCAGTCCTAAGTGAGTTCTTACGTCTTTCAGCAGTTTAATTGACTTAGCATAAAAATTTATCTCTTCCAAAATGTAGATGTGATCCGAGACAAAGTTTAAATAGCTGTCTTCAAATGTTTCTATCCAACGATCCAACACCCTTTCCAAATACTTTGGGGGGACTTTTTCTAAGCGCAACTCTTCCCAGCCAAATTCAAAAGAAAATTCCTGTTCCGTAATTTTATCCTTCAAGACTACCAAAAACTTTTCTTTTTTGTCTTTTACGGTAAAGTCCCAAAAGCCTATTCTGTCCTTTGTCTTTTTCACATCGGACAGGGACAAAAACAGAGCGGTATGTGCTATATCACAGGGTATATAAACCTGAGCTTTTACTAAGCTATTCCAAACGCCCAAACCATTTCCGTATTCTATAAGATTGCTTGGTGCTTCCGCCAGATGCTGCTTAAGAACATCCTCTGCTTGCCTCAGTTCCATAAGGTCTATTGCCCTTTTGGCATACAAAAGATTTTTTACAGTTTCTATGCCAGAAATGTCTGCAAAGAACCAACCGTCTGAAGAAAAGGCAAATTGCATAAGAGCAAGCGAATGCAGTGCTTTAAATACCTGTGTTCTTTCTTCCTTTGACAAGCTTCTCCTTGCGTGATTTCTTAAATAGTTATCTTTTGACTTTTTAGAGTAATCTTCTAATATGACTTCCACGTAGTGCAAGAAGGCTACTTTTGGGTCAGTAAGGTATTTTTCCAAGAGGTTGTAAGCCTTTTCTTTGACCGCAGACCTTATGGCCTCTAAACCCTCCCTTAAGGGCTTTCTCCACTTTTGATGCCAACCTGGTAGTCCTCCCGTGCTACATCCACAGTCCGATCGCCACCTTTCTACTCCATGAGCACAGCTCCAAGAGGTATAAGGAATGAGTTTTCCTTCCTCTACGGGCTTGTGGGACCTATAGTATTCCTCTGCGGTAGTAAAGCTTTTGGAGTACTTTTTAAACAAATATGCAAGGGCAAGCTCTGCGAACTTTTTGTGGTGACCAAAGGTTTCGCCGTCTGTCGCTATAACTGTAAGTTCTCCTTTGTGTGTCATTAATGCGAAAAGCTTTTCCGCGTCCCAAAGCAAATCTCCAAAGGATACTCCGTGGGAAAGCTCTCCGTTGTAAACAAAAACCGCCAACCCATTGATCCTCAAATAGTTTCCCTTGGCGGAAACCTGATGGGGTGCAAGCACTATGAACTCTATGTGGTATTTTTTTAGGATCTCAAGGGTTAGATCATCCACCGCCAATTCGGGAAGCCAAAAACCTTTTGGCTTTCTACCAAAAAACTTTTCGTAAGCTCTTATGCCCCAAAATATTTGCACCTCCCTGTCTTCCGGCGGATCTAAAGGAAGGATGGTATGATTGAAAGAGGTAGCCAGGGCATGGGAACTTCCCTCTCTTATTTTTTCTACAAGCTCTGGATGGAACTTCTCTATCCAGTTTAAGAGCGTCCATCCAATGTTGAAACTGAGATGACTATAGCAGTTTATTATGTCCTTTGTAATGGTTCCTTCTCTGTAGTGGGCATAGGCTACAGGTAAATAGCACTCCCTGTATATTCTCTCGTTCCAATTTTCAAAAGGAAAGGCAGATTCTTCCAATGGTATTTCACCAAGGTATGGATTTTCCCTAAGGGGCTGGTAAAAGTGAGCGTGAATTATGAGATTTTTCATGATTCCAAGAAGAAGCCTATACGCTCAAATTTTTCAATTCTTCTTTTTACAAGATCTTCAGGGCTTAGCTTTATAAGTTCCCTTAAGTGCTTCCTTATGCAGTATTTGAGAACCCTTGCAGTCCTTGCGTAGTCCCAATGGGCTGCACCCAATGGCTCCCGAATAATTCCGTCTATAACTCCAAGCTCAAGAAGATCCTTTGCGGTTAGCCTTAGGGCTTTGGATGCTTCCTTTACTTTGGACTGATCCTTCCAAAGAATGGCTGCACAACCTTCAGGGGATATGACAGAGTATATGGAATTTTCCAGCATTAAAACTACATTTGCGACACCCAAAGCCAATGCCCCTCCCGAACCTCCTTCACCAATAACCACCGCCAGCACCGGAACCTTTAAGTATCCAAAGGTGTAAAGGCTTTCTGCAATGGCTTCCGACTGACCCCTCTCCTCCGCACCTATGCCCGGGTAAGCACCAGGCGTATCTATGAAGGTAATAACGGGCAAGCAGTAGTGCTCGGCAAGCTTGGCTATTCTTATTGCTTTTCTGTAACCTTCTGGATGTGGCATGCCAAAGTTTCTTTCCATCTTCTCCTTTGTAGTCCTTCCCTTTTCGTGTCCGATAACCGCCACTGGCACGTCATCCAAATAAGCAAAACCGGCTACTATGGCTTTATCATCACCAAACTTCCTGTCTCCGTGAAGTTCTATAAAATCTTTGAAGATAAGCTTTATGTAGTCCAACGTGTGAGGCCTCTGCGGATGCCTTGCCAACAAAACCTTCTCCCATGGGCCTAACTTAGCATAAATTTCTTCGCTTTTTTTCTTAAAAGCTCTTTGAAGTCTTCTGAGCTCTTCCTCTTTGTCCTTTTCTCCCAGGTGATATAGCTTTCTAAGTTGGATGATCTTTTCGTTTAATTCTGCAAGTTCTTTTTCAAATTCTAAAAACATTACAAAAATTATAAAACTTCCAAAAGGGCTTCTAAATACACCGCTCCCCCTACAGCCTTTGACTGTAGAAAAAGATTGTCGTATCTTCCCCCTCCCGCAATTGGATATCCCACCTCTGGATGAAAGATCTCAAAAACTATACCTGTGTAGTATTCCTGCGTTCTTATCTCCGAAAGGTCATAGAAAACCTTAGCTTTGCAATCCTTTAAAAGCTCTCCTAAGCGCCTTAGCTCTTCACATTCGGCAGAAAACTCGGGAAACTTTTTTGAAAACTCCCCCAAAACTTCACTTCCTCCGTAAGCCTTCAGAAGGTGATACATACTGTCCTCTTCCTTCAGTCCAAAAAAGCTCTTCTTCCTTAGCCTTTCTTTGTCCTCTTCACTCCTGCAAAGCTTTTTTACTATACCCATGTGTCCCAAAATAATGGATAGATCTTTAAGCCCTAAGCTGAGAAGATACTCCACCAACCTGCTTATGACTTCATACTCCCCTTCTGGAAATCCAAAACCTACCAACTCTATTCCCATCTGAAACCCTTCCAACTCCTTTGGAGAAAAAACCGGTCCCCAATAAAAAACCTTGAGGGGAAGATCTACCTTTCTAAGACTGTTGAGAAATCTCGTTAAACTTATGGTCCAGTCTGACCTAAGAGCTAAATAACTTCCGTCAGACTGCGTGCATATAAGAAAAGGTTTGTAAAGTTTAGCATCCTGCGGATGATAAACCTCCAACGTGGGAAGCTGTATAAAGTTGTAATCTCTAAATAGCTCGCAAGCTTTTACGAAGGTGTCCTTGAGCTTTTTTGAATCTTCAAAGTTGAAAAATCTCTCCCCTTCCGGAATAAGCATAAGGCTATTTTATACTATTAACTTAATGCTTAAAAACCTCACAAAGGAAGAGAAAAAAGTAATCTTAGGCATTTCCTTTGCGGTGTCTGCCAGAATGCTTGGGCTTTTTTTGTTGCTACCCGTCCTTTCTCCCTATCTGAGAAGCCTCGAAGATTCCACACCCTTTTTGATAGGCCTTGCGATAGGCATATACGGCTTTGCGCAAGCTATTTTCCAAATACCCTTTGGCTATCTTTCAGACAAGGTCGGAAGAAAGCGGGTGATAATCTTTGGGATGATAACCTACATCTTGGGGAGTTTGCTTGGGGGTTTGGCTAAAAACATATGGGTTATGGTGATGGCAAGATTTGTTCAGGGTTTTGGAGCAGTTTCTTCTGCTATGATTGCCCTCTCTTCAGACTTAACCAGAGAGGAAGTAAGAACCAGCGCTTTTGCGGTAATCGGATCGTCCATTAGTCTTGTTTTCACCTTTAGCTTGGTCTTTGCCCCCGTTATTGCAGGAATGGTAGGTGTGCCTACGCTGTTTTTCCTTACCGCCTTCCTAAGCCTGTTGGCTACTGTATATTTAGCCCTCTTTATTCCAGAACCAAAGAATCATCGCAGGGAGATAGAACCGTCTATGAAGAACTTTGTCATTATCCTCATGGATAAGAATCAAATTTTTTTAAACTTTTCGGTTGCGGTTTTGCATGCCTTTCTTGTAGCCATTTTTACCGTCATACCCTACAGGTTGGTTTATGAATACGGTATGCCAAAGGTGGAGCATTGGAAGATCTACGTTCCAGCGCTGATTTTATCCCTAATTCTTATGGTTCCCGCTGTGGTTTTTGCAGAAAGAAAAAAAAGATTTGGAGAAGTTTTTCTGCTAGGTGTTGCTCTAATAGGTTTTGGCTTTCTGATCTACCAAATTTTAAATTCCCTATATGGAGCAATTATTCTACTCGTTTTGTTTTTAATAGGCTTTCACCTTTTGGAGCCCATAATCCCTTCCCTTCTTACTAAGCTAACCCATAGGGACTTAAAGGGTTTATCTTTGGGATTTTTCAACACTTTGCAATTCTTGGGAGCATTTTTTGGGGGACTGCTTGGTGGATTGACTATAAAGCATGATACTTTTCTTTTTACGTCCTTTGGCATGCTATTTTCAGCCCTTTGGTTTATTGTTGCCTATCTGTGGCTAAAAGCTCTAAGGTTCTGAATCTACCTTAGGAATTTCGCTAACCAAATAAATTAGCTCGTAAAGCATCGCATTGTAGTTTCTTTTTATTTTCAGGTAGTGTGTCTTTTTTCTCCTCCAAAGATCAAGCTGAGGCTGTCCGAAAAATCCTTCAGGCAGTGCTGAGTAGTTATAATAAAAACCTGATGTATGTAAGCGTGCAGTTTAAACTTCAGTTGAACAGTTCAGACAGAAAAAAGCTTTTGGAATTAATGCGTAAGCAATCATCAGCCATAAGGTCAGCTTATAAACTACTGAAAGACAAAAACTCCCATAGCCAAATATACCAAAATCTAAGACAACTGTTTCCTGACCTACCTACCAAATACATAGAATAGTAGAAATAGCAAAAGAGAAAGGAAAAGCTATAGCTATAGAAAACTTAAAGAAAGTCAATCGTGGTTATCGTGGGGATGGGAAAGCTAAGCTAAGAAAGAGACTACATCATTGGAACTTTAAGAGCTTGCTTTCAAAGATTGAAAGAACTGCAAAGCTAAGTGGATTAGAAGTTATCAAGGTAAATCCCGCTTTCACTTCTGTTATAGGAGCACTAAAATATGCACCACAGTTTGGGATAGACAAAGACATAGCAGGAACTTACGTGATAGGAAGAAGGGCATTAGGTTTTAAAGAAGAAGTTCCTGAGAACTATCTAAAACTTCTTTCATACAGGGAATACTTAGAGTATGCCATTTACACCTACACGGAAAAGGAAGAGGAGTTAAAGGAACAACTAAAGAAAGAGACAAACCAATACAAAAGAAATGCCATAAACTCTGAGCTAAAACAAGTTCAGAAAGCAAAAGGTTTGCTTTTAGAAAAACTTAAAAGCCTTCAGGACGAGCCGAGTTTCTGTGAGGCCGTCAACGGAAGGAATCCCAAGCGGGGAGAGACTAAAAAAGTCTCTCAAAGTGCTTGGCAAGTTCTGAAGGTAGCCTTCCTCTTCCCTGTTCTTGGAAAGGTTATGTCGAGGGACCTTTCCCCTCTTCCGCCCTTACTGGTGGAAGCTCTGTGGGACAGGGTGAGGAGAAGGTCAGTTCCCTTAGAGGTTGGGGGGACGTCCCAATGAGAGATTTTTTTGAACAACCTCTCAAACTGCTTCTTTGAAGATGTATTTAGGCTTAGTATTATTCTTCACAGTCTCTTCATCTACTAAAACTTTCTTTAAACCTTTTTTTGATGGAATTTCAAACATAACATCCGTCATTATCTCTTCCATTATGGCTCTTAGCCCACGGGCACCTGTTTTTCTCCTTATAGACTCCTTCGCTATTTCCCTTAAAGCTTCTTCTGTTATTTCAAGCTCTACGCCTTCCATTTCAAAAAGCTTTTTGTACTGCTTTACCAAAGCATTTTTAGGCTCCACTAATACCCTAACCAGCTCATCTTCTGTAAGCTCATCAAGGACAGCAATAACAGGAAACCTTCCCACAAACTCAGGGATCATACCAAAGTGGATAAGGTCATCCGGCTCCACATAAGAAAGCACATTTCCCTCAAGGTTATACTTACCTATGGCTGATTCAAAACCTACTGTTGATTTGCCGAGCCTGCGCTTTATTATGTCCTCCAATCCCACAAAGGCACCACCGCATATAAAGAGAATGTCCGTTGTATCTACCTGTATAAATTCTTGATGGGGATGCTTTCTTCCACCCTGAGGGGGCACGTTTGCTACAGTCCCCTCCACGATCTTTAGGAGTGCCTGCTGAACGCCCTCTCCCGAAACGTCCCTGGTTATGGAAGGGTTTATGCCAGACTTTTTGGCTATTTTGTCTATCTCGTCTATATACACTATACCCTTCTGCGCCAGCTTTACATCATAACCACAGTTTTGCAAAAGGCGCGTTAGCACATTTTCCACATCCTCGCCTACATATCCTGCTTCCGTAAGACTCGTAGCATCCGCTATGGCAAAGGGAACGTTTAGGATCTTTGCTAAGGTTTTTGCCAGCAAGGTTTTTCCAGAACCGGTAGGACCTATCATAAGTATATTACTCTTTTCTATTTCTACGTCATCCAACTTCATGCCAAGCTCTTTCATTCTTATTCTTTTGTAATGGTTATAAACTGCAACAGAAAGAATCTTCTTTGCCCTTTCTTGACCTATCACATACTGATCTAAGATGGCCTTTATTTCCTCTGGCTTTGGAATTTCCCTAATTTCAGTTTTTGCCAACTGACTTTTTTGCTCCCTTATGATTGCATTGCAAGTTTCTACGCACCTGTCACATATGAAAGTATCGTTGGGACCTGCTATAAGCACAAGAACTTCGCTCTGCGTCCTACCGCAAAAAGAACATCTGTGCTCTTGTTTTTTATAAACCTTACTCAAAACAGAGCCTCCTAAGTTCTCTTTGTGATAACCTTATCAACTATGCCGTATTCTACCGCCTCTTGGGCAGACATAAAGTAGTCCCTTTCCACATCTTTCTCTATCTTTTCTAAGGGCTGTCCTGT
Organism: Thermocrinis jamiesonii; assembly: GCF_000702425.1. Lineage (NCBI taxonomy): Bacteria > Pseudomonadati > Aquificota > Aquificia > Aquificales > Aquificaceae > Thermocrinis > Thermocrinis jamiesonii. The sequence goes on from NZ_JNIE01000002.1 coordinate 192,967, forward strand.
GTGGAAAGCAAGTATCTCATTTAGCATGTTCTTTATCCTCTTTATTTCCTCCGCATGGATTATTATGTCCGTCGCCTGACCGGTTATTCCACCTAAGGGTTGATGGATCATTATCCTTGCATGGGGAAGGGCATACCTTTTACCCTTTGTCCCCGCTGCCAAAAGCACCGCGCCCATAGATGCAGCCTGTCCTATGCATATGGTTACCACATCGGGCTTTATGTATTGCATAGTATCGTATATAGCCATACCTGCGGTGACAGAACCTCCTGGACTGTTTATGTACATGTATATGTCCTTTTCGGGGTCCTGCGCTTCCAAGAAAAGAAGCTGGGCAACTATAAGGTTAGCTACGTGATCATCTATTGGATATCCAAGTAGAACGATTCTATCCTGCAAAAGCCTTGAGTATATGTCGTAAGCCCTTTCTCCCCTCGGCGTTTGTTCTATAACTATAGGCACAAGTTGGTCAAGTATTCTCATTTTCCTTTTCCTCCTTAGTTTCAACTTCTACGAAAACTACTTTATTTATTATGTCTTTTAGAGCTTTGGTTCTTAAGATGTCCTTTACTATGGCGCCTTCTAAACCGCTGGATTGTATTTCCGCCTTTACTTTATCTACCTCCACACCGCGTAAGGAAGCCAGCTTAGCGTATTCGCTTTCCAATTCCTCTGGAGAAACTTCCAAGTTCTTTACCTGAGCGTATTTATCCAAAATATAACTAAGTTTTATGTTTGCAACTGCTTGAGGCAACAGTTCTTTTGCTATTCCTTGCACGTCTAAGTATTTTGTGTCTATACCCAAAGAGGCAAGTTCTTTTAGCCTGGCATCTACCAAAAAGCCCAGCTCCCTTCTAAGAAGGGTTTGAGGAACTTCAAACTCATGAAGCTCTAACAACTTTTTTACAACAGCACCTTCCCGCACACGCTCTTTGTAATCTTCAAGGCGACTCTTTATAAGATCCCTTATCTTTTCCTCCGCTTCTTTCCAAGTTTCTCCAAAGCCAAGTTCTTTTGCAAAGTCGTCGTTAGCTTCCGGAAGCACTTTCTCCTTTACTGCTTTTATCTGTATCTTAACCTTTGCCTTACCTACCACCTTTCCCTCCGCATCAAACAGATCCACGCTATCTATGGTTATCTCATCTCCCTCCTTTTTGTTCAACAGCTCTCTTTCTATTTCTTCCCTCAAAAACTTCTGACCCACTATAACCGTGGTTTCCCCTTCCGAAGTTTCTCCGCTTTCTAAATCCTGGACATTGTATTGGATGACTACCATGTCTCCCTCTTTGATTTCCCTTTCTACTGGCTCCCACAGGGCATGCTGATCTCTAAGCCTATTTATCTCTTCCTGAACCATCTCCTCTTTAAATTCAATCTTTGGCACTTCAACCTGTAAGTTCTCAATCTCTTCCAGCTTAAGTTCAAAGGAAGGTGGAACTTCAAAAACAACTCTGTAAGCTAACTTATTTTCCTTCTCATCAAGCTCCACTTCTTCCAAGTATATGTCAGCCACCGGTTTAAGATTGCTTTCTTCTATTGCTTTTTGTAATGTTGCGTCTGCTACCTTTTTTCCCACCTCTTCCCTTATGTAGTCCCTATACCTTGCCTTTATAAGCCATAGGGGAGCCTTTCCTCTCCTAAAACCTTCCAATTCTACATTTTGAATAAGTTGGTTATAAACTTCCTCTAAACTTTCCTTTACTATTTGTCCTTCGACCTCTACTTTAAGGCTCTTAAAAAGTCCTTCCCTTTCCTCTAAGCTAACCTTCATGAAAACCTCCTTTTAGTAATGCGGGTGGAGGGACTCGAACCCTCACGGGCTAAGCCCACAGGATCCTAAGTCCTGCGCGTCTGCCAATTCCGCCACACCCGCTTTAAGGTGTAAAATTATATCATGTTCGGGTTTTTTGTTACCCTTCTGCTTGTAAGTCTTTCTTGGGCTTCCGTAGTGGCAAGAATAGGTTCTGAAACAATAGAAAGGGACGAGGTCTATTCACTTTTCCAATCCTACTGGAGGGAGATCCTTCACCTTCCAATAGCAAGAGCTACAAAGTTTGACGTTCAGAACTTTTTGGTGGAGCTTGTAAGGGCAAAAATCATACAACAGGAAGCCAAAAAGATGGGCATTACTGCAGGTAAAAGAGAATTAGAAGAGTATATAGAAAGAAACATAGGCTCTAAGAACTTAAGCAGGGTGGTGCGCGAATTTATAAAAACAGAGCTGTTGATAGACAAGATCCTTGATAGATTGGTGGGTGGTGTGCAAGTAAATGAAAATCAGATAATAGCTTACTATTATTTAAACCTTAGGGACTTTAAGATGCCTGCTCAGGTTGGGCTTGAACGCTTTGTCGCGGATAGTCTTGATAGCGCCAACGAAGCCTATTATCGGCTTTCAAAAGGCATTGAGTTTTTGGAAGACATTAAGGGATTGAGAAAGGGTGAGACTATGTGGTATTCCATACAAGCTTTGCCAGAAGCGCTTCGCAAACAACTCAGTCCCTATCATATCGGAACCATTTCCAAGCCCATTCAAACCGAAGCGGGTTATGTAATATTCAGAGTTGTTGGACGGAGAAACGAGGGCATTATACCTTTGGAGGAAGCCAAATCCATGGTTAGGGCTAAGCTTATAAGGGAAAAAAGGCAGGAGGTTTTAAAGGAATGGTTGGAGAACACATTAAAAAAGTATCGTGTGGAATTTTACTTTTCGCAACTTTAGTAACATTTTCCTTTGCGGGAAGACTCTTTGATAGGGTTGTTGCATCTGTCAATGGCGAAGCAATCTTGGAAAGCGATTTAAAGCTTGGAATGCTCTTTTACAACTCCGCAAACAAGCAGGAAGTCCTATCAAGACTTTTGGATGTGTGGCTGATAAACCAGTTTGTGCAGGGGAAAGGACTCAGCGTTCAAGAAGAGATCTTGGACCAAAACATACTCAGACTAGCCCAGTTTAACAATATGAGTTTGGAAGAACTCCAAAAAGAGCTGGAAACTGAAGGTCTTACTCTTAAAGACTTAAAGGAGTTCCTAAGACGTGAAATGATCTTTAGTCAGGGTATATATGCGATTTTAATAAGGGAGGTTGATGTTTCTTCTGTAGAGCTTGCTTTGGAAAAATACAAAGCTGGAGAGGTGGTTGTGAAAAGGGTTGTGGATGTAATCACTGTAGAAAAGGAGGATGGGCAGAAGGTGCTAAGCATACTGGAAAAGACAAGGGACTTTGAGGAGATAGCCAAACTTCTTGGGCTTAACCCTGAAAGGTTGTCTGTTGAAAGGGGGATGTTGGTGGATAGCCTTGACAAAGAGGTGTGGAATGCAAAGGTGGGAGATCTGGTCTTTGCAGAAGACAAAGATCACATATACATCGCAAGGGTTTCTGAGATCAGAGAAGAATACAAAGGCAAGTCTATTGAAGAGTTAAGGGAAGAGATCCTGCTAAAAAAGCTGGAGGAGAGAAAGAAGGAGCTAATAGAAAACCTTAGGAAAAGGAGCTTTATAAAGGTGGTGCAATGAACTGGGAGCTGATCGCCACAGGCTTTTACCTTGGAAGGTTCAAATATGGACCTGGGACGGTGGGAACCCTTTTAGGTGTGCCTTTGGCATACCTTTTTGGCTTTAAGTGGTGGCTTGTCTTGCTCTTGGGTATTCCCCTTTACCTTTTGGCTGTAAAAAGTGCAGAGTATATGTTAGAGCTAACCAGAGAAAAAGACCCAGAAAGCGTGGTGATAGACGAGATAGTGGGCTATTTCTTTTCCTTTCTCTGGATTGAGCCCACTTTAAAAATGATCGTTCTTGCCTTTTTGGTCTTTAGAGTTTTGGATATCTTAAAGCCCTTTCCCATAAGTCTTTTTGAAAGATTGCCCAAGGGACACGGAGTGGTGGCGGACGATGTCATTGCAGGATTACTGACTGGTTTTATACTTTACTTAATACTTTAAGGAGGTGCAAATAATGTGGAGGGTTTTATATACAGGCCAAAGGCCACAGCACGAGAACATAGCCCTTGACCAGATTATGCTTGAGCTAAGGTCTGAGGGAAAAATCCCAAATACCATAAGGTTTTTGCAGTTTAAGCCCGAGTGCGTCCTAATAGGTTATCATCAGTCCGTAGAACAAGAAGTTAGACTTGAATACACCCAAAGGGAAGGCATAGAGGTGGGTAGAAGGATAACGGGGGGCGGTGCCATATACTTTGACGAAACCCAAATAGGATGGGAGGTAATAGCGGACAGAAGAGACTTTGGAAACCTAAGCTTTGAGGAGATCACCGCAAAGATATGCACCGCAGTAGCAAAGGGACTCCAAAAGCTTGGCATACCAGCCCAATTTAGACCAAGGAACGACATAGAGGTGGAGGGTAGAAAAATATCGGGCACCGGTGGAGTTTTTGAAGGCAATGCCTTTCTTTATCAAGGAACTATTTTGATGGACTTTAACGTGGAGCGTATGCTAAAGTCTTTGCAGATTCCCGTGGAAAAGCTAACCTCAAAGGGTATAAAGTCTGCAGAGGACAGAGTGGAGTGGGTAAAAAGATACTTGGGAAAGCTTCCGGAAAAGGAGGAGGTCTTTTCTGCCATACTGGAAGGTCTTTCAGAAGAACTGGGTATTGAGTTTGAGTGGGGAGAACTAACAGAAGAGGAAAAGAAGCTTTTAGAACAAAGAAAAGAATACTACAAAAGCCCAGAGTGGGTTTATGAGGTTAAGAAGTCTTCTTCTGACCCAGAGTTTCTTTTTGGTATATACCGCTGTCTTGGTGGAACTTTTAGGGTCTCTGCAAAGGTAGATCCAGAGCGCAAGGTCCTGGAGCAGATCATCATAAACGGAGACTTCTTTGTAAATCCAAAAAGACTAATATATGACCTTGAAGCATACTTAAAGCACACCCACCTTTCGGACGTAGAAAGAAGGATCAGGGAGTTTTTCAAAAACAAGGAGTGGGAAGGTTTGAACCTTACCGTGGACGATATAGTTGAGGCGGTCTTGTTTCCACTAAGGAAGATAGAGGGGGTTGAACTTGGTATAGGAAAAAAAAACTTTAATCAAATAATAGGCAGTATAGGAGGGGGGCTAATAGAAAACATAAAGAACGCAAAGGTTATGCTCTTGCCTTATTGTGCCAAGCCCCGTTGGTGTGACTACAGACACTTAGACGATTGTGGAGAGTGTGGGGGATGCACTGTTGGAGATGCCTACAGGCTTGCCTACCAAAAGGGCATGATCCCAATAACCATCACCTCCTTTGAGCTTCTGAGAGATACCCTCAAGTGGTGTGCAGAAAACGGATACACCTACATAGGCCACTGCTGTTATGAGTTTTACGAAAAACGATACGAGATCTTCCAAAAGGCAAGCAAAGAGGGTGCAAAGGGAGTGCTATTTGATATTGTAGGGACAACCTGCTACAGCTTGGGAGTAGAAGAAGAGGAAAAGGCATACCACGGAGAATTTACCGTAGAGCTGGACCTAATAAAGGACACCTTAGAAAAGTCCTTGGCTATAAAAGAAGATCTGCCACAAGTTCAAAGGAAAGAAAGTCCAAAATTTGATTTTTCTCCCTACTTTTCTGAGTTTATCCCACCATACTACAAAAAGCCAAAGGCGGTGCCATCTCCACAGGAAGACAGAACAAGAACCGCCGTCCAAAAGGAAGTATTCTTAGGAGAAGCGACCATAGAAGGTAAAGCGGTCAGTTACGAACAAGCCCTTGAAGAGTTAGCCCAGTGGATAGAAAGGTCCCAAAATCCCACCCTTGTTGTAGGGCCCTTGCTCTTTTGGGACTGGCAAGAAGAGGAGCTAAGAAAGAAAGCCCAAGCGATAAAAAAGCTGATCCAAAAGGTTAAAAAATTTCAGGTGAAGGTTCTTCCAGACTACAGGCCCAAACTAAAAAAGTATGACCCTTCTTTGGAAATGGACCCACCGAATCCCCACGAGACGATCCTTCACGACAAAAACGACCTTACCGTGCTTGTGGGAGTGCATTGTTATAGAACGGACTTTGTAATAAGACTTCTCAAAAAGCACACAAAGACCAAAGTAGTAACACTTTGCGGTCTTTACGGACATCCAGAAGCACACCTTTCCACAAGCTTTACAGACGAAAGCAAACTCGCTAAGCTATTAGAACTCCTATGAATGACCTGGAACTTTTAAACAAACTGCCCTTTGAGGTCTTGCTCATAGAGTTCCTTTCCGCATGGACAAATGTTCCATGCACACTCACCCTTGAAGGTAAGCCCTAGAATATATGCTCAGAAGGGCAGATCAGGCACTTTACGAGGCAAAACGTCTGGGTAAAAACAGAGTGGAAATAGCTTGAAAAGTGTAAAGCTCACACTATCTTAATTTTTTTAGGAGGAAAGTAATGCAGTGGATGAAAAACTTATTCACCTGGATTTTAATAATTGGTTTTATGATCCTCGCTTTTAACGTGTTTAGTTCGTCAAACAGAGAGTCTGCAGTTAAAACTCCGATAAATACCATACTTGAACTGGCAGAGGAGGGCAAGCTCAAAGAGGTCAAGATAAAAGACAATACTTTGGTAGGTATAACTACAGAGGGTCAGAAGGTTGAAACGGGCTTGCCACCTGGGACAGACATAGTTGGCAAATTGATAGATAAAGGCGTTAGGGTAGAGGTGGCGGTCCAAGAGCATGGTGGTTGGTGGCTCACCTTTTTGATCTCTTGGCTACCCATACTGCTCTTCATAGGTATATGGATTTACATGATGAGGCAGGTAAGCGGTGGAGGTGGAGGTGGAGCAAGGGGAGCTTTCAGCTTTGGGAAAAGTAGGGCAAAGGTCTATATTGACGAAAAGCCAAAGGTAACGCTAAACGATGTAGCTGGAATGGACGAGGTAAAGGAGGAGGTAAAGGAAATCATAGAATATTTGAAGGATCCTGTTAGGTTTCAAAGGCTTGGGGGAAGACCACCTAAGGGTGTGCTTCTTTATGGAGAGCCGGGCGTTGGAAAAACCCTTTTGGCAAAGGCAATAGCAGGGGAGGCTCATGTGCCTTTTATATCTGTTTCTGGTTCAGACTTTGTGGAGATGTTCGTAGGTGTGGGTGCGGCAAGGGTAAGGGACCTGTTTGAAACTGCCAAAAAGCACGCACCTTGCATCATATTCATAGACGAGATAGACGCAGTGGGAAGGTCAAGGGGTGCATTCAACATAGGTGGGGGGCACGACGAAAGAGAACAAACTCTAAACCAGCTTTTGGTAGAGATGGACGGCTTTGACACTTCAGAAGGTATAATCGTCATAGCTGCCACAAACAGACCGGACATCTTAGACCCAGCCCTCTTAAGACCCGGAAGGTTTGACAGACAGATCTTCATTCCAAAGCCCGACGTAAAGGGAAGGTATGAGATACTAAAGGTGCATGCAAGAAACAAAAAGCTTGCTCCCAACGTAGACCTTGAGATCGTAGCAAGGGCTACGCCTGGGTTTAACGGTGCAGACCTTGAAAATGTCTTAAACGAAGCTGCGCTCCTTGCTGCAAGAAAAGGAAAGGACGCTATAGAGATGGAGGACATAGAGGAGGCAATAGACAGGATCACGATGGGTTTGGAAAGAAAAGGTATGGTTATATCTCCAAAGGAAAAAGAAAAAATAGCCTATCACGAAGCAGGACATGCCATAATGAGCTTGATGGTGCCAGGTTCGGACGCCCTACACAAGGTTTCTATTATCCCAAGGGGAATGGCCCTTGGAGTTACCCAACAACTGCCCATAGACGACAAACACATGTATGACAAACAGGACCTTATGGGAAGGCTTGTGGTTCTATTTGGGGGAAGAGCAGCAGAAGAAGTGTTTTACGGTAAAGAAGGCATAACCACAGGTGCGGAAAATGACCTGCAGAGGGCAACAGAATTAGCTTATAGGATGGTTTCCATGTGGGGTATGAGCGAAAACGTAGGTCCGGTGGCGGTAAGAAGGGTAGTCAATCCCTTCTTGGGAGGCATGACCACATCCATAGACATAAGCGAAGCGCTAAAAAGGGAAATAGACGAAGAGGTAAAGTGCATACTTACAGAGGCATACAACATGGCAAAGAGTATAATAGAAACTTACAAAGAACCTATTAGGGCTGTGGTTAAAAGATTGCTTGAAAAGGAAACCATATCCTGCGAAGAGTTTATAGAGGTCCTAAGGCTTTACGGCGTTGAGGTAAAGAACGAGTGCAAGAAAGAGGAGTTTAAGAAAGAAGAAAGTAAGCAAGAAGAAAAAATTACAGTGTAAGAAGGAGGTGTGCTATGGGTATGACAATTACAGAGAAGATCATTGCGGATCATGCGGGTAAAAAAGAAGTGAAGGCTGGGGAGCTTGTAAATGTAAAGATTGACTTAGCTATGGCAAACGATGTAACAGCTCCCTTGGCTATAAAGATTTTAGAAAAGTACGGGATAGATAAGGTTTTTGACCCTGAAAAGATCGCTTTGGTTCTATCCCACTTTGTGCCCGCAAAGGACATAAAGTCTGCAGAACAGGCAAAGATCGTCAGAGATTTTGCCAAAAAGCACGGTATAAAGTGGTTTTTCCAAGAAGGGGAGGGTATAGAGCATACCATTTTGCCCGAAGAAGGTTTGGTAGTTCCCGGAGACTTGGTGGTGGGGGCAGACTCTCACACTTGCACCTACGGTGCCCTTGGAGCCTTTTCCACCGGTATGGGTTCTACGGACATCGCTTATGCTATGGCAACGGGGGAAACTTGGCTTAGGGTTCCGCAGTCCATGAAGTTTATCTTTTATGGAAAGCCAGCGCCTTGGGTTATGGGAAAGGACCTGATCCTTTACACCATAGGACAAATTGGAGTGGACGGAGCCCTCTACAAAGCTATGGAGTTTGAAGGAGAAGCTATAAAGAGTCTTTCTATGGACCAGCGCTTTACCATTACCAACATGGCGGTAGAGGCTGGAGCAAAGAACGGCATAATAGCACCAGACGAAAAGACCATAGAGTATGTATCCCAAAGAGCCAAAAAGCCATGGAAGGTCTATGAAAGCGATAAAGATGCAGAATACGCAGAAATTTACGAGTGGGACGCTGGCAAGTTAGAACCTTTGGTAGCTTGGCCCTATCTTCCCTCCAACGTCCATCCTGTTAGCGAATCCACTCATATATCCATAGACCAAGCCTTTATAGGCTCTTGCACCAACGGAAGAATAGAGGACCTACGCATTGCCGCAAAGATCCTAAAAGGTAGAAAGGTCCATCCCTACGTCAGATGCATAGTGATCCCTGCTTCCAAGAAGGTTTATATGCAAGCATTGAGGGAAGGTCTTATTGACGTTTTCTTAGAAGCAGGATGTGTAGTCTCTGTTTCTACGTGCGGTCCATGCCTTGGGGGTCATATGGGGATATTGGCAGAAGGGGAAAGATGCATATCTACTTCCAACAGGAACTTTCCCGGAAGGATGGGACATCCAAAGAGCGAAGCATACCTTGCTAACCCTGCAGTGGTGGCAGCAAGTGCAGTAATGGGAAGGATAGCCCATCCAGAAGAGCTGGTGAGCCTAAAAGAGCTGGAAGAGGCTCTGGCATGATGCCCTACGAGGAAGCACTGGATATAGTCTTATCCTTCTGTAGAAGCTTGCCTTCCGAAAAGGTTTTTATAGTGGATGCACTAAACAGAGTTCTTGCAGAAGACGTGGTTTCCCAAGAAGATAGACCTTCCTTTGACAACTCCGCAATGGATGGGTATGCAGTTAGATGGGAGGATATAAAGGAAGCAACGGAAAAGTCTCCCATATCCTTAAAGGTGATAGGAGAGATGCCCGCGGGAGGAGAAGGGTCTTTTAAGGTGGAAAGAGGCACAGCAGTGAAAATATTTACTGGCGCACCAATTCCGGAGGGAGCAGATACGGTGATACCCGTGGAATATACAGAGACGAAAAACGGAATGGTCTTTATAAAAACCTCCTTGAAAGAGGGGGCAAACATAAGGCGAAGGGGGGAAGAACTAAAGGCTGGTGATGTGGTGTTGGAAAAGGGAACCATAATCAGGCACTACGAGGTAGGGATCTTGGCTTCTTTGAACAAGATAAACGTAGAAGTTTCAAGAAAGCCAAGGGTAGCCATTCTCTCCACCGGAGACGAGATAAAGGACATAGGAGAACCCATAACTAAGCCATCCCAGATAAGAACATCCAACAACTACACTCTTTTGGCTGGAGTGCTCTCCGCTGGAGGTATTGCTTACCATCTTGGTATCGTGGAGGATGATCCAGAAAAGCTTAAAAACGTGCTTTCCCAGATAGGGGAATATGATGTCTTTATAACCACCGGCGGAGTGTCTATGGGTGAAAAGGATTACGTAAAAACCTTAGTCAGTGAGCTGGGAGTAGATGTAAAGTTTCACAAAGTTAGGATAAAACCAGCCAAGCCTATTCTCTTTGGCACATACAATGGTGGAAAAGGTCTTTTCTTTGGCATACCCGGAAATCCAGTTTCTTGCGCTATTGCCTTTGACCTTTTGGTTAAACCAGCCCTTCTGAAGATGCAAGGGGCAAAAGAATATCTTCCCAAAACTTTCAAGGCAAAGATAAAGAGAGATTTTTACAGAAGAGATGCAGAAAGAAGAGAGTTCGTTAGGGCGGTTTATTGGTGGGAAGGCGATAGCCTTGTCTGTGATTTTTCCCAAAAGCTTCAATCCCATATGCTAACTTCTTACGTTGGTGCCAACTGCTACCTTGTGGTAAAAGAAGGAGTTAAAGAAATAAAAGAGGGGGAAGAGGTGGAGCTTATATTATTCTAACTCTTCCGCCCCTTTGTCTATGTATTCGTATTTTTCAGACATCTCCATAGCCTTCTCAAAGAGAGCCTTTTCTTCTTCTGCAATGGTGATAATTCTCTTCTTGGTTACTTCTGCAACTTCTTCGCCCAAAGACTCTCTTCTCATCTTTCCTTCCAAGACCGCATCAGCTATCTTTGAAGTTAAAAGCTTTATAGATTTAATAGCATCGTCGTTGCCGGGAATTGGATAGTCTATTAGGTCTGGATCGCAGTTAGAGTCTGCAATGGCTACCACAGTTATGCCCAACTTCTTTGCTTCTAAGACCGCTATATGTTCCCTTACGGTATCCACTACCCAGAGGATATCTGGTAGCCTTTCCATGTTTAGTATGCCCCCGTAGAGTTTGCGAAGCCTTTCCATTTTCTTTCTGAGAGCTCTAACCTCTTTTTTGGGCAAAACATCAAAGACTCCTTCCGCTTCCATTCTCTCTAAGGTCTTAAGTTTTAGAATGCTTTTTCTGACAGTTCTAAAGTTTGTAAGCAATCCTCCTACCCACCTTTCGTTTACATAATGAGCCCCACACCTTTCTGCCTCTTCTTTTATGATGTCCTTTGCCTGCTTTTTTGTGCCCACAAAAAGCACCTCTGCACCCTGAGCTACGCTGTCCGCCACAAAGTGATAGGCTTGCCTAAGATAGACCAAAGTTTTGTTTAGGTCTATTATGTGTATGCCTTGCCTGACTCCATATAAAAAGGGAGCCATTTTTGGGTTCCATCTACCCTTGCTGTGTCCAAAATGGACACCTGCTTCCAAAAGCTCATTCATAGTAGCTACACTCATGCTCTACCTCCTTGGGTTTTGCCACCCTTTTCCATCACCCTTTCGGGCAACCCAAGCGGAAAAGGTGCGGTTTAAAAAACATTATACCACATAATTTACTGACTCCAAAATCGCCTCTCCTTTTTGAGGATCTTCTCCTTATATTCATCTATCCGCTCTTTCCTAACTTGAGGATCACTGTAGAACCAAAGCCCAAATAGAAAAGAAGCTAAGATTAATAACATCAGGGCTATAGCTAACTTCCATTTCATAGATTATCAAACAGAACCGGGGGAGCACCCCCCGAAGGTTTAATAGTTGCCCTTGTGCTTTTTGAGCCATTCATAGTTGTAAGGATCCCAGTCCGCTGGCATGTGAGGTATTTTGTCAAAGTTGTGAGGAGGGGGTGGAGAGGGAATGAGCCATTCCAGAGAGGGAGATTCCCAAGGATTGTCGGGTGCCTTCTTTCCGAACTTTGCAGATAGGATCAGGTTAAGAATTGCTATAGCTATACCAATTGCAAGAATAAAAGCACCAAAGGTTTGCCAATGGTGAAGCACTATCCAACTTTCTATGGCTGGGTAGTCCGCATACCTCCTTGGCATACCCTCAAGACCTACTATAAACTGAAGGAAATAAAAGATGTTAGAACCTATCATGATCAACACGAGCCCCACTTTGCCCCAAAATTCACTATACATCTTGCCAGTTAGCTTGGGGAACCAATAGTGGAATCCACCAAAAACCGCAAGGGTTAGAGCCATACCTAAAACGTAGTGGAAGTGAGCTACCACAAAGTGAGAGTCATGGATACCTATGTCAAAAGCTGGCAGACCCAAAGGTATTCCGGTAAGACCACCTATCAAGAACATGAATATGGCAGAAAGTGTATAAAGCATGGGTGTGGTAAACCTTATAGAACCTTTGTATAGTGTGCCTATCCAGTTGAAGATCTTAATACCAGTGGGCACGCCTATAAGCACTGTGGTGTAGGAGAACAAGATCCTTATCCAATCTGGCACACCGCTGGTGAACATGTGATGGATCCATACCATAAATCCAAGTATGGCTATACCCCATATAGCAAAGATCATAGAAGTCCTTCCAAATATTTCCCTCCTTGAGAAGGTAGCTATCATCTCCGAGATTAAACCGAAGGCTGGCAAAATCATAACATACACAACTGGGTGGGAGTAGAACCAAAATAGATTCTGATAAAGAACTGGGTCTCCTCCTCTTGCTGGGTCAAAAAAGGCGGTGTGGAAATACTTGTCCAAAAGTAGCATGGTCACTGCACCCGCAAGGGCTGGTACACCAAGGATCTGTATCACGTTCATAGCCAAGAAGGAGTGAAGGAATAGGTTCATCTTTTTAAGGCTTATACCCGGAGCCCTCATGCTGAGGTTTGTAACTACCAAGTTTATGGCAGAGGCCAAAGAAGATGCTCCAAGAAGGTGTATGATTAAGGCGTAAAAGGCTACGGGACCTGCGTTGTCGTTAAGAGAAAAGGGTGGATAACCAGTCCACATCATCCTTATTTGGCTTCCGGGCAGAAGGGTAAGAAGCGCCATAACGCTTGCAGAAAAGAATAGCCAATAGCTAAGAGCATTTAATCTTGGAAAAGCTACATCTCTTGCACCTATCATGAGCGGAAGCAAGAAGTTACCAAAGGATCCCCATATACCCACAGCCCACCAAAACTGCATCAAAACTCCGTGCAAAGTTAAAAGTTGGTTGTAGTGATCCTCATCCACGTACTGCAGACCAGGTTGGAAAAGCTCAAGCCTTATGCCCAAGGCGGATATGCCCGCAATCAAGAAAAATATAAGGCTGGTTATACCGTACATTACTCCTATCTTTTTGTGGTCTGTGGTGAAGATCCACTCTTTTACACTGGCTCCAAACCACGGTTTGTGTACGCCTACTACCGCCATGGCTACACCTCCTTTATTTATTTAATGATACTTGTTTGTTATCTATAGCTTCACCATACCACTTTTCAAACTCTTCCTTTGGAACAACTTTTAGCACAGCAGCCATTTTGGAGTGCTTGGTTCCGCAGTATTCCCTACAAAAGACCCAATACTCTCCAGGTTGGTTGATCTTAAACCACATGTGAGTTATCCTTCCGGGAACTGCATCCTCAGTTACCTTGGCAGGATGGACGTAGAAGGAATGAATTACATCCTGAGAGGTAAGAAGAACCTTTATAGGGACTCCTGCAGGTATGTAAGCTTTTGCCATATCCGGTATTTTGTCAAAAGGAAGGTAAGACTTTGTTTCTGGATCTTCAAACATGTTAAAGAAAGCATAAACCTGCTTTCCATTAGGGTATTCAAAGGACCAACCCCACATAAAACCCGTTACCTTTATTTCAAAAGCTCCTTCTGGGGCAGTCCTTTGAGTCTTATAAAAGGCAAAGCTTTGCGTCGCAAGGTATATAACTATTATCACAGGGATTATGGTCCAAAGGACTTCAAGCATAGGGTTTTCATGAACGTGCTGTGCTTCTTCGTTTGAACCTTTTTTATATCTGTACTTAACTAAAAAGTAAGCCCCTGGTATGAACACCACCAGGTATATTACCACAGATATGGCGAGCCATATGTAGTACATCTTGTCCCACAATTGGGCTGGCTCTGCAAGAGGTTCGGCAAAGCTTAGACTAAATCCACCAAGCAAACCTAACATGGCGCGCCTCATCTTAAAACCTCCTTTTTTGGTTTATAAAATAAACCTATAGCAAGCGTTGCAAGCACTGCACCTATTCCTAAACTTGCAAAGATAAACATGGGATCTATTACATACTTGCTCCTTGTACTATCGTATCTGTAGCACGCAAGTAAAGCCAAGTCAATTATATTATTAAGCTTAGGCTGTTCTTTTTGAGCTTCTATGAATGCAAGTTTGAGGTCTTTTTCTGTAGGAAAAGCTCCATAAAGGTATCTGGTTATTTTGCCAGAAGGCGAAATAAAGATTATTGCAGAAGTGTGTATAAAGATTTTGTCCCTGGGTATGTAATAAAACTTGTAGCCTGTAGCTTCTGTGAGCTTTTTTATATCTTCCTTTGAAAGAAGACCTACCAACCAATTTTTAGGGACATGATTACCGAAGTTTTTCTCTACAAATAACTTAAGAGTCTCCAGACTATCCCTTTCGTCAAAGGATAAGACCACAAATCTGTAATCTTTGTATTCTGAGCGAACTAATTTTTTCACGTTCTGAACAGTGAGAGGACAAGCGGTTTCGCAAGTATAGTAAGCAAAGATCAGGGCTGCGGGTTTTTGGTTTATAAACTCTTTCAGACTTACGTCTCCCGTTAGAGTTTTAACCTTTGCGTCAGGTATCGTTTTACCCAAGTATAGCTCCTCTTTAATTTTCACGACTGACAAATCCTGCTCGCCGTAATTGGATATCCTGTAAGCCATAGCTAAAAGAGGAAGAAGCACAAGAAAGATAAGCTTCATACCAAGCTACCCACCAGATAGGCACTGCTTGCTACCAAAAGCCACATAAGGTCTACAAAGTGCCAGTAAAGAACAGTGGCTCTAATGTAAGTGTGTCCCTTATGATGAGATATTTGGTTTGTTAGTATTAGAGCTATGGCAACCAATTGCATGAATATACCCACGAATATATGTGATGTGTGTATGCCTGTAAGAGCATAAAAGCCTGTACCATACATGTTTGAGCTTATGGTAAAGCCACCGTGCCAAAGGTGAATCCACTCATATATGTGCAAAATTGCGAAAATCAAACCTAAGGCTATAGTTATTAGGAAGAAAAGCGTAGATAAAAATCTTTTTCCAGAAGCTATAGCTTTCTCTGCTATTATTGCAGTGCCGCTGGAAGTCCAAAGGATAAGGGTTAGTATGACCGGCATTATTAGGTTCATTTCCTTGGGAACCCACTCAGGCCATTTGTCCGCATGGGCTACCCTTGCCATGTAGAAAGCTGCAAACATAGTGCCGAATATAACTATTTCAGAAACTATGAAGAAAATCATAGCGGGGAAGCCTAAACCTTCTTCATGTCCCTTTTTATAAAACTCATAGGCCCAGCCAGCCAAAGACAGGACGAATAGCACCAATGATATCCCTCCCAAAATTAGGGCAAGCATGGGCTTTTGCCACACAAAGTAAGACACAAAGGTTACAGGGAGCAGAAGAATTGCTAGTCCCATAGGTAAGGGCCAAAAGCTATACTCATGCTCTCCAAGGTGGTGGTGCACCTCGTGCTGTGCCATTTTACTCCTCCTTTCAAACCTCTTAGCTTAGTGTAAAAACTTTCAACAGTTAGTTTAGTATAAAAGACTTTCACATGATGCTAATATGATTTAAATCATGAAAATTACTATTTTAAACTTCCACGCAGAAACACTGCGAAAAATCCTCGAAAACCAAGCAGTCAGGGCTTCCAGCTGTTCCTTGATTTTCTACTCAAACTGTTATATTTATTTACATGTTAAACACAGCATTTCGCTTAACAAAACCCAAATGGGTAGGTTTGGATAAGTATGATTAAGGAAAAAGGTGAGGAGAAGGTCACTCCTTTTAAAGGTTTGGGAGACGTCCCAAGTGAAGAAATTATCGCAAAGGCTAAAAGGGTTATAGAGGAGGAGATAAAAGGGCTTGTAAATCTTTCGGAAAATCTAGACCAATCCTTTGTGAAAGCGGTAGAGCTTATACTCAACTGCGAAGGTAAAGTTATAACCACGGGCATAGGTAAATCTGGACACATAGCGCAAAAGATCGCTTCTACACTTTCGTCCACCGGCACACCTGCCCACTATTTACATCCATCGGAGGCGCTTCACGGAGACCTTGGAGTTGTGGAAGGCAGGGATGTGGTAGTTGCCATATCCAACAGTGGAGAGTCTGAAGAGGTGATAGCCCTTCTTCCTTACATAAAACTCATAGGTGCTAAGCTGATAGCTATCACAAACAATAAAAACTCCACCTTAGCCAAACATTCAGATGTCCATCTGCTTTTGGGAGTAGAAAGAGAAGCCTGTCCTCTAAATCTGGCTCCCACCACCTCCGCCACTGCTTCTTTGGTGCTTGGACATGCGTTAGCTATGGTTCTTTTGGAACTTAGAGGTTTTACGGAAAAAGACTTTGCTTGCAGACATCCTGCAGGGGCTCTCGGAAGAAAGCTAAAACTTGTCAGAGAGCTGTGTCACACCGGAGAGGAAGTGCCTATAGTAAAATACACCGATCCCATGGGGAAGGTCATAGTTGAGATTACGAGCAAAGGGTTTGGGGCTGTCGCAGTAGTGGATGAGGAGGGAAAGCTGTGCGGTATCATCACCGACGGAGATTTAAGGAGATTTATAAACAGAGGAGGTGACCTAAATAACAGTCTTGCCAAGGATGTAATGACCAAAGATCCAAAAACCGCCAAGATGGATGAACTTGCAGCAGAAGCCCTAAGAAGAATGGAAGATTACAAGATTACCGTTTTGATTATCACAGACGAAAACAGAAAGCCCATAGGTATCATTCATATGCACGATATTCTTAGGGCTGGCGTGATATACTAACTTTTTATGTTAGACCTTTTGGTAGAGGATGCATTCGTAGTTCAAAGGGGCAAAAGGCTAAACATAGGTGTAAAGGACGGCAAGATAGCATACGTTGGTGAGGAAAACAGAGAAGCTAAAAACGTGATAAAAGCCAACGGAAAACTGCTTTTACCATCCTTTGCTAACATGCACACCCACTTACCCATGACACTGTTAAGGGGGCTTGGTGCGGATCTACCACTTATGGATTGGCTTCAGAAGGTTATCTGGAAGTTAGAAGCTGAGTTCGTTTCTCCGGAGTTTGTTAGGGATGGCACTCTAATAGCTTTGGCAGAGGGAATAAGGAGCGGAACTACCTTGTTTATGGATATGTATTTCTTTGAAGAGGTGGTGGGGGAAGTGGCAAAGCAGGTTGGAGTTAGGGTAGGATTGGGCTTTGGTATATTGGACTTTCCTACGAAGGTAGCCAAAACACCGGAAGAGTACATAAAAAGGGCAAAGGATTTTGTGAAGGTTTTTAAAAATGAAGACCTTGTCTTTCCCGTGCTTTGCCCTCACGCACCCTACACCTGCGGACCTTCTACCTTTGAGAAGGTTCAAGAGCTGGCCCTGTCTGAAAACCTTTACATCCACACCCACCTTTCCGAAACAAAGGAGGAAGTAGAGAACATAAAGGATCGGTATGGCAAAACTCCTGTAATGCATTTGGAAAGCTTAGGCTTGTTAAGCGAAAGGCTTTTGTGCGCTCACGTGGTATGGACAACAGAGGAAGAAAGGGAAGTTCTAAAAGAAAGGGGTGTTAAAGTCCTGCACTGTCCGGAGAGCAACCTAAAGCTTGGCTCTGGCATTGCTCCCGTGTGGGATTACATAAAAAGAGGAATTCACGTTTGCCTTGGCACAGACGGACCCGCTTCTAATGATAACTTGAACATGCACGAAGAGATGGCTCTTATGGCAAAACTGCAAAAGGGGTATAGCTTGAATGCAAAAGCAATCGATGCGCTTAAGGCTTTTCAAATAGCTACTGAGATGGGTTTTTCTGCGGTTGGCATAAAGGCTGGGAAGATAGAGCCGGGATACGATGCGGATTTTATCCTTGTTAGCACAGACGCGCCCCACTGGAAACCTCTTTATGATCCTATCTCTCAGTGGGTTTATAGCGCAAGCGCAGAGGACATAGACACTGTGGTTTGCAAGGGAAAGGTTCTGATGGAAAAGAGGGAACTCAAAACCATAGACGTGCAAGAGGTAGAGTTTTTGGCTAATAGATGGAGAGAAAGAATTTTAAGGTTTCTTACGGGGCGTGGCGCAGGTGGTAGCGCGTCGGCTTCGGGAGCCGAAGGTCAGGGGTTCGAGTCCCCTCGCCCCGATGTTGAATAGACTTTTTCCAAAGATAGAAATATCCACTCAAAAAGCGATTGTTTGGTTCCACTGCGCAAGCATAGGTGAGTTCAACACCGCCAAACCCATACTTGTGGAGCTTAAAAAACACTTTTTTGTAGTTTTGACCTATTTTTCCCCAAGAGCTAAAGCTTTTTTGCAACAACAAAGAGAGTTTTATGACGCATTGCATCCTTTACCCATAGACATTCCCTTTTCCGTAGACAGATTTTTAAATCAGATCAAGCCCCTTGCCCTAATAATTATGGAAAGGGAACTTTGGTATTACCTGATAAAGAGGGTAAAAGCTAAAAAGATTTTACTGAATGCTTATGCAAAAGGGGGTGTGTTGGAAAGAGCCCTTTCCAAAGAGTTTGACCTGATAGTTTGCAGAACCGAAGAGGATAAAAGAAAGTTTGAGTCTTTTGGTGCCAAGGCTGTAGTTTGCGGGAACCTAAAGTTTGTTTTAGAGAGGGAAAGAAAAAAGGTGGAGATTAACCTACCTGAGGGTAAGACCATAATTGCTGGGAGTATTCATCCCTCTGAGTTGAAATTTATAAAAACCTTCTATAAGGAACTGTCTGAAAGATTCAAAGGTTTAAACTTGGTTGTGGTCCCCCGGCATATTTCAAAGGTAGATGTCTTTATGAAAGAGCTGGCGGACTTTAAGCCCTGTCTGAAAAGTTCAAAAGGGGAAAACTGTAGAGTAATAGTGTCAGACACATTGGGCGAACTTTTTCATCTTTACCGCTATGGCGACTTATCTTTAGTTGGAGGAACCTTTGCAAAAGGCATAGGAGGACACAACATTTTGGAACCTATCTACCACAGAAAATTTGTAATCTTTGGACCTTACACCCAAAAGATAAAGGACTTGGAGGACTTTGTGCTCTCTAAAGGACTTGGTTTTAAAGTCAAGAGCGTCTCAGAAGCGGTGGAAAAGGCTGAAAAAATAATCAACGAAGAGATCGTTTATCCCCTTCAGTTTGACTTAGCACAGTATGCCAATCAGATAAAAAACTGTTATTTGTTTTGGATAAGAAAATGTTTGGAGATAGGTGGATAGCTTACTCTGTAGTTCTTCTGTTCATAATGGGGGAAGTTGCCATAATCAGCTGTAATGTACTTGGTTTTGCAGAATTTAAGTATGAAACCCTCAGAAGGCCCCTTTTGCAAATGATAGCCTTTACCTTTGGTTTTATTTTGGCTGAGTTCATAAGCAGGTTGGACTACAGAAAGCTTTTTAATAAAAAGTTGGCCTATTCTCTCGTTTTTCTTTCCTTTCTTTCACTCACTGCAGTACTAATAAAAAAGATCATTACAGGTAAGCCTGTAGATAGGTGGTTGATAGGTAAAAGCGTACAGCCTTTAGAATTTTTGAAGATCTCCATAATAGTTTTCTTAGCATACTACATAGCAGTTAAAGGTTCTTTGAGAAGTTTTGCCTGGACTTTGTGGGTTTCTCTTTTGATATTTCCAAACGTTTTACTTCTTACTTTACAACCTGACAATGGAGGAGCGGTATTTGTGCTTCTCCTTTCCCTCAGCATAATGTATGTTGGAGGCATTCCCTATAAGCTTTACCTTCCGCTGTTAGCTTTGGCTTTTCTCTTTAGCCTTAGCCTTTTAAGGGTTGGTTATATTTCTGAGAGGATATTGGCTTGGATAGATCCTTTTGCAGAGGCTGAAGAAAAGGGCTATCAAATAATACAGTCCTTGTATGCCTTTGCAAAAGGAGGTCCCTTTGGCGTAGGCATAGGAAAGGGTATTCAAAAAATGGGTATTCTTCCAGAGGCTGATACGGACTACGTGATGTCTGTAATAGGGGAAGAACTTGGCTTTGTTGGTGTTATGTTAGTGGTAAGTTTGTACGCTATACTCGTGGGTAGGCTGTTTTATTACTCGGTGAAGATAGCAGAGCCCTTTGGAAAGCTTTTGACCTTTGGCATTGCCATGAACTTTTCTCTTGCCTTTCTTTGGAGTTTAGGCGTGGCTGTCAACCTTATCCCACCTAAGGGTTTAGCGCTACCTTTTGTTAGTTACGGTGTTTCTAACATGATAGCCTCAATGATTATGGTAGGTTTAGCTCAATCAGTCATTAAGGTTTGGCACAGAGAAAAAACCTTTTCTACGCTAACAGACCTAAGACACTCGTAAGTTTTGGTTTTACATCTTTTTGGATTAGGCGAACAGGGAGAACATTCAACATTTGGGACAAGGTATCCGCCTTTTAGTGGATAAAAGCCGTAGATGGGAGATGTAGAGGTGTATATGGTTAAGGCTGGCACGCCTAAGGCATTGGCAATATGGACCGCAGAGGAATCGCAGGATACGACAAGCTTAGCTTTGGACAGAATAGCCATAAACTCCCGCAAAGAAGTTTTGCCTACCAAGTTTATTGCACTGTCCTCAAAGATCTTAGCCCTTTCCTCATCCCTTTTTGTGCCCACTACAACAACCTTTTTGCCAATGGCCCTTGAAAGTTCTACCCAATGGTCTATGAGCCATTCCTTTAGGGGAAAGTTGGAAAAAGGCGAAAAGACTACGTAATCCTCCGGAAGAAAAAACTTTTCTTTAACCCTTTTGACTTCTAACTTATCTACAAACAGCTTTGGATAAAGTTCATCCTTCTTTGGAACTATTCCAAGGGGTTTTAAAAGCTGTGCGTTTCTTTCTACTTCGTGCATTCCCCACCTGTGGGGAATTCGGTGGGTGTATAACATAGAGAACTCCGACTTATCAAACCCTATCCTTAAGGGTATGCCAGAAAAATAAAGTATAAGGGCGGTGCGCATAGATCTGTGAATAGAAACTACCCCATCATAATGCCTTATTTGTTTGATTATCCTGAAAGATTCAAAAAGTCCTTTGTTGAAGGGAATGAGCTTTACACTGTAGCCCTTTAACAGTTCAGTTATAAAAGGTCTTCCTACAAAACCTATTTCTGAAAACTTTCCTTCAAGTATGCGAAGCAGGGAAGTGGCCAAAACCACATCCCCAAGGAAGGCAGTTTGCCAAATTAACAGCTTCATTTAACATTAGAAATGCTTGCAATCTTCCACCTCTTTTCATCCTTTATGGTTATAAACCAAAAGAGCTTTTCCACACCGTTTTTATCTATGACTTTAACCAACACCTCAACGTGTTTATCGTCTATCCTCTTAACATCTATTATCTTTACCTTCTTTACATTCTCTCCCATGGAACTAAGGGCGCAAGCCAAAAGTTCTGAAGGTTTCATCTCGGTGATATGTATGGGTAGTTTTACATCTTGTACCAAAGCATCCCTAAAGGGTGGGTAAAGCAGTTTAACAGCCTCTTTACCCTCTCCTTCCCTTATGGCGGACATAAACTCCTTTACAGTATCTTTGGAAGCTTCCTCTGGACTTGTGTTACAGGCTCTAAAGGCAAAAAAGCTTGCCAACACCACCGCAAGTATTATGACGATCCTCCTCATAGTGAAACCTCCGTAAGGTATTCGTGTATAGATTTTGCTGCCTTCTTGCCGTGGACTATAGCCCTTACTACAGTATCCCCTCCATTTACCACATCTCCCCCTGCAAAAAGACCTTTAATACTTGTTCTAAACTTTTCATCTACCTTAATCGTCCCCCAACGGGTCAGTTCTAAACCCTCTATGCCTTCGTAGGCTATGGGGTTTGCCTTTTGGCCTATGGCAAAGATCACAGAATCGCACTCAATGATGTGTTCTGAGTTGGGAACCGGTATAGGCTTTGGTCTCCCACTTTCGTCTGGTTCGCCAAGCTCCATCTTTATGCACTTAACACCTACCACCCTTCCTTTGCTGTCTCCTAATATTTCCACAGGTTGAGTGAGCCAATGTATGATGGCTCCTTCTTCGGCTATATGGTCCCATTCTTCATCCCTTGCAGAGGAGGTCTCCCTCGTTCTTCTGTATAGCACGTGAGTTTCCACTCCAAGCCTTAAGGCTGTTATGGCACAATCTACTGCGGTAAAACCTCCACCTATTATGGCAGTTCTCTTGCCAAGGTCTATTGGTGTGGAAGATTGGGGAAACTGGTTTGCCTTCAAAAGCCCTACCCTTGTGAGAACTTCTATGGCAGAATATACTCCCTTTAGCGTATCTCCTTTAATTCCAAGACTACCTCTTCCTGCACCTACGCCCAAAAAGACCGCATCGTAGTTTTCAAGAAGTTCCCTAAGGCTTATGGTCCTTCCCACAACCCAACCAAAGAAAAAGCGCACACCAAGTTTTTCCAACCTCTTTATTTCCCATTCTATAACGCTTCTGTCAAGTCTTGCGGTTGGTATGCCGTAGGCCATTACACCTCCAGCCTTTGGAAGAGCTTCAAACACATCTAAGCTGTGTCCGAGTTTTGCAAGTTCATAGGCACAGCTTAAGCCCGCAGGCCCCGCTCCTACAACTGCTACTCTTTTTCCCGTTGGCTCTTTCTTTTCTTCCAAATCTAAGCCGGAGATTCGGACAAAGTCCCCCACAAACTTCTCTAAGGTTCCTATAGCTACTGCTAAGCCCTTGTTCTTTCTATTCCTTACCACATCGTAGTGCAGTATGCAAGAACCTTCACACTGTTTTTCCTGAGGACAAACTCTTCCGCATATAGAAGGAAACGGATTAGACTCTATGATCTTTTTGTAAGCATTCACCAAGTTTCCTTGAGCTATTTCTTTTATAAACCCCGGTATGTCAATACCTGCGGGACAGGCCTTTATGCACCTTTGGTCCGCATCTTTGCAAAAAAGACACCTTTGCGCTTCGTCCAAGGCAAGGGATACAGAATATCCCAAAGCATATTCTCTAAAAGTGCTTACTCTTTGCTTTGGTGGCAATAAAGCTTCTTGATTTCTGTCCTCGTAGCGTATTCTTGTAGGCATTATTATAATTTTATCACGCTATGCGAATAGGCATAATTGGCTTTGGAAATATGGGTAGTGCCTTGGGGGAAGGGTTAAGCAGAGTTTGGGAAGTTATAGCCTTTGATGTGGATCATTCTAAGTCAGAAAAGGCATTAAAGCTTGGTATTGGCTGGGCAAACAGCTTGGACTTTTTGGTAGAAAATTCCCAATTTATTCTCCTGGCGGTAAAACCAAAGGACGCAAAGGAAGTCTTAGAAAGTCTAAAAGGTAAGCTAAAGGGCAATAAGGTGCTGATAAGCATTGTAGCTGGACTTTCTCTCAAAAGGATTGAAGAAATTTTGGGAGAGGAGAAGATAATAAGGTGTATGCCAAACCTTGCGGTGGCGGTTGGGAAGGGTGCGATAGCTTACGTTTGTAATGAGTTGGTTAGCGATCAAGAGGAAAAACAATTTTGTGAAGGCTTTTCTCAGTGTGGAAACTTGTATAAGATAGATGAAGGTTTAATGGATGCCTTCACGTCCCTCGCAGGTTCTGGTCCTGCCTTTGTGATGAAGTTTATATCCGCACTTTGCCTTGCGGGTGTTAGGGAAGGTTTTAACTACAATCAGGCAAAGGACATGGTTTTGGATACCATAGAGGGCACCATTTATATGCTTAAAACTTTTGGAGGACATCCAGAAGAATGGATAAGCAAAGTAGCCTCTCCTTCGGGAACCACCATAGAAGGTTTGAAGGTTTTGGAAGAGAGTGGATTTTCTGGTATATTGATGGAATGCATACGAAAAAGCACCCAACGCTCAAAGGAGCTTGGACAGTCATAAAATACCAAAACGCCTTGGCAGGACTTAAACTCTATGAACCAGAAGACAGAGTTTTTACACTTAGGCAAATACATTCAGATAGGATAGTTTATTTAGAGGAAGAGTGGCATTTAGAAGGAGACGCTATAATTACGACCAGAAAAAACTTTCCCATAGGTGTAAGAACCGCAGACTGCGTGCCTATGGCCTTCTTAGGTAAAGAAGCTGTGGGAGTGGTACATGCAGGCTGGAGGGGTATAAAGGCTAACATAGTGGAGAAGTTTTTGGAGAGGTTTCTGAAAATAGAAGAGGATCCGTTGGTTTTTGTAGGTCCCTCAGCAAAAGCATGCTGTTATGAAGTGGGTCAGGAGTTTAGGCATGGCTTTATTTTCCTTCACCACAAAAATGGCAGGCTCTTTTTGGACACTCAGCTGGAAGTTTTGCATAGAATAAAAAGCTTTGGAGTAAAAAGAATAATCACCTATAATCAATGTACCATATGCAGTGAAAAGTTTCCTTCCTATAGAAGGGACAAAACATCCCAAAGGATGTTAGTTTTTGCCTTGCTTGAGGCATGAGAATAGGTGAATTTATGCTGTGGTTTGATGAGGTATCTTCAACGCAGGACATTTTGAAAGGGGGAAGATTTCCTTATGGAACGGTTGTGGTAGCAAACAGGCAAAGCAAGGGTAGGGGTAGGTTTGGAAGGGTTTGGCATTCTCAGGAGGGCGGGCTTTACCTTAGCTTTTTGTTAAATGCTAAGGAGTTTAATGAGATCCCTCCTTTTCCTTTGGTTGTTGGTTATTCCGTATTACTGATGCTTGAAAAGGAGGGCTTTAGTCCAATGCTTAAGTGGGTAAATGATGTTTATATAAAGGGGAAGAAGGTGTGTGGTGTGCTGGTAGAAAGGTCTAAGGATAAGCTTGTTGTTGGAGTGGGGATAAACCTAAACCAAAAGGAGCTTCCAGCCCATCTAAACGCAACTTCCCTTTACATGCTAAGTGCCAAAACCTTTGACAAAAGGGTTTTTATGTTAAACCTTCTAAACATCTTCAACCAGATTTTGGACGAATACGTAAGGTCTGGCTTCAAAAGTTTTAAAGATCGCATAAAGAAAAAGCTGTTGTTTCTTGGGCAAGAGGTGGTAGTTCAATCTGATACAGCCATAGCGGGTATATTTGAGGACATAGATTGGGATGGGGGCTTACTGCTTAGGACCTCTGACGGCATAGTTAAATTTACAGCCGGAGAGGTAAGTTTAAGAAGCTTATAGATACCTTAAGATCGTCAGATCCTTTTGGTCTGCCACGATACGCATAAGAGCTTCGTATGCTATTCTGTATCTTGTGTATTCCATTATGCTTTCTGGTATATCTGCATCCTCAAGATCGGATTTTTGCTTTTTAAGGACCAAATCAAGGTTTTCCTGAGTGGATTGTAAGTTTTTTACAACATTCAGAACAGACCCTACCTCTGATCTTCTCATTGCAACAATATCGTAGCTTCTGTTTATAGAAAAAAGATCAAACTCATCGGGATATATGCCATTTTCAAGCTTATCCCTGACACGTTTTATCGCCTGTAAGATGTTAGGATTATCAAAACCTGTGGAAAAGTTGCCGGTTATACTAATAAACTCCATGTCTGCGCTTAAGTCTTTTGTTGATAAAGCCAAAGAGTATGTCCCATCTGGGTTTGTTGATACAAAAGCTAAAACTTTATCCCCTAAGGTGGAGTTTATGTAGTTTGCTAACTGCTCAATATTCTGAGGCTCTCCAGCTCCTCCATAGTTTATGGTATAGGTGTTTGTTCCAATCTGTATGGTTATGCTTCCAGCAGAAGAGAAGCTATCCGTAGGTGAGTTAAAGGTTGCTCGTGATACATAAAGGTTAGTTTTAAACACTCTTCCTCCTTCAAGGAATACAGAGACCTTTGAGTTTTCAGAGATCCACACTTCAAAATCCTCAGGGCCTGCCTCATAACTCAATGTATTTTCATTGAATGGTTTAACAGTTAGAGAATTTCCACCAAAGATGTAGTTTTGACCTAATCTTTCATTAACTCTGTCCAGGAGCTGTCTTATAGATTGATTAAAGCCCTCAGCCATTGCGATGAGTTGTTCTGAAGAGACGGTGGCACTGTTTTTTGTTCTTAGCAAGTCTGCATATAGCTTTTTTATCGTATCTTCAATCTTGCCTAAGGTAAAGTCTACGTAGGTGAGGTTTGTGTCTGCAAAGAGCCTGTTTTGGGAGTGCTGAGACAGTTGAGCTATTTCCTTCTTTAATTCAATAACGTTGTAAGTAATACTTGGTTCCTCTGAAATAGCTCTTACCCTTCTTCCGGTAGCAATATCTAAGGTTTTTTCTGACAGTGCTTTCTTTATTCTTGCGTCTTGATCTTGAAAGATTGAAAATAGCAAGTTATCCGGCAACTTCATAGCCCATCACCTCAAACCATATTTAAAGTGGTTTGCAAAAGCTCATCCAAAGCGCTTACCACCTTTGCCAAAGCTTGATAGCTTTTTTGAAGCTGAAAGATCTCCATAAACTCTTTGTCTATGGAAACTCCTTGAAGCTCTTGCAGTTTTGCCTCTATGGAATTTAGCACCGCACTTTCTATATCACTTTGCCTTTTATATTCGTTCAAATTTGTGGCTATAGAGTTTGTGAGGCCTTGGTATATGTCCTTAGAGTGGTCCCACCAAGACCTTGAAAAATCGTTAAATTCGTCCGCCTTTGAGTAATCCAAGTTGGAAAGGTATAAATATAGATTAGAATTCACACTAATATCTCCTATCCCCACACCCTGAAAAACCCTTGTTCCAACCATCCCTTGGCTATCCTCTATGATGTAAGATGGGTCTGAGGAAATTATCTGTAAAGTGTAAGTTCCGTCTGGGTTGGTTATAACATTGGCGCTAAAGCCCGCACCGGAAGCATTTATAGCATTAGCCAAATCTGTTAATGTATCTGTAGAGTTGTAGTTTATCACCACTGTAGAACTTCCCTGCAATGTTAGGCTACCGGACACTCCAAGTAAGTCCGTAGGGTTGGCGTAGTTCAAGGTCCAGTAATATTCAGTTGTTCCAGTCCTAACGGGAACTTTTACTTCGCTTATGAGCTTTTTTGCAAGCTGGTCAAGCCTATTTTGATAGTCCTGTAGATCAGCGTAAGAGTCCAAAAGACCCTTTATCCTTCCTCCCGATATATCGTTGGATATATTAATCTGCGTGCCATCCTTTGAATTCCAAAATACCCATTTGTTAGCTCCATCGTAAGAAAGTTCCCAGCTAAACTTGTCCTCAACCAAAACAAAACCTTTTGATGTTTCTACCCTTATCCTTCCTATATCATCTTCTTGGGCTCTGATGTTGATATACTCCGAAAGCTCCCTCAAAAGTCTGTCCCTTTCGTCCAGTATGTTCTTGTAGTCCTGACCCCTTGAGTAGGTTTGGGCATAGAGCGTTAATATTTCCTGGTTTAGTTTGGCGAGTTTTTTGGTTATTGTATTTACCTTGTCTATGTATTGGCGCATGCTGTAGTCTATGGAATTGGAAACGCTGTCTAAGTTTCTCTTTCTGTCCTTCAAGTAGCTAACCAAAGATCCAGCGGAATTAACCAACTTGGACCTTGCTCCTTCATTGGTTGGATCTTTCATAAGATCTTGGTAACTGCTAAAAAACCCGTTTATGTATTCCAGACCTCCCAAGCCCTGCGTAAATTCTTGGAAAAGATCCTCCACTCTGCTGTTATTTTTTATCTTCTCATCAAGGGATGAAACCAAGGAAAGTTGGGCATTTCTTTGTCCAACAAAGTGAAAACTTCTGACCCTTTCAATAGTTTCTAAGGCTATGCCATATGGAGCAAAGCTCTTGATTACTGGGTCCTCCTGTGCGTAGTCTGGATTGTTGGCATTAAGAATGTTTCTGTTTCTTATATCAATGGACTTTCTGAATATTTCCAAACTCTGAAAGATCACGCCAAAGCTTGCTCCAAACATAAGCCACCCCTTACTTATATTAGATTTCGTCCTCTACCTAAAAAATTTAACCCCACAGACCCTCCCATAGCTTTTCTAATTTTCTGTCCTTCGTTATAAGCTTTACGTAGTTTATCACGTACTTTCCCAAGATGTCCAACTCCACATTAACAAGGTCTCCAACTTTTCTGTGTTTTAAGTTCGTTTTTTCATAAGTGTGGGGTATTATGTTTATACTCACCGCATCTTGCTCTACGTAGTTTATCGTCAGACTTATACCGTCTATTCCTATGGAGCCTTTCTCTACTACATACTCTCTGTAGTCTTCTGGTATTTGTATTTTCAATTCCCAGTGGGAACCCCTTTGGGAAAAGACTAAGACTTTTGAGGTAAAATCCACGTGTCCCTGAAGAAAGTGTCCCCCTATTCTGTCTCCTACCCTTAGAGCTCTTTCAAGATTTACTGGATCTCCCTTTTTTAAAAGCTTTAGATTGCTCCTGCTTAGTGTTTCTTGGGATAGGTCAAAGCTCAGAGTGTCATTCTGTATATCTACCACTGTCAGGCAAACCCCATTAACCGCTATGCTGTCACCGATCTTTACATCTTTTAGTGTGCTTTTAACGGTTAGCTTGGCACCGCCCGAAAGAAGCTTTAGCTCTTCCACTCTTCCCACTTCTTCCACCAAACCAGAGAACATTAAAGCACCACCTCCTCTGCGTCAAAGACTGGACCATCAAAGCAAACCCTCAAAAACTCACCGTTTTTTGACCTGACCACACAACCAAGACATACTCCCCAACCGCAAGCCATTGGCGCTTCCAAAGATAGATAAACCTTCCTACCCTCTGACATACGCTGAAGAGCTCTAAGCATACCAATTGGACCACACGCATGCACTATCCAGTCTTTATCAAAGTCTTTTAGAGCATCCAAAACAGAGCCCTTTTCCCCTTCACTACCATCGTCCGTAAAGATCCTATAACTCAAACCACCCTCTTTGAGCCATCCCTTCATAGAAAGTCCTTCGGAACTTTTTGCTCCGTAGCATACAAAGACCTCTTTTCCCAGATTTTTTAACTCTTTTGCCAAGAGAGAAAGTCCAGAAAGACCTATTCCGCCACCTAAGAGAAGATGCTTTTGCCCTTCTATTGGAAAAAGCCTTTTTCCCAATGGTCCTAGAACTCTGATGCTGTCACCCTCCCTTAGCTTGCTCATAAGGGCTGTGCCTTTGCCTACCACGTCGTAGTATATGCTTATGCTGTCTTCTTTCTTGTCTGCTACCGCAAAAGCTCTTCTTGAAAGCGGATCTAAACCATCCCAAGCTTTTACCATCAAAAAGTGTCCAGGTTTTATAGCTGTTGTGTTGGGAAACTCCAACTCCATCAGATAGGTGTGGGACCCAACCCTTTGATTTTTTATAACTTTGCAAACTAATTCCTTCATATTAGAGAGCTAACCTATTAGCTAATTTTAGAGCCTTCTTTTATGTCCTTTTCTGGGATCAGAACGGACAGAGTCTCTCCGTCTGAGGCAGCCAAGAGCATACCCTGAGATTCTACGCCAAATATCTTTCTTGGTCTTAAGTTAGCAAGCACTACTATTTTCTTTCCCACCAGATCCTCAGGAGAGTAGTGTTTGGCTATACCAGCCATTAAAGTTCTTTCTTCGTTTCCAAGGGACACTCTGAGTTTGATGAGTTTTTCAGAACCTTCCACCCTTTCTGCAGATAGAACCTTTGCGACCCTTATGTCTAGCTTGATAAAGTCTTCTAAACTAATTAATTCCATAGCATAGTTCTCCAAACACTGTGCATTAAATTATAACTTAGTTCTTTCATTCAGATGGAACCTGTATAACTATAAACTCCGCTCTTCTGTTGGTTAGCCTACCGATAGAGGTGTTATTTTCTGCTATAAACCTCTCTTTTCCAAAGCCCACAACCTCTATTCTTTGGGCATCTATACCTTGCCTTACAAGGTAGTCTTTAACTGCCATAGCTCTTCTAAGTGCAAGTTTTTCGTTGTAGGCTTTGCTACCTATGTCATCAGTGTATCCTTCAATTCTTATGCTAATTTTCGGATTTTCCTTCAAAATTTTGACCACTTCGTTCAGCAAAGGCATATACTCCTTTTTTATTTCAGCTTTGTTAAAATCAAAATGAATCCTAGCACGAACCAATAGAGGTTCTTCTACCCTTTTCTTTGTTTCTTCTGTAACAGCTTCTGAAACCTTTTCTGTTTCCACCGGCTCTTCCTTAGCTTCTGGCACACTGACCAGTTGCACTTTACCTACATAACACTCAAGCGATGCCTTTTTTGCTATATCTACCTTGTCCTTAACGATTAAATAATAGGAAAGATAGCTGTTATACAGACTTTGCAAAAGAGAACTGTTTGGTTTGTCCTTTGAAAGTTCATAATTTATGGCGTCGTAATAAGCTTCTGTGTAAGCCAGTTCCTTAGGGGCACAGTTAAACGCCTTATCCTCCCTGAGTTTTTCAAGCGCGGATAGAAGGCTTTTTGGGTCTATGTTTAGAGTTTGTCCTTCTTTTTTTGGTTCTGTAATTTCCAAAGTATCGAGTGTTTGACTTCCCTCTATGGACTTGGATGCAGAGTTCATACTCTTTATGGCAAAAATCTTAGAACCTACCTCCTCCATTTCTGAGGCAAGCAATACGGATATATCTCTGTAAGCTCTTGCTTTTTCAAAGTGATAGATAGATTTATCCTTACCTCCTGCTTTGTAAGCGGTTTCTATGAGTCTTTGGGATTCATTAATGGCTTCGGAAACTCTAAGATCACTTTTGATGACAACCCCAAAACAAACAGCGACAGCTAAAACCTTTATCAGTATTACTTTTTTCATACTACTCCTCCTTTTTACCTCACTGTAATTATAATTCTATAGGTCTTCCGTTCTGCAAAAATTTTGGACAAAACAAAATTTAGCTTTAAACTCCGTCTTTGAAAGTTAGTAATTTTTCTTCAACTCTGTAGTGTATAGCTTCCGAGATATGATCTTCTCTTATTTTTTCTTCCCCTTCCAAGTCCGCTATGGTTCTTGATACTTTTAAGAGTTTACTGTAAGACCTTCCACTTAGGTGAAGCTTGTTCATGATTCTTTCAAGAAGAGTCTTTGCACTTGCGGTAAGCACACAGTATTTTTCTATTTCCTTTTCCGTCATCTGGGCATTAAATTTTGTCTTTGAATCCTTAAACCTTTCTCTTTGAATTTGATAAGCCTTTATAACCCTCTCCCTTACCTCTTTTGAACTTTCACCAACGTTTGGATTTATAAGGTCTTGGACTTCGACGGGTTCCACCCATACCTTTAGGTCTATTCTATCCAGTATTGGTCCAGAGAGTTTGGCTTGGTATGTTCTTATTTGGGAAAGGGAACATGTGCAAGCTTTGTATGGGTTGCCGTAGTTTCCACAGGGACATGGATTTGTTGCTCCTATGAGTATAAAACTGGCTGGAAAGGTTATCCTTCCACCCACTCTTGATACTGTCACGTATCCGTCCTCAATAGGTTGTCTCAAGGATTCAAGCGCCCTTCTGCTAAACT
Source organism: Thermocrinis jamiesonii (assembly GCF_000702425.1). NCBI lineage: Bacteria > Pseudomonadati > Aquificota > Aquificia > Aquificales > Aquificaceae > Thermocrinis > Thermocrinis jamiesonii. The sequence continues at coordinate 224,631 of NZ_JNIE01000002.1, forward strand.
CTACCATCTCGTCTAAGAACAGCACACCTCTGTGAGCTAAAGAAATTTCTCCGGGCATAGGATTGCTACCACCTCCTATCAGCGCCACCTCTGATGCGGTATAGTGAGGTGACCTGAAGGGTCTATGAACCATCAGTCCTTCCTTTAGTATTCCCGCTACGCTGTATATCTTGCTTACTTCCAACGCCTCTTCCAAAGTCAAAGGAGGAAGTATGGTAACTATACGTTTTGCCAACATACTTTTTCCAGCTCCAGGAGGTCCTATCAACAACAGGTTATGCATGCCTGCGGCGGATATTTCCAAAGCCCTCTTTGCCTGATACTGTCCCTTTACGTCCGCAAGGTCTATGCTGTAGTCAAAAGCCTTAGAAAGAAGTGCATTAACATCAACCTTTTCTGATTCTATGTTTTCTTCTCCTCTAAAAAACCTAATTAACTGTTCCAAAGAGCTTACGCCAAACACCTCAACACCTTGGGCTATTGCTCCCTCCTTTGCATTTTCCTTTGGCACAAAAAATTTTCTAAAACCTTTCTGCTTTAGAGACAAGACTATGGGAAGGACACCATTTACAGGATTAACCTTTCCATCTAAGGAAAGTTCCCCAACAAAAACCGCATCCTCATCAACGTCCAAAACTCCGGTAAGCTTTAGTATGCCAATCGCTATAGGAAGATCATACAGTGTGCCTTGCTTTCTTAGGTTAGACGGAGACAAATTTACCGTTATTCTTTTGGCTGGAAGCTGAAAACCAATATTTTTAAGAGCAGACCTAACCCTATCCTTTGCCTCATTTATAGCCTTGTCCGGAAGCCCAACTATGTTAAATTGGGGAAGACCGGGCGCTATATCTACTTCCACATCAACCAGAAAGCCATCAATTCCAAGAACCCCTCCGCTCTTTACCCTACAGAACATAGAAAATTAGGATCTGCTGGCTATATACAGCACCAAGTCCCTGAGCCTGCACGAATAGCCCCACTCGTTATCATACCAAGCACCTACATGGACCATATCTTCTATAACTTGTGTTAATCCCGCATCAAATATAGAAGAGTGCTCATTTCCCACGATATCCTGAGATACTATTGGATCCTCTGTATATTGAAGTATGCCTTTAAGCTCGTTTTCTGACGCTCTTTTAAATACTTGGTTTACTTCTTGCGCATTAGAAGGTGGTCTTTCAACTATGACGGTTAGGTCCACAAGAGAACCATCTGCTACCGGCACTCTCCTTGCAGTACCATCAAGCTTACCTTTGAGCTCTGGGATAACCTCTCCTATAGCCTTTGCTGCGCCGGTGGTTGTGGGAATTATGTTTATACCAGCAGCCCTTGCCCTCCTCAAATCTTTATGTGGTAAATCCAGCACCCTTTGGTCGTTGGTGTATGCATGAACCGTAATCATGTAACCCTTCTTTATTCCAAAGTTCTCGTGAAGGACCTTAACCACAGGAGCCAAGCAGTTTGTAGTGCAACTGGCGTTGGAGATTATAAAGTGTTTCTGTGGGTCATACTGCTGATGATTAACTCCAAGCACCACTGTGATGTCTGGGTTCTTTGCAGGTGCAGATATGATAACTCTCTTCACAGTATCCCTAAGGTGAAGCTCTGCTTTTTCCCTTGACGTAAAAGCTCCAGTAGATTCTACAACTATTTCCACACCCACATCCCCCCAGGGTATTAAGGCAGGATCCTTTTCAGAAAAAACCTTTATACTTTTCCCGTTTATTATCAATTCCCCATCCTTAGCTTCAACCACACCCTTGAATACACCATGGACAGAGTCATATTTGAAAAGATGGGCTAAGGTTTTCGTATCCCCCAGGTCGTTAATAGCTACCACTTCAATGTCTTTACTTAGCAAACAAGCCCTTAAAAAAGACCTTCCTATCCTACCAAAACCGTTTATGGCTACCCTTACCATGAGTATTTAATTATAAAGCTTACTGACTTATTTCTGAAATTGCAAGCTTTATTTCGTGTAATAGCATGGCGGGTGTTTTAATAGGATAGTGAAGCTTTTTCACCACTTCCTCTGCAGGATTATCTTTTATTTTCAAACCTTTTAGCTTTTCCTGAAGCACAGAGCTTTCTTGGATTGGATATTTTACGCCCTTTGTGTATTTCAGTACCATATAAGCCCACGGTATATCAAGGACTTTGCATACATCCTCTGCAACCGCATTACAGAAGCTTACGAAAACATCTGCTTCCTGCCCTTCTGAAACTAATTTATAAGCAAGCTTTACTATTCCACCCGCTGTATGGACCTTTAACTCCTTTGACTCTTCCTTTGTTAACTCTTCCAGTTTCTTTATCTTTTCCAAAGCCAACGCGGGATCCGCTCTAAGAATACCCCTTACTGTATTCTTTGTAATGCCTACTATCTGAGCTATTTCCTCATCCGTTTTCAGATACTCGTTCTTTAGGACAACCACAAAAGCAGCCCTTGCCATACTGGGAAGCCAAGTAAGGGTCCTATACTCAGTCAGCTTTGACAGTCCCCCCAATAAATCAATAGCCTTTAGAAATACTCTGGCTGTTAGGTTTTCCAAGCTTTTCACGTCCATCTGCTGTGCTTGGACTTCAGTAATTTCAATTACCATAGCTTAACCTCCTATGGGTTCTTTTATCTTTATCAAACCGGTCTCGGTAATTTCTAAAAAGTGCGTCCTTGTGTCGTGTCCGGACATTCTACAACCGTCTATCCTAAAAAGTCTAACTATGTCTCCTAAGGGTTTTTTATAAAGCTTTGATTTAAAAGAAGAATCTATAAGCTCTTTAGCTACCACCATAGTGCCGTCCAGTATGTGGCTTACTGCATAACCACCTGCAGCTTCTGCGGTAAGCTCTTCATGCCCACTCCTCTTCTGAGATATGAATATAGCGGTCTGATACCACTTTTTCATAAAGTTGTAAAGCCTCCTTACCACCGCGCGAGCCATCATCTCCTTGTTTTCAAATAGCCCCGTCACAGAATCTATTACAGTAAACTTTACTTTGTAGGTCTTTATTACGTAGGCCAAAGTATCCAAAAGGTCTGGTATATTTTCTCTCAGTCTGGTAGAAGACGCAGCATCTATAAGGATTATGTTGTCCTGAAACTTGTTAAAGTCCAAACCCATAGCAATAGCTCTTAGCTTAAGAGAGGCAACCAAAAAGTTAGCGGGCGTTTCAACAGTTACAAAAGCTATCTTGTCCCCCTTGCTGGCTCTGTAAACCGTAAACTGCTCTGCCATTAAGGATTTTCCAGTGTCCGCAACACCGGTCAAGTTCATAACTGAATATGCGGGGATACCTTTCAGTGATTCTTTTACTAACTTTCCGTTTCTTTCCCTTACTATAAAGAAAAGATCATCTAAACCTTCCACACCCGTTTCTACACCGTATATTTCCGGAGCTTCCTCTAAAGCTTGAGATCCAGTGTATATAGCAGATAGCTCAGGTCCGTGTTCTGCCCCCGATTTTTCATACTCCTCAACCCGTTCTCTGAACCCTTCGTGCATCACTGTTTTTAAATATATACTACCAAAAAGTAAATAGCAAGATTTAATTTACTGCAAAACTTTTTCAAATCCTTTAGTGGAGTAAAGCTCTTCCTTAATTGCTGACAGAAGCATATCCAAGGCCTGTTGGTAATCCAAGGTTTTTATCTTACACCCGCTTGCGTATTTGTGTCCTCCACCACCAAGTTTTTCCGCAATCTTTGCTACATCAACTTTTCCCTTGGATCTCAAAGAAACTTTAAAAACTCCCTCATCCGGTTTTTCTATCAAAGCAAAGGCTACTTCCACACCTTCTATGGACCTGGGATAATTTACCAAACCTTCACTGTCTGAATACTCTGTGGCGGTTTCTTTAAAGAATCTATCAAATATAGTTATGCCAGCTATCAGACCATCCTCGTAGCAAGTCAGCGTATCAAGGACTTTAGATATGAGCTTCATCTTGTTTAGCGACTCCCTTTCACTGAACATAACGTAGGTTTGGTGAGGATCTGCACCCAACATAACAAGTTCCTTAGCCATCTCAAACACTTCTGCAGAAGTGTTTGAATACCTAAAAAATCCCGTATCTGTTGCCAAACCAGCGTAAAGACATTGAGCAATCTCTGCGTCAATGCAGTCTTTATCCCAATATTTTAAAAGGTTGTATACTAAACTTGCGGTAGCAGGGGCAGAATGATCTATGTAATCAAACTCCCCGTAAAATTCACCACCTATGTGATGATCTATCCTAACCTTTCTGACCACCTTCACTTCCGCACCGACTCTATAGAAACCAGAAGCATCAACGACTATGCCAAGATCAAAAACTTCATCTGTTGGAAGTCTTATAACTTCATCTGCATGGGGCAAAAAATCAAGAAAGTGGGGCACCTTGTCCTTACATCCAACCTTTACGTTTTTCCCCTTCTTCTTAAGAAAAAGATAAAGCGCCAACGCACTTCCAAGGGTATCCGCATCCGGACTTTCATGGCTCGCTATAAGTATAGAACCCTTTTCCTCTTTTAGCAAATCAACCAAAGGTATGGTTTCCAATCTCATGTCCTCATACCTCCAAAGAAATTTAAATATAAGACATCATCCTTTTCTTATCCATGTTATTGGACCATAATAAACCTCCATAGCAGCTTGAACTATAGATTCAGATAAGGATGGATGGGAAAAAATAGATTCCGCAAGGGACTTTATGCCTATATCAGCTTTTATAAGATGGATCACCTGATGCAGAAGTTCTCCTGCATGAGGTCCTAAGATGTGACATCCCAGTATTTTACCTGTATGTTCATCCACTACCAACCTAACAAACCCTTCATCCTCTCCGTCGTCCATAGCCTTAGGGTTAGACATAAAGGACACTACACCCACCTTATAATCATAGCCCTCTTCCTCTGCCTGATCCTCCGTTAAACCCACAGATGCGACCTCGTAAGCACTGTAAATAACCTTTGGCATTAAGCTTTCGTTCCTTTTCCAATTGTTATCTCCTAAGATGTGGCTTACTGCAACTTTTCCTTCATACATAGATTTGTGGGCAAGCATCAAGGATGAGGTTATATCTCCACAGGCATAGATGTTTTTTACAGAGGTTTGACAATACTGATTTACCTGGACAAAGCCCTTTTCATCCTTTTCTACGCCCACCTCTTCCAAACCTATCCCTTCTGTGTTCGGTTTCCTTCCAACACCTAAAAGGATGCAATCTACCTCCACCACAGAACCATCAGACAGAGCTACCTTTAGCACTTCATCTTCCGAATAATTTAAAACATAAGTCTTTAGCCTTATGTCTATTCCCAATCTTTTAAGCTTCCTTGCGAGATATCTTGAAGATTCCTCCGGTATGCTTGGATAAGGAAGAATTCTATCTTTCATTTCCACCAAAATCACTTCTACCCCGTACATCCGATATATGTAGGCAAATTCTACACCTACCGCACCCCCACCTACAATGAGCATACGCCTTGGGAATTCCTTTAAGCTCCATATTTGGTCCGTGTTAAAAATCTTCCTGCCATCTGGCTTTAAGTTGTCTAAGGATACACAGGAAGAACCCGTTGCCAAAAGTATAAATTTTGTCTTTATTTCCCGCTCTTCTCCTTCCACATAAACCGTGTTCGGATCTTTGAGAACACCCTTACCATAAAAGATTCTGATGCCGAGCTTTTCTGCAAATTTTTTAAAGTTTTCCCTTATGGTAGTTACCACTCTATCCCTACCTTCCGCCAGCTTTTTAGGATCAAGCCTTGGCTCATCAAAAATTATGCCGTAGTTTTTTCCTTTCTTAATCTTTTCCAAAAGATAGGCTCCGTGTCTCATGTATTTGGAAGGAATGCATCCTCTGTTTAGGCAAGAGCCTCCCACTGTTTCCGGAGATAGCTCTACAAAGGCTACCTTCATGCCCCTGCGGTGTGCATAAAGCCCAGCTTCATAGCCCCCACTGCCCGCACCTAAGATCACAAGATCAAACTCCATTCCCTTTTCTCCTCCTTCTTTCTTTATAAACTTCCTTTCTGCACTGTTTTATGATGGTTTTGTATTTGTAATACACGGAAGGTATCTTAATAGGCAATCCATAATAACGCTCCAAAAGAAGCATGATTTCTTCCGAAGTAAGAAACTTGTGATTTCTTATTATACCTTTTATATACTTGATAATCCGCGTTTCTTTCATGATCTAAATAAGTATATCATTCCAGATTAGGATTATAATTTAACTATTAGAATGAGGGAGATAGCGGTTTTTGAAGAACCGGTAAAGAAAAGGAAGGTTTCTTTGGTGCTTGTGGATGTGAATGAAATAGAAATCCCCAACTTTCAAAGGGATATATCCCCTGCCTTAAAAAAGCGCCTAATGACCGCCATAGAAAAGTTAGGTTTTTTGGTGCCGATAATACTTGTAAAGCGGGGAGAAAAACTTTATGTGATAGATGGACAGCACAGGCTTGAAGCTTTAAAAGATATTGGAGGCAAAGAAATATTAGCCATACTTGTTGATGAAGAGCTTTATAGATACTTTTTAGAGTTGAACACGGAAAAGCCACCAAACGTAAAAGAAAAGTCAAAACAAGCTTACAGGCTTTATATGGATCTCCTAAAGGAAAACCCAGAACAGATTGAGGAAGATTTGATAGACTACTTTGAAAAGCCCGAATACATAACCCTTGGCTTTGCTATAGAGGAAGTAGAACCTAAGTTTCCAGCCAGCTTTTACGAAAACTTTGTTTCAAAAATAGACAGGTTTCTTTATACACCACTTAAATCTGCGGTTGAGGAAAGGAGAAAAAGAGCAAAGGCGCTTGCAGAGCTAAACCAGATTGTTAATCAAAAATACGCAGAATTTGGTTGGGACAACGCCCTCTTGAAGGGGGAAATAATCAAGGAAGCCATTCAAAAAGTTTATGGAGCAAGAGTTAGAGTAATTTCCGATGACTTTTACGATGCGGTTGAGAAGGTAAAAAGAGCCTGTGAGAGCTTAACTATTGAGGATTTTGAAAAAGGCGCTGATGTTGAACTCTGAATAGCCATGATAGACACACACTGCCATTTAGATCTGTTGAAAAAGGAAGATTACGAAGAGTCCATAAAGGATGGCTCCTTAGAATACTTGATAACAGTCGGTTACGACAGAAAAACTATTGAAAACGCTCTTAGGATATCTGAGCAGGAGGATAAGGTTTATTGTGCAATAGGTTTTCATCCACACGAAGCGGACAAAGTCAAGGATCAGGACCTTGAATGGTTAAAAAGTTTGGCGCTTAGTCACCCAAAGGTTAAGGCTTTGGGAGAAATAGGATTAGATTTTTACAAAAACTACTCCGATAGAAAAAAACAAGAGGACATTTTTAGAAAGCAGATTCAGATAGCAAGGGAGCTGGGTCTTCCGATCGTGGTTCATTCAAGGAACGCAGAGGAAGAAACTTACAGAATACTGAGAGAAGAAAAAGCTTATGAAGTGGGTGGTGTGATGCACTGTTTTACTGGAAGCTACGAATTTATGAAAAAATGCATAGACCTTGGCTTTTACATATCTTACTCTGGCATTATTACTTATCCTAACGCATACTCTCTTAGGGAGGTGGTAAAAAGAACTCCAACCCAAAGGATACTTATAGAAACCGATAGTCCTTTCCTTGCACCGCAACCTGTAAGAGGAAAACCTAACAAACCACCTCACATCCGCTATGTTGCAGAAACTTTAGCCCAGATTATACCCAACACAAACTTAGAGGATGTAGATAGGATGACTTCCGAAAATGCAAAACTCATCTTCAACATAGGCAATAATAGCAAAAAGGAGTCCATAACATACGTCATAAATAACAAACTTTACATAAACCTTACGAACAAGTGCAACCTTCATTGCGTGTTCTGTCAGAGGGAAAGAGAAAGAAACTTTATGGTAAAGGGCTATTGGGTTTGGGTTTCAAAAGATCCGTCTGTAGAGGAAGTAATAAGGGAAATAGGTGATCCGAAAAAATACGACGAAATTGTTTTTTGTGGCTATGGCGAGCCTACCTTAAGGTTTTCTGCCTTAAAGGAAATAGCAAGTTGGGTAAAATCGCAAGGCGGTAAAGTGAGAGTAGATACCAACGGCCTTTTATTTACCTTCATGCCAAAGGAAAGTCTAAAACAGCTAAAAGGTTTGGTAGATGTTTGGTCTGTAAGTCTCAATGCTCCTGACGAAGAAACCTATAACAGGGTTTGCAAACCTGTCCAGCCAAATGCCTTTGAAATGGTAGTAGAATTCATAAAAGAGGCTAAAAATTTGGGCTTTGAAGTAATTGCCACTGCGGTGGATTTTCCGGGTGTTGATATGAAGAAGACTGAAGAACTTGCTACAAGTTTGGGTGCTAAGTGGAGGGCAAGAATATACGAATCTGTTGGATAGATTGAGATTAAAATAAACCTTTAAGGAGGGTCATAATGGTTGATCCAGATATACTGCTTCTTGCCATAGTTAATATGTCAGAAGGTGTTAAGGCTCTTATAGGGGACAAGGGAGCTAAGGCGGTCCTTAGGGATGCGGGAAGGCAATCTGGACCAAAGCTTCTTGAAAGCTTAATTGGACATTTCCCAGAAGTGCTTGATAAGGAAGAAGCTTTAAGAAGGGCGTGCATTATACTAGAAGACTTGGGATTTGCGAAGGTTATAAGTAAAGAAGATGGGAAAATCACTATAGAAGAAGACATATTTACCGATGCTATAGTAGGAGAAAATGTGGCAGAATCTCCCATAATATACTTTTTTGCCGGGCTTATAGAGGGTTTCGTTTCCTTCATGAGCGATCAAAAGCTTACCCTAATACCAGAAACTGTAGAAAGGGGGAAAATCGTTTATAAATACTCATAGTTTTAAGTGGCAAAGGCTGTTGAGTAATCTTAGATGGAATCTATCTCCGTCAAATTCCAAAAGGCTTATTCCTGTGTTGTCCATGTGAATATTCCATAAGTTATTCAGGCTCAATCCAACAGTCAGGCATACAATAGCGTGCAACGTGCCACCATGGGCTACCACGCACAATCTATTTTGCGGTAAGCTGATAAGATCCTCCAAAAAGCTTTTAACCCTGTTTTCAAACTCCTTCATATTTTCTTGCGTTGGTAAAGGATAGGTTATTGGATCCTTTAGCCAATTAAGGAAAGTCTCTTTATTTTCTTCTACCAAACTCCAAAAATGTTTTCCTTCAAAAACTCCAAAGGACATCTCCCTTATTCTTTCATCAACCTTGAGGGGAATATCCAAAACATCGCTTATGGTTTGTGCAGTTTTGTATGCCCTCCTCTGTGGAGAGCTAATTATTAGTTGTATTCCCTTGTCTTTTAGAAACTCTGCGCACATCCTTGCTTGAACAAAACCTAAGGGAGTTAGATCACTATCAAGCCTTCCTTGAAAGATTCCCTTTTCGTTAAACTCACTTTGGGCGTGTCTGACAAGATATATGAGCTTTTTCATTGCAAGACCCTCGCACCCGGGACGGCAGGCTTACCGTTGCTCCCTTTCGGGCCTGGCGGGGTTCACCCTGTCCCGTTGCGAGGGTATTTATAATTATAAAAAAGCTATGAAGTTCTACATCACAACACCCATATACTACGTTAATGATGTTCCACATGTGGGCCATGCATACACCAATATAGCTGCCGATACCTTAGCACGCTTTTACAGACTAAGGGGATACAACGTCTTTTTTCTAACGGGAACTGACGAACATGGGTTAAAAATACAAAAGTCTGCGGAAGAAAAGGCGCTGTCTCCAAAAGAGCTGGCAGACAGAAATTCAGAAAACTTCAAAAAACTGTGGGAATTTCTTAACATAAGCTATGATCACTTTATCCGAACCACAGACCCCTATCACATCAAACTCGTGCAAGAGATGTTTGTAAAAAGTTACGAAGCAGGAGATATCTACTTGGGAGAATATGAAGGTTGGTACTGCGTGGGTTGTGAGGAGTTCAAGTCAGAGAGTGATCTTATAGAAGGGAACAAATGCCCCATACACTTAAAGCCTTGCGATTACGTAAAAGAACCTTCCTATTTTTTTAGACTTTCTAAGTATCAAAAGGTTATAAAAGAACTGTTGGAAAAAGAACAAAGCTTTGTTCTTCCTTCATACAGGAGAAACGAGGTTATCAGTTTTGTAAAAGAGGGTTTGAAGGATCTTTCAATTACCAGACCAAGAAGCAGGGTAAAGTGGGGTATTCCTGTGCCTTTTGATCAGGAGCATACCATATACGTTTGGTTTGACGCTTTATTCAATTATCTCTCTGCAGTGTATGAAAAGATGGAGTTTTGGCCTCCGGACCTTCATCTTGTGGGAAAGGACATTCTAAGGTTTCACGCAGTTTATTGGCCCGCCTTTTTAATGTCTGTGGGATATGAACTGCCAAAGACTATATTTGCCCACGGTTGGTGGAAGGTAGAGGGTAAAAAGATGTCCAAATCTTTGGGTAACGTGGTGAATCCTTACGATTTAGTAAGGGAGTATGGTTTAGATGAGGTAAGGTATTTCCTTTTGAGGGAGGTGCCCTTTGGGCAAGACGGGGACATAACAAAGGAAGCTTTGAAAAACCGAATAGTTGGAGAGCTATCCAACGAGATTGGCAACCTATACAGCAGAGTTTTGGCTATGGTTGTGAAATATCTTGGAGCAAAAGTGGAAGGTAATAAGGATCAGGAGTATTTGAATTTATGCACAGAGGTTATAGAAAGATACGAGAAGTTTATGAGGGATGTAGATTTTTATCGTGCTTTGGAAGAGGTGCTCAGGCTATCTTCGTTTTTAAACAAATACATAGACAGCAAGGCACCGTGGAGTTTGGCAAAAACAGATGAAGAAGCTCTCAAAAAGGTTCTATACGCTCTAACAGATGGACTTTTCGTAATAGCTTACCTTTTAAATCCTTTTATGCCCTCAAAAACATCGCTTGTGTTTGAAAATCTCCACATTGAAGAGTTGCCAAAAGAGATTAAACCTTATATCTTTGGCTCCTACTCTACAAAAGGTAAGCTTATATTATTCCCAAAACAATCATGAGAATAGCTATAGTAGGAAGTGGGGTTATAGGACTTAGCGTTGCGCTTTACCTTAGCTTGGAAGGTTTCAAGGTGATGCTAATAACAAGGAATCCTCAGGAGGGGGCTTCTTGGTTCGCCGGTGGCATGTTGGCTCCCTTTTCCGAAGGGTTAGAGGGGGAACTCTTTGAATTTTCCTACGAAAGCCTTAAGATGTATTCAGATTATGTAAAGCTTGTGGAGGAAGTTTCAAGGTCCAAAATAGACTTTTGGAAAAATGGAATACTCAGGGTGGTTCTAAAAGGGGAGGAAGGACTTATAAAAAAGGCTGAGCAATACAGAGAAAGGGGCTTTTCTGTGGAAATTCTTGAAAGGATGGACTATCATTCTGAAGAGGTGGTGTCTGTAATCAGATATGCGGAAGAGGGATGGGTAGATACGGAACACTTGATGGATGCCTTGCTTTTGGCTATGGAAAACTCGGGAGTAAAAATAGAAATAGACGAAATCAACAAGATAGAGCTCAAGGATGAAAGGGTTGAGTCTTTGAAGGGTATAAAAGGAAACTACAGGGCAGATTACTATGTTTTTTGCACGGGTGCTTGGACAAAAGAGCTCTTTGACGTACCAGTGTATCCCATAAAAGGGCAAGCTATAAAGATAAAGGCTAAGCCCGTTGATGTGGTAAATTATTCCACTATTTCCTACATAATTCCCAGAAGCAGATATACCTATGTAGGTGCAACATCAGAGGATGTGTCCTTCTTAGGTGGAAACACAGTAGGTGGGCTTAACTTTTTGTGTGGTAATGCTATAAGAGTTGTTCCTTCTATTGCCAAAGCAGAAGTTATGTCCACCATTTATGGTTTCAGACCTGCCACACCTGACGAAAAACCTATCTTTTTGTTAGGAGAAAACTACTGCCTGTTTTCAGGACACTACAGAAATGGCATACTTCACGCACCAATTACCGCAAGCATTGCCAAATCTTTGATTAAAGACGGTGTTAAATCTATATATTTTGAATACTTTTCTCAGGAAAGATTTTAAAATTGCATCAAAAATCCAAAAGTTTTGAGGATTTTTATGGAACCTTTGTCAAAAAGGCAACGGGCGGATTCGAACCGCCGTAGAAGGGATTTGCAGTCCCTCGCCTAACCACTCGGCCACGTTGCCTTCAAAAAGCGGGCGACGGGACTCGAACCCGCGACCTGCTGCATGGCAAGCAGCCGCTCCACCTCTGAGCTACGCCCGCTGATATATAATATTATACTACTTACTCCACATTGGCTACCTGCTGTTTTAGCCTATCTATTTCAACCTTTATTTCCACTGCCCACTTGGATAGTTCTGGCATCTTGTTGCCGAGGGTGTTTATCTCTCTGTGCATCTCCTGAAGCAAAAAGTCTAATCTCCTTCCTACTTCCTCTTCCGAATTTAAAAGATTTTCAAATCTTTCAAGGTGAACCTTAAACCTTGTTAGTTCCTCCTCTATGTCCATCTTTGAGAGTAAAAACACTATCTCATTTAGCACCGTAGGGTTTTCTTCCGGGAGACCCAGCTCTTTAGCCCTTTCCAAAACCCTGTGCCTTAGCCTTTCCAAAACCTCTTCTTTTCTTTCCAAAATCTGGGTTAAATTTGCCTTTATGATCTTTATTCTTTCTGTGAAGTCTTCTTTGAGTTTTCTACCTTCTTCCTCTCTGCTTTGAACTAACTCCCTTAAAGCTTGAAAGAGTGCCTGATTTACAAGGGACTTTATCTCTTCGCTTAGTTCTTCCTCCTTTTTTTCAGCGTATCTTAGGGACGCATAAAAAGCCATATCATCCGATAGGTTTATGTTTAACTCTTGAGATAGAGATTTAAAGGTTTGGAAGGTTCTTATCAAACTCTGCAAATCTAAAGGGCTCTTTTCCAGCTTAGGCTCAATCTGTATTATTAGACTTACAGTACCTCTTTTGATGTAGTCTTTTAGAAAATTCCTTATATCAAGTTCAAATTCATATAGGGGCATGTTTGACTTTATGGAAATTTCAAGACCCTTTGAGTTGAGTGTTCTAATAAATACCACTGCCCTCCAGTTCTCGTTTTCCGAAACCCCCTTCCCTACTCCTGTCATACTGCGCACTTTTAACCCCCACCATATTCAGTGCTTTCCGACTCTGCTACAAACTCCTCTATCATATCTTTGATAAGTTTGGTAAGCTCTGTAATGTCCTTCTCCAGATAATACTCAAAAAGTTCTATTATCCTTGTCCGGTTACGTTGCTCGTCTATGTAAAAATGTACTCTTATGTAAGGGATTTCTTTCTTTAACTCAAAATCTTCTTGGTCGGGCAATACAAGCTCAACCTCCACCTCTGGGCCAAAAAGTCCCTCGTTTTCAAAGTATGTCTTTATCGTCAAAAGTTTGTCCTCATAATTTCTCCAGTTAAACATCTTCAACTATTTCCAGTTGGGAAAAGATGAAGCTTATTTCATACTGAGCGGATTCTGGGGAGTCAGAAGCGTGTATGGCATTTTTCCCTTTATCTGTACCAAAGAGCGCTCTGATGGAGTTTGGAGCTATCCTTCTGGCTTCCTCGCTATCGGTTGGTCCTATTATCTCCCTCACTCTTCTTATAGCATCTTCACCTTCCAAAACACAGGCAACCACGGGACCAGAGCTCATAAACTCCACAAGTTCTTTGTAGAACGGCCTTTCCTTATGGACTATGTAAAATCCTTTGGCTTTTTCTTCAGTAAATCGGAAAAGCTTCATGGCTAAAATTTTAAAACCTTCTGAGATAAACCTATCAAGTATTTTACCCGTCGCTCCCTTTTCAAAGGCATCCGGCTTGATGATAATTAACGTCCTTTCCTTTGCCATTTTTACCTCCTTATGGAATTTTTAAAATTTCTCATCATCCAAGCCTTTCTAAAATACGCTTAACAGAAGCATCTATGACCATACCGGAAGTTTTAACCACAAACCCACCTATTAGGGACGGATCTTCTAAAATCTCAAACTCAAGCTCTCTGTTAATCAACTGCTTTATCTTTGCCTTAAGAGATTGAAGAATGTCTTCATCCACCTTCTTTGCCAATATCAGAAAGGCTTTTGAAACCTTCAGGAGTTTTTCTACCTCATAGTCATAAAGCCTTTTTATTTCGCCAAGCATTGGGATGGCGTTTAGTTCCACCAAGTAATTTATAAATTCCTTAACTTCAGAGGGCATAGAGAATTTTTCTGAAAGTTCAGTTAAATATGCTGTTTTCTTTTCGTTGGGCACCTTTGGGTTAAGAACAAAGTCTCTAAATAATTTTTCTCTTTTGTAAAGGTCATAGACAAAAGCTAAAAAGTTTGAGCCTAAAACTAAAGTAGTTTTATCTTTGGGAAGTTTGCTAATAAACACCTTTGCCAATTTTTTTGCTAACTCTTTGTTCATTGGCTAGCCTCCATTTTCTTAATAGTCTTTTCTACATATCGTCTTTGCACATCTGGGTTTTGGAAGTCTTCCATAAGCCTTTTTATAGCAAGCTCCTTAGCTTTTTGTATGCCATACTTTAACAGCTCTTCCTTTGCTTTCTTTGTTTCTAACTCTATGCTTTCCCTTGCCTTTTCTTTGATCCTTCTTACGACCTCATCTATTTTCTTTATTTCCTCCTCTTTTATCTGTTGTGCGGTTTGCTCCGCAAGTTTTATTTGTTCTGCGTGACGTCTTTTTGCATCTTCGTATTCAAACTTTGCTTTTTCTAAAGCTTCCTTTGCTCTCCTTAGCTCTTTTTCCGATTCTTCTAAGTTTTCCGTAAGTTTTAAAAAGAAAGACCTGAAGGCTTCACCTACGGGTTTTCTTCCAAAATAATAGACTATTGCCAAAAAGAGTAAAATGTTTAGACCTTTCCACACAAGCTCCAAGGTGTGATGCCCTTCTGCCATGTTACGCCGCCTCCTCTATTCTTTGCACTATGCTTTTTGCTATTTCTTCTATTTTCTCTTCAAGCTTTGCCTTTTCAACATTTAAAGCTTTGCGGATCTCTTCCACGCTCTTTTCTATTTCCTTCTGAGCTTCCTCTTCAGCCTGAGCTATTTTTTCCGCTTTTATTCTTTCCACCTCTTTCTTTGCTTTTTCCAGGATCTCCTTGGAAGCTATGCTTGCCTTTTCTATTTCCTCTTTGGCTAATGCGAGCAGTTTGTTTGCTTCCTCTTGAAGCTTGCTTGCTTCTTCGTAATTTTTACGGACAATATTTTCTCTACTTTCTATAACTTCGCCGTAGGGTTTGGTAAGTATTTGTCTGATGATGAACATAAAGATTAAAAACAAGAATGCTTGAATAAAGAGGGTTATATTTGGATATAGGGCTTGCTGTATCTCCATAACTTCCTCCTTTTTAAAATTTTAACACAAGCCTTTTTCTATTTCTTCTATTAGCTTTATCCTTTCCTGATGTCTTCCACCTTCAAAGCTTGTGCTTAGCCAAGCTTCCACTATGGAAAGCGCCAATTCATCTCCCACAACTCTGTCTCCTAAGCACAACACGTTAGCATCGTTGTGCATTCTACTCATCCGAGCCATATATTCGTTCAGACAAAGGGCTGCTCGTATGCCCGGAAACTTGTTCGCGGTTATGGACATACCTATTCCACTTCCACATATGAGAATTCCATAATCTGCCCTCTTTTCCTGAACAGCCTTAGCCACTTCTTTTGCAAAGAGGGGATAGTGGGTTGAGTCTGTAGAGTTGGTGCCAAAGTCCAAAACCTCATAGCCTTTTGAAAGGAGAAATTGCTTTATCTTTTCCTTTAATCTAAAGCCTGCGTGGTCCGAACCTATGGCTATTTTCATTTGGATATCACCTCAGATATTAATTTATTTACCAATTGAGGATTAGCTTTACCTTTCGTAGCCTTCATAACCTGGCCTACAAAAAAGCCTATGAGCTTGCTTTCTCCCGATTTTAACCTTTGGTATTCGTTAGGGTAGGCATTGAACACCTGTTGGACTATTTCCATAATGGCGCTTTCGTCACTTATTTGTTTCAGACCTTTCTTTTCCACTATAGTCTGTGGGTCTTCACCGGTTGCAAACATCTCTGCAAGCACTTCCTTTGCAAGCTTTGATGATAAAACACCTTCCTTTATTAGCTTTACAAGCTGAGCCAATTTCTCTGGGCTTACGGGAGATTGATCTACGCTCAGATTATTTTCTCTCAAAAGACCTAAAAAGTCGTTAAGTATCCAATTGGAAGTTAGCTTTGGATCCTTGTCGTAGAATTTAAGAGAAGCTTCAAAGAAATCTCCCAATTCTTTTATGTCCGTTAATACTTTGGCTTCGTATGGAGTTAAAGCGTATGCTTTTATAAACCTTTCAATTCTTTCGTGAGGAAGCTCGGGCATGCTGTTTTTTATTTGCTCTATCCAGTCTTTACTTATCACCAAAGGTAATAGGTCTGGGTCTGGAAAGTATCTGTAGTCCTCCGCTTCCTCTTTTGTGCGCATGGGATGGGTTAGTCCGGTAGATGGATCAAAGGTTCTCGTCTCTTGTATGATCTTCCCACCAGAAGATAGGATCTTTTTTTGTCTTTCTATTTCACTCTCTATAGCCTTTTGCACAAACCTAAAGGAATTTACGTTCTTTATTTCTACTTTTGTGCCCAACTCTTTTGAGCCCTTTGGTCTTAAAGACAGGTTTATATCGCACCTGAGCTGTCCCTTTTCCATATCTGCCTTGGAAACACCAGCGTACCGGAGGATGTTTCTGAGCGTTTCTAAAAACTCTCTTGCCATTTCTGGCGAATCTATGTCTGGCTCGGTAACGATCTCTATTAAAGGAGTTCCAGCTCTGTTTAGATCTACATAAGTTTTATTTCCTTCGTGGATGTTCTTTCCGGCGTCCTCCTCAAGGTGCAGTCTCCTTATCCTTACCTTTTTTCCGTTTATCTCAATCCATCCGTCTGTCGCTAAGGGTTTTTCATACTGAGATATCTGGTATCCCTTTGGAAGGTCTGGGTAGAAGTAATTTTTCCTTGCAAATACGGAAAACTCATGAACTTTGCAATTAAGGGCTAATGCTGCTCTTATGGCATACTCTACAGCCTTTTTGTTTACCACTGGCAAGCTTCCCGGCAAACCAAGACACACTGGACACACAAGGGTATTGGGCTCAGCTCCAAACTCCACAGGACAGGAACAGAACATTTTAGTTTTCGTATCAAGCTGAACGTGTATCTCAAGTCCTATAACTGGTTCAAACTCCATAGGTTTTATTTTAATCTCTAATTCTAACACGCAGAGATATTATAAATCCCTATCCTCCAAAGGACTTTCTAATAAGGCAACTCAACGCTTTACCAATTTCTCACTCAATGTATATGAGCTGTTCGAAAAATGCCACCTTAGGAGAGTGATGGTATAAAAAAGATCCTTATGAGGTTGTTCTAAAAATCCCTCATCGGGGCGTCCCCCCAACCTCTAAGGGAACTAACCTTCTCCTCACCCTGTTCCACGCCCCTTCCACCAATAAAGGCTTCAGAGGAGAAAGGTCCCTTGGTAGAACCTTTCCAAGAACAGGGAAGAGGAAGGCGGACTTCAGAACTTGCCAAGCACTTTGAGAAGTAGTTTTAGCTACTTCTCCCTGCTTGGGATTCCTTCCGTTGACGGCCTCACAGGAACTTGGCTCGCCCTGAAGGCTTTTAAGCTTTTCTAAAAGCAAGTCCTTTGCTTTTTGAACTTGCTTTAACTCAGAGTTTATAGCATTTCTTTTGTATTGGTTAGTCTCTTTCTTAAACTGTTCTTTTAGCTCTTTTTCTTTCTCTTGGTAAGTGTAGATTGCATACTCTAAGTATTCCCTGTCTGAAAGAAGTTTAAGGTAATTCTCAGGGACTTCTTCCTTAAAGCCTAAAGCCCTTCTTCCTATCACGTAAGCGGATGCTATGTCTTTGTCTATCCCAAACTGTGGTGCATATTTTAGTGCTCCTATAACAGAAGTGAAAGCGGGATTTACCTTGATAACTTCTATTCCACTTAGCTTTGCAGTTCTTTCAATCTTTGAAAGCAAGCTCTTAAAGTTCCAATGGTGTAGTCTCTTCCTTAGCTTAGCCTTCCCATCCCCACGATAACCACGATTGATTTTCTTTAAGTTTTCTATAGCTATTGCTTTTCCTTTCTCTTTTGCTATTTCTACTACCTTATGAGCTATTAGCCATTCCTGATATTCCTTTTTATTCTTTGAAAGTCCTATCAACTCGTGCAAGCTAATATTTTGATAGCTCAAAAGATTTCCATCAGGGCTAACCTCTGCTAAAGCTAAATGCAGTGGGCTTGCGTTTGTGTCTATGGCTATTACTCCATACTCTTTGGTTAGCCATACTTCAGGTGTGGGAACTTCAAAAGAAACACTTCCATAAATCTCTCCATCCCTTAGCTTTAGCTCTACTGTGTAAGGGAAATAAACTTTACTTTGCCAGCTCGTTTGAAGCATAGTCAAAAATGTGTTCCACTTATCCTTTGCGTTGCTTGGTTCCCTTAACACCTTTGCGTAAATGAACTTTCTCTCACCTACCGTAATCCTTAAAAGAAGCTCTCCGTTTATGCTTTCAAACCTTAAAAGTCTGTTTCCTTTATCTGCCTTTGAACCTACGCTTATTAAAGTCCCTTGTCTTAACTCTTTCCACATTCTTTTTAACTTTTCCCTACTTTTCTTGTCTCTGTTTTTACAGAGCTTTTCAAAAAGGGCTTTACCGCCAAACACCACTTTTTTGTCTGTTGGATATTGCTTTGCTTTGTAGATAGCAGAGTCTATGTACTTGGTAGGCAGGTCAGGAAAAAGCTGTCTTAGCTTTTGGTATATTTGGTTATGGGAGTTTTTGTCTTTCAGTAGTTTATAAGCTGACCTTATAGCGGATGATTGCTTACGCATTAATTCCAAAAGCTTTTTTCTGTCGGAACTGTTCAACTGAAGTTTAAACTGCACGCCTACATACATCTTAGGCTTTTATTATAACTACCTTGAGGGGTTTTTAGAACAATCTCATAAGGATCGAGGTTGTTCGAAAAAAGCCACTTTAGGAGAGTTATGGTATAAAAAAATCCTTATGAGAAGAAGCAGGTTACCTTTGAAAAAACTTTATGCCCTTACCAAACACATACTTGAAAATATAAACCTAAACCAAGTAAAAAAGAAAGGAAGACCTAAAAAATACGAAGAGCGGTTTATAATTGCCCTGTGGCTTTTCCAAATACTCAACAAAAGATCTTACAGAGAAACCTTTGAAACCGCTAAAAATGAAAACTTTGATGTCCCATCTCTTAGCAACTACCACTATAGAGTTAAACAGTTAGATGAAAAGCTCCTAAGGCTCATCCTGAAAGAACGTGCCAAACTGCTCCTTGAAGATAAACAAATCAAATGTTAAATAGCTGATACGGAAGGCTTTGGCTTTGGAGGCAAATACAACATTAACTGGAAAAGAGGAACGCAAATAAAAACTGTTCAGGCTCACGTTAGGCTTGAAGTGGTAAAAAGGTTGGCTCAAGCTTTAATCTTTTGAGAGAGGACTTAGCAAGGAAGACGGCTATTGCCTGTGCTATTCTTTGGAACTTTTGGCTACTTGTAATCTATTTATTTTTGTTTGCCTTATCCACTGCCTTATGCTTTAACCTATTCTTAAGGTATTCGGTGGATTTTTCAAACAGCCTTAGATCCTTATTGACTTTTTGAATTTTTTAATGTATACTCTTAACTTGTTAACAAGCTCCATAATTTTGGACAGAGCTATTAACCATGAAGATTTACATAAACGGTGAAGAAACAGACGTTCCAGAGGGTATTACCCTTGCACAGCTGATAGAGCTGAAAGGTATAAAAGTGAGAGAAATAGGTTTTGCGATTTCTGTAAATGAAGAAGTAATTCCAAAATCAAGGTATGGAGAATACAGGCTTTCTGAGGGTGATAGAGTAGAAATAGTCCATATAGTAGGTGGTGGCTAAAATTACATATGCGGACCTGAAAGGTATCTTCTTCTGCTTTCTATGGAAAAGAAGGCTATAAGCAAAATAATGAAGATTACAAAAGCCCGCGATATGAGCACATTTGGATCTGTTTGAGAAAGCACCTTAGGTAGTTGAACTATGCCCCAGAAGTATAGCAGAAGCACCAAAAACAAAGGAGAAACCACAGCGTAGAAATAAATCAGTCCCTTAGGTATTTTTATGAAACTATTTGTGTTTATTTCTTTATAGAAGTTATGAACGCCGAAGATCCAGACAAACACTATGATTTCCAACAATCCAAAGAACAACAGCATAAATGTACCAGCCCAAAAATCCACATCGTCTATAAAGCCCTTCACATAAGCGGATAAAAAGGCACCGAAGCTCACTATAATCATAGACACATTCACCGCTTTAGCATGACTCCACCTCATTTCGTCTTCCAAAAGTGCCACCAGTGGTTGAGTCAAGGCAAGGGATGATGTAAGAGCTGCTATAAAAAGAAGAAAGAACCATACTGCAGAAAGCAAGCTTCCTATTGGCAAAGACATCAGTATGGCAGGCATCGTTATAAAGCCAAGCCTAAAGGTTCCTTCCTTTGCCAGCTCTGGCACGCTCATAGCTCCAAAAACTGCAAAGGCTGCAGGTATGGCTATACTTGCACCTATAACAACTTCCACAAACTCATTTATACCTGCGGTATATAGCCCGGCTTTTACTACATCCTCATTTTTCTTCACATAGCTTGCATAGGTAGCTATTGCACCCATACCTAAGGAGAGGGTAAAGAATATCTGCCCAGAAGCTTCTAACCATACCTGAGGATCAGTCAGTTTTGAAAAATCCGGCTTGTATATAAACAGAAGTCCTTCTAAGCCCTTCCAACCGTTCATGCTTAAGGAGACTATACCAAGGAAGAGTCCCATAGCTATAAGAATGGGAAGACCATACTTGGCTGTGAGCTCTATACCCTTAACAATGCCCCTTTGAAGGATCACCCAATTGATGATAAGGGTTATTATCAGAAAAACCACCGCTATAGGTGAGGGTTTGGTATAGTCTTTGTAGAAAGAAACAAAAGGTTCCATAGCGATTCTGGGATCGTCAGAAACCACAGGTTCTGGCATTTGACCAAGCAAAGACATAAACGCAAAACCCAAAGTCCAAGATTCTATGTATATGTAATAGCAAACTATGAGTGTGGGTATTGATACCCCTATGGATCCCAGGACTCTTGAGCCATAGGAGTGATTGAAGAAGGATCCGATTATTCCCGTCATGGAACCATGTCCTTTTGCTCCAGCATACCTACCTATTACCCACTCTATGAGCATGAGAGGTATTCCAAGAAGAAAGAGGGCTACAAAGTAAGGGATCATAAAGGCTCCGCCACCGTATAAAGCTACCTTAGATGGAAAACGTAGCAAGTTACCAAGACCTACTGCATTTCCAGCAGCGGCGAATATCAAGCCTACCTTAGTCTTCCAAGTCTCCCTTTTCATACTTAGTTAATCAGCTTGTTTAAGTCCTCTTCTGTAGGCAAACCTGAGTGTATCCTACCATTGGAACCTATAAAAGTGGGAGTGCCGTTTATTCCAAGCTTTTCGGCCAGTGCTAAGTTGCTTTCCACCTTTCTTTTCCCTTCTTCACACTGATTGTCGGATTTATACCTACTTTTGTATTCTTCCCAACCTTTCTTGTCGCATATCAAAGACACGGACTTTGGAAAGGCATCTGGATGTATAGGAAGTGGGAATAAGATAACCCTTACCTCCACACCTTTCTCCTGTGCCCACTTTTCTACTATAGGCTCAGACCTCTTACAGAAAGGACAGTCTGGGTCTGTGAACATGTATATGAACTTACCAGAAGACTTTTCCCCAAAGACAAAGTCTGTGTGTTTTTCAAGCTCTTTTAACTCTTCTTGGCTTACCTTCATAAACTCTTGCTGTCTTTCCCTTGTTATATTTTTTTTGTCTGCTAAGCTTATCAGATTCCCAGCCATTATATACTTCATTTCTTTGTCCGTGTAAAAGACCAAAGGTTGAGCTCCTACTTTGATAACCACCTCACAAAGACCTTGAATGTCTTTCAAAGCTTGCACAGACTCTACTTTGAACTCCTGCGGAATAAGATCCTTTACTTCAGTCTTTATTTTATCCTCAGTAGGGCATGCTTTGGTTTGCTGACAGCTTGCTAACCCACCAAAGGCGACCAAAACCATTGTCAATACGGCTACCTTATTCCTCATAACAACCTCCTATTCCAATTATAAACCACTAACTTTCTGAATATAAACCTTCGTGTCAAACTTTCTTTGCAGTGCTGAGTAGTTATAATAAAAACCTGATGTATTTAAGCTTGCAGTTCAAACTCCAGCTGAACAGTCCAGGCAGAAAAAAGCTCTTTCAGCTAAGAGGAATAGGTTAGTTCCCTTAGAGGTTGGGGGACGTTTCAATGAGGGGTTTTGAAAAGCAACCTCAGTTAGTATAATAGACTGGAAAGATGTTCAATTTAGCTAAAAGCTATATCTTATTTTTCTTCTCCCACAAGAAAGCAGAATCAATAAGAGAAGCAATTTTCAGAACGTCTCTTATAAACTTATTCGCAAGAATTTTTGGATACTTGAGACAACTCTCAATAGCCATTCTCTTTGGTTTTAACTATCACACGGACGCTTTCTTTATGGCCCTTTCACTGATTGGCCTTTTTCTCATTTTTGCTGACGTCTTTGATTCTTTGGGGGTCCCTAACTTGGTCTTTACAAGACAAAAAGGTGAAGAAGAGTTCAAAAGGCTTGCAGGCTTGCTTTTTACTTTTACCACTATTCTCTCTGTTAGCCTTACTATGCTCTGCTTGGTTTTAATTCCAATACTTATAAGAATTCCAATAGGCTTTGACCAAAAAGCAAAAGAAAGCTTAGAAACTGCTATTCTTTTTTTAATACCATACCTTTTCTTTAATTTTTTCTTCCATCACTTTAGTGCAGTGCTAAGAAGTCTAAGAAGGTTCACCGCATACTTTGTAGGAGAGCTTATCTTTTCCTTGTCTGCTTTTTTGACCACTTTTTTAGGGCTTTATCACTTTAATAGTTTCGTAGTTTTGCCTATAAGCCTTAGCCTCTCTCAGGCTATAGCCACTGTTTATATGATCTACACAGGGAAAGAATTTTTGCACTTTAAGTTTTATATAGATGAACAAACCAAGAGTATCATAAAACACTTCTTCTACCTTCTTGCCCTGTATGGAGTTTTTCATCTATTCATAGTCGTGGATAGAATCTTTGCATCCCTTCTTGGGGAAAAGGGCATTTCTGCTCTAACTTACGGATCAATGCTAGCCTTTGCCGTCGGCGCAATAATCAAACTCCCCCTCATGTCTATCACAACCCTTGCAGAAACAAAAGGAAGCCTAAAAACCATAAACAAGTTTGCTAAATTTTCTCTTTTTATATCGCTTCCTACCACTCTTTTTCTGTTCTTCTTCTCTCACCTTCCAGTGGATATCCTCTTTGGACATGGAAAATTCACCAAAATGGATGTTGGTTTGACAGCTACCGCATTAAAGTATTATTCCCTAAGTCTTTTTTTCTACTTCTTTTGGCAAGTGCTTTATCGCGCCTTTCAGGTTTTAAGTTGGCTCAAACCTGTATTTTTTGTGGCTATAATTGGGGTAATAATCAATGGTCTTGCTAACTATGTTTTTGTGTTGGTCTTCAGGCTCGGAATTGCCGGGATCTGTCTTGGGACCTTTTTGGCTTATGCTTTTATTTCATTGACTTCTTACCTTTTGCTCTACAGAAGAGAAAAGATAGTTTCTGGTTCTAATAGCACTTCCTCGAGGAATTACAATATAGAATAGACTTAGAACAAGTATGAGCTTAAAGGATATAGAATTTCTAAAGGAAAAGAGTAGAAAATTTTACGCAAATGCTTTGTATCTTTTTGAGAAAGGAGATTACGACTTATGTGCTTTTAACTTGGAGCAGGCCTGCCAGCTTTTGCTGAAATATCTTATCGCTAAGCGCACTGGTGACTGGCCCAAAACTCATTACTTAGAACAACTTCTTAGAACTTTAAGTGAGGTTTATGAGATTCCAGAAATATACCAATACTATCTTGATAATGAGCTCTTTTTTGACGACTTAACAGATGCATACTTTACTACCCGATATTTTCCTAAGATCTTTACTAAAAGTTTGGCTGAAAAGCTGTTAAAAAGCTTTAAGAATTTTGTAAAATTTTTAGAGAGAGTGCTAAATGAAGAGTTTGAGTTTGATATATAAAAAGTTTTGGGAAGAAAGAAAGGAATACTTTGAAAATTATTTAGAGTGGGCAAAGAGAATAAAAGAAACCACTCGTGAATTGATCGGTGAAGATGTAAAAGTTATAGTCTTTGGCTCTGTTGTTAGAAAGGACTGGACGCCAGTAAGCGACATAGACGTTTTGATTATTTCAGACAATCTTTCAAAAAATTGGGAGGAAAATAGATGGTTAAGAACTGAAATTAAAAAAAGAATAAGTCCCTTTTCTCCTTTTCAGATACACTTAGCAACTACTGAAGAATTTAAAAATTGGTGGAAAAATTTTATTAAGGAAGATTATGTTGAGGTGTGAGGTATGAGTGGTATAATAAGTATCATGAACAACACTCAGTGTCCCATTTGTCTGACAGAGGTAGCAAAAGAGAACTACAGTGAAACCTACATAAGTCCTTACAACAACCAAGAATACAAGCGTTATGAGTGTCCAAACTGCGATGTTCATTGGTGGGAGCCGTTAAAGATTATCCCAGAGTTTTATGAAAGTGAAGTAATTGAAAGTTATATAGCTCTGCATGAAGGAATTGGATTAAGATTAGGACAAAATCACGAAGCTTTTTTTGAGTATTTTCCGCAGAATATCCGTGGCAGGCTACTTGACGTTGGATGTGGTAATGGTTTGTTTTTAAAACATGCAAAGCAAGCGGGTTTTGAAGTGTGGGGGATAGATTTTGACAGAAAGTCTGTAGAAGTCGCAAGGAAAGCATTAAACACAGACACCATCTATGCCATGAGCCTTGAGGAGTTTTACGAGTATGCAAGTAAAGAAGGGCTTAAGTTTGATGTAATAACCTTCTTTGAAGTCCTTGAGCATCAGGATAAGCCGAGGGAGTTTTTGGAGATGGTTAAGGGGCTTTTAAAGGAAGGAGGCTACATAGCTGGAAGCGTGCCAAACAGGGAGAGGCTTTTTGCTAAAGATATTGATTGGAAATATTTTCATGGTGATTATCCACCGAATCATTTTCTCCGTTTTTCAAAGGAATGTTTGGAAAAAGTTTTAAAGCTTTCTGGCTTTTCGGAAGTAAGCGTAAGAAGGTTGGATTTTCCTTTTAAGGAGTTTTTTCCTTATTTAGAAAAGAGGTTCTTTGGCAACTTATTAGACGGGCTAAAGCATAAGCTTAAGGCTATGGTGGTTGGAAGCGAAAGAAGGGCAAGAGTGTATGCGGTAGAGGATTTTGACAAAGTATCTGAAAAGAAAGCTCTTGCTACAGTATTGAAAGCATTAAAGCTTGGAAGAAATCTGGTTCTTTTACCTTTAGCTCTCCTATACTTGGGTAAGCTTAAAGGGAATGGGATGCATCTTTATTTTCAGGCTAAAGGCTAAAAAGTCATGAGAAAGCTAATGTTTTTAATACCGCATTTAGGGAGCGGAGGAGCAGAGAGAGTTTTAAAAAATCTTACAGATGGACTTAGGGATTACGAAAATTACATAGTTCTATTTGAAAATGTTGTTAAGTATAATGTAAATGGAGAATTAGTAATTCTAAATAGTCCAGCATCAAAAAATCTTGTCAAAAAACTTATCAATCTTCCCATTAGATACTACAAAATAAGAAAGCTAAAAAAGGAAATAAAACCATATGCAGTAGTGAGCCTGCTTGAGCCTGCCAACTTCTACAACGCCATAACTAAACTCAAAAACCAAAAAGTAATATTATCCCTACGCTCAAACTATACAATCACCTTTAAAGAAGATCCTTTTTTCGGAGATAAAATAACAAGAAAAATCTTATTTTTTGCCTACAAGCTTGTTTTTAAAATTTTCTACAACAAAGCAGATTACATAGTTGCAATATCAAAAGGTGTAGCTTTGGATGCGGTAAGAAGTTTTGGGATGAACTCAGAAAAAGTGGTAGTTATTTACAATCCTTATCCAATAGAAGACATAGAGGAGTTAGCAAAGGAGGATTTAAGGGAGTGGGAAAGTGTATTTGAAGGTCCAGTAATCATCACCGCTGGCAGACTAACCAAACCAAAAGGTCAGTGGTATCTTTTAAGAGTTTTTAGGCAGTTAAAAGAAACCCACAAAGATCTAAAGCTTGTCATACTTGGGGAAGGCGAGCTAAAGGAATACTTAGTAAAGCTTTCGGAAGAGCTTGGGCTAAGGACCTTCGTTTGGGACAGAGATAAGCTTTCCGAAGATTTTGACGTTTATTTTCTTGGCTTTCAGAAAAATCCCTTTAAGTTTATTGCAAGGTCAAAGCTTTTTGTCTTTCCATCCCTTTGGGAGGGTTTTCCTAACGCTTTAGTTGAAGCTATGGCTTGTGGTGTGCCGGTTGTTTCTTCTGATTGCAGGAGTGGTCCAAGGGAGATACTGGCACCCAACACTGATGTGGAGTATCAGACTGAAAAGCCAGAGTTTGCAGAGTATGGTGTGCTTATGCCTGTGTTTGATGTAAAATTTAAATCAGCAAAGAAGCCGTTGGAAGAAAAGGAGAGGATGTGGGTGGAAATTTTAGAAAAGCTGATAGAGGATGAGGAGCTTAGAAAAGCTTATTCAATCAAGGGGAAACAAAGAGCTGAAGATTTCAGCTTGGAAAAAATTGTGGACAAATGGAAAAGATTGATAGAAGGAGTTTATAACGCATGAATGTAAATCGTAATCCTAAAGTAACAGTTATAATTCCAACAATAGGACGAGATACTTTACCTAAAGCACTGGAAAGCGTAATTAATCAAACGTATAAAAATTTAGAAATTATAATAACAGACGACACAGAAGAAAGAAAAGCATTTCAGTTAGTTTCTCCATATTTAGAAAAAGATAATAGGATTAGATACATAGTTAATACTAAATACAGACATGGACCAGCAGGAAACAAGAACAATGGATTAGACCATATAACTGGTGAATATTTTACAATATGCGACGATGATGATACTTTATCTCCAGATGCCATTGAGAGCATGGTTAATATAGCTATTGAAAAGGGTTACATGATTGTTTTGGGAAATTATATTAATCAATATGGTAAATATACTGGAAAACATTATGGTAAAAATCAAGAAGTAGAATATTCATCCTTTTTATGCAGTGTATTTGACGGGGACTATAGTTTTATAGTAAGGACTGATCTTTTAGGTAAAGATAGATACTTAGACGAGTGTTGGGGAGGCGAGGGTATATTGTGGTTAAGATTATTCAAAAGAGCTGGGAAAGGTTATTACATTCATAGAACTATGGGGAAAGTCAGGGCACAAGGAGAAGATAGTGTTACCAAAAGAGCGGTATTGCCCAATATAGCTTCAAGGCAGGTTTTAACTTATGTACACTATATAGACCTTTTTTTTGAAGATTATAAAAAATATTGTCCCAAAAATATTATAAGGTACTCGATCAGTGGTATAACTTTTTCAAATCTATCTGGAGAAAAAAGGAAAATAATATGGTTTTTGACTAAATCTTTTAAAGCATCAAAGCTATATACTTTCTTATTTGTCATACCTTGGGCTATTTTTTGTTTTTTAGCACCAAAATATCTACTGCGAAAATTATGGGCAAGTAATATAAAAAACTACCTAAAAAAATTATTCTTTTCTTAAGGAAGGAAAAAGATGAAAATTAACACTAATCACCTATTTAGCATTCAGAAGCCGCCTTTTCTATCTAATTGCTTAAGATTTATTGGTAGATTAGTTCCGAATATAAAATATATTAGAGCGATACCCAATAGGATTCTTAAACCTATAAATAGTTTGTTAGGATTTAGAGGCCCATATATAGTTAAAATTGATGAGTTTTATATGTGCTTACTTCCAGAAGAATGCGTGGATGGGAATTTATACTTTAGCGCTCATCTATATGACCGCAAGGAGATTTTGTTTCTCTTAAAAAGATTTCCTAAGGATGGAGTTTTAATAGATGCTGGAGCATACAAAGGTTACTGGTCTTTAAAATTTGCGTGTAGATATCCAAATGCAATGATTTATGCCATTGAACCTAATCCTTATGTATTTGATGTATTAAAATTTAACATTAAAATCAACGGTTATAAAAATATTGTTCCAATCAATTTGGGATTATCGGATAATGAAGAGGAGCTTTATTTACACTTAAACCTTTCAGGAAATCTTGGAGGAAGTACTTTTAGAGAAGGAATTATTATTAATGGAGATAAAATTAAAGTAAAAGTGGCTCCATTGCTAAAGATCATCAACGAATTTAACATTGAAAAGATAGATATCTTAAAACTTGATATAGAAGGGTTTGAACCCAGGGTGCTCTCAAAATTCTTCTCTCAAGCACCTAAACATTTATATCCAAAGTATATTGTTTTAGAAATGCATTTTTTTTCTATTACTGATCTTCCTTATGAATTTCAAAAAAATTATAGAGTGGTTTTGAAGGGCAGAGAAAATTGGGTTTTTCAAAGGAGTTCTTAACCCATGTGTCGCATAGTGGGCTTCTTAGACCTTAACTATAAGCAAGATTATCCAATGGATAAAACCATTCTGAATATGCGAGATACTCTCACTCACGGTGGTCCAGACGATGCGGGTGTTTATTTAGATAAAGACATACCTTTAGCCTTTGGACACAGGAGACTTTCCATTTTGGACCTTAGCCCTCTTGGGCGCCAACCTATGGAGTTTGAAAATCTGGTGATTACATACAATGGAGAGGTGTATAACTTCAAGGAAATAAGGCAAGAGCTTGAAAAAGAAGGATACAAATTTTTCTCAAATTCAGACACTGAAGTAATCTTGAAGGCTTTCCACAGATGGGGTATGCAAGCGGTTCAAAAGTTTAGAGGAATGTTTGCTTTTGCCCTGTGGGACAAAGAAAAGAAAGAGCTTATTCTTTGTAGAGATAGGGTTGGTGTTAAGCCTCTTTTTTACTACTACAAAAATGGCCTGTTTATGTTTGCGTCTGAGCTTAAGGCATTTCATAAACACCCAAAGTTTGAAAAGGAGATAGACCCTATAGGCCTATCGCTTTATCTACAGTATGGCTACATTCCTGCACCATACACCATATTTAAAAATACCTTCAAACTAAAACCTGCCCATTTTTTGATCGTAAAACCAAATGGAGAGATAGAAGAGATCCCTTACTGGAGCATTGAAACCTTTTTTAAAGAGGGAAGGTCTAAAAAAGATATTTGGCTAAAGAAGAGAGAAGATGAACTTGCCCAAGAGCTTGAAGACATTCTTACGGAAAGCTTTAAGCTTAGGCTTGTGTCTGATGTGCCTGTGGGAATGTTTCTCAGCGGTGGCATAGACTCCTCTACCGTTTGTGCCCTTTTGGCAAAGGAAGGAATAAGACTAAAGACATTCACCATAGGATTTTACGAGAAAGAATACAACGAGGCAGAATACGCAAAGAAGATTGCAGAGTATCTTGGAACAGAACACACAGAGCTTTACTGCACTCCAAAAGAAGCCTTTGAGATTATTCCCAAGCTTCCTGAGATATACGATGAACCGTTTGGAGATTCTTCAGCCATACCGACCTGCCTTGTTTCTAAGCTTGCAAGGTCCCAGGTAAAAGTTTCTCTTTCCGCAGACGGAGGAGATGAACAGTTTTGCGGATATTCAAATTATTGGCTAATTTCAGACAAAATAAAAAAACTTTCAAAAATTCCTTTTTCAGGGTTAATATCTAAGCTTCTTGATGTTATCCATCCAGATTTTGCTCAAAAGATCTACAATACTTTAAAACCAATACTGCCAAAATACACAAACTTCAGGGACAAGTTTATAAAGCTCAGAAATGTTCTAAAGGTTGGGGATAGCATGGAGATGTATAACCTTGCGGTAAGCTATTTTTTGGAAGAGGACCTTAAAGAGCTTGGGCTTAATTCTTACAGAAGATTAACAGACTGGAGCAAAGAGCCAAAACTTGACCTTTTGAGCTCAATGATGTTAACAGACCTAAAAACTTACCTGCCAGATGATATACTAGTAAAGGTGGATAGAGCAACCATGGCTGTTGCTTTGGAAGGAAGAGAGCCTTTTTTGGACCATATGATCTTAGAATGGACCTGCCAATTGCCATCGGAATTCAAATACAAAAACGGAGTCAGCAAATACATCCTTAGAAAGGTTTTGTATAAATATGTTCCAAGGGAGCTTTTGGATAGACCAAAGCAAGGTTTTGGCGTGCCAATATATGAATGGTTTAAAAGAGATTTGAAGGAGCTATACATAGAATATCTAAGCGAGCACAGAATAAGATCTGCAGGTATTTTTGATTTTTTAGCAGTAAAAAGACTACTTGACGATTATTTTATGGATAGAGGAGTAAATCACAACAAGCTTTGGCTTTTGTTCGTGTTTGAATTGTGGAGGGAAAAATGGATTTGATTTTTATTAAAGGAAAAATTAAAAGATTGATGAAATTAGGTCCTTTTGGAGTTTTTAAATGTTTGTATCATAGACATAAGCTAAAGAGATTAGTAGAAAATATAGGTATAGATATTGATCCTTGGCATATACACGGTAATTTCTTTTGCAGATATTACAAACGAATAGTTGTCAATATTGTAAACTCACTTAAACCAGAAATAGTAGTTGAAGTTGGGTGTGGCATAGGAGAGATTATAAGTAGAGTTAATGCAAGCACTAAAATAGGCATAGATATTAACAGCGATTTGATTAAGTTAGCTAAAATTGTTAACGCTGAAGCAGAGTATATAGTTGGTGATTTTTCTACAATTCTTTCTTTGCCATTTAATAGAATAGATTGCCTACTTACCGTAGGTGTAATCCATGGCATTTCGCAAGATGATTTAAGAAACTACATAAAGTCAATAATTGATAAAAAGAAAGTTAAATACATACTTACTGATAATTACAAAGAGAGCTATCCATACAAAAATAAAACTTACTCTCATAATTTGGAAAGTTACGATGAGCGCATTACGCTCTTAGAGATATTTGACGATGGAGAAGGATATAGAGATTTCTTTCTATGGAGAGTAGATTATGAGCGCTAAATACTTAATCAGGCTTGATGATGCTTGTCCAACTATGGACATAGAGAAGTGGAACCTAATAGAGCAATGCTTGGATAAACATAATCTTAAACCTCTTGTAGCAGTTATTCCTGACTGTAAAGATGAGAGCTTACACTTTAACGAACCTGTAAAAGACTTTTGGCAGATTGTAAAAAGATGGAAAAGTAAAGGATGGACTATTGGCATGCATGGGTATCAGCATGTCTACGTCGAATTGAAAGACAAGAAAAAGTCTTTAGTTCCCATACATAACAGAACTGAGTTTGCAGGCTTGCCCTATGAAGTTCAAAAGGAAAAAATTGAGAAGGCTTGGAAGATTTTCCTGAGTCAGGGCATTAAGCCAGATGTATGGGTGGCACCAGCACATACTTTTGATTTAAATACTTTAAAAGCTTTGGAAAAAGTTACAGAAATAAGAATTGTTTCAGATTGTTTTGCTTTTTATCCATTTAAGTATAATAATTTCTTCTTTGTTCCACAACAGCTGTGGAAATTTATAAGATTTCCATTCGGTGTATGGACCATCTGCTTACATCCAAATACTATGTCAAAAGATGATTTTAATAAATTGGAGCTTTGGCTTCAAAGTAGCAGGGAACAGTTTGTAAATTTCTCCCAAGTTGAATTAAAAAACAGAAGTTGGACTGCTTTAGAAAGGTTTATTAACCACAACTTTTGGTTTGACAATAATAAGAAGAACTGGTTTAAAATTATCAAGCGCGTGATGAAATGAAAAGTTCCAATAGAAATATTTTCTTTCTTATTAACTCCTTAGCTGGGGGTGGGGCAGAAAAAGTTCTTGTTAGACTTCTGCATTATTTAAAGCCAGAGAAATTATTTCTTTTAGAAAAAGATATCGCCTATCAAGTTGAAGAAGAACCTACACTTCTAAGCTCTCATTCAAAGAACACAAATCCTTTACTTAAGACTTTTTTTATCCCAATCTATGCCTATAGATTAGCAAAAAACATAGGAGAAAATTCCGTGGTAATATCCTTTTTAGAGAGGGCAAATTTTGTAAATGTCTTTTCTAAGCTATACAAAAAACACAAAGCGGTAATTTCCGTTCGTACGGATCAAGATAAAGGACATGTGGGATTTAGAAAGTTTAATAAACTGCTTGTTAAACTATTTTATCCAAGAGCAGACCTTTTAATCGCCGTAAGTGAAGGAGTTAAAAAAAGCTTGATATCACTTGGTATAGAAGAAGGAAAAATAAAAGTTATTTACAATCCTTTTCCGATAGAAAACATAGAGGAGTTAGCAAAGGAGGATTTAGGGGAGTGGGAAAGTGTATTTGAAGGTCCAGTAATCATCACCGCTGGCAGACTAACCAAACCAAAAGGTCAGTGGTATCTTTTAAGAGTTTTTAGGCAGTTAAAAGAAACCCACAAAGATCTAAAGCTTGTCATACTTGGAGAGGGTGAGTTAAAGGGATATTTAGTAAAGCTTTCGGAAGAGCTTGGGCTAAGGACCTTTGTTTGGGACAGAGATAAATTTTCTGAAGATTTTGACGTTTATTTTCTTGGCTTTCAGAGAAACCCCTTTAAGTTTATTGCAAGGTCAAAGCTTTTTGTCTTTCCATCCCTTTGGGAGGGTTTTCCTAACGCTTTAGTTGAAGCCATGGCTTGTGGTGTGCCTGTTGTTTCTTCTGATTGCAGGAGTGGTCCAAGGGAGATTTTGGCACCTAACACTGATGTGGAGTATCAGACTGAAAAGCCAGAGTTTGCAGAGTATGGTGTGCTTATGCCTGTGTTTGATGTAAAATTTAAATCAGCAAAGGAGCCGTTGGAAGAAAAGGAGAGGATGTGGGTGGAGGTACTTGATAGAATGCTTAGGGATGAAAGTTTAAGGATGGAATATTCCACAAAAAGTAAAAAAAGAGCAGAAGATTTTAGGATTGAGAAGGTTATAGAAAAATGGATGGAGGTGATAGGATGAAAATAACTTTTTCCTTTGGTAGAAATTGGAAAAACTATGTTAGAACGGTTGACCAAAGAGTTATTGAAGAGGCAAAGCTGAGTCTTCTGAGATATTTACCAGAAAATGCATACAAGGATAAAACTTTCATAGATGTTGGTTGTGGTTCAGGTTTGTTTTCGTTAGCAGCCCTTTTATTAGGGTGTAAACAGGTTATCAGCTTTGATTTGGACCCAGAGAGCATAGAAGCTACTAAGTTACTTCAAGAAAAATTTAAGTATCTTATACCTTCCTCATCTAAATGGGATGTATTTTTAGGTAATATTCTTGATGAAGGCTTAGTAAATACTCTCAAGGGACAAGGGGATATAGTATACAGTTGGGGTGTGTTGCATCATACTGGTAATATGTGGAAAGCTATAGAAAATACATCACATTTAGTAAAAGACCACGGTTATTTAATTATTGCACTATACAATCATGCTCCCTCATCAGAATTTTGGTTGAAGGTTAAAAAGTTTTACAATGCTAATCCTATAATACAACCAATCTTAATACTTTTATATGGAACCTACGCAAGTTTGGGATTTATGATTAGAAGAAGAACACTAAGTTTAAGGAGAGAAAGAGGAATGCATGTTTTTTACGATGCTATTGATTGGTTAGGTGGTTTGCCTTATGAATTTGCGTGTTTTGACGAAGTAAAAGAATTTGTGGAAAGCTTTGGATTTAGTCTTATAGGAAGCCCTACCAAACTACCCTGTGGCAAAGGTGTTCCCAGCAGTATATTTGATAAATTAAGAGCAAAAAATACAGGTTGCAACGAGTTTGTTTTTAAAAAGTCGCTATAGTAGGGTGTGCTATGTTTAAAAAGCTAAAAATCTGCGTAGTAGGACTTGGGTATGTGGGGCTTCCTTTGGCTGTAAGTTTAGCAAGACATTTTAGAGTAATTGGTTTTGACATAAACAAAAAGAGGATAGAGGAGCTTTTAAGCGGTGTGGATAGAACGGGTGAAGTGGAAGATGCAGAGGATTTAACTCAGGAAAACTTAGAATTTACAAGCGACCCATCTCGCATTGGAGAGTGCAATTTCATTATCGTGGCTGTGCCTACACCTGTGGATAAGCTAAAAAATCCAGACCTTTCTTTTCTCAAGTCTGCTTCAGAAACCGTGGGTAGGCATATGAAGCCTGGTAGTGTGGTGGTATACGAGTCCACTGTTTATCCCGGAGCTACAGAGGAGGTGTGTGTGCCAATATTGGAAAAGGAAAGCGGTCTTAAGTGGAAGAAAGATTTCTTTGTAGGATACTCTCCTGAGAGGGTCAATCCCGGAGACAAAGAGCATACATTAGAAAAAATCGTAAAAGTGGTAGCCGGTGATACTCCCGAAACCCTTGAGCTTATAGCCGAGGTATACGGAAAGATAATTAAGGCTGGCGTTTATAAAGCCCCAGATATAAGAACCGCAGAAGCGGCAAAGGTTATAGAAAATATTCAAAGGGATATAAATATAGCCTTGATAAACGAGCTTGCCCTTATATTTCACCGGCTTGGGCTTGACACAAAAGAGGTGCTAAAGGCAGCTGGAACAAAATGGAACTTTTTGAAGTTTGAACCTGGATTGGTGGGAGGTCATTGCATACCAGTAGATCCATACTATCTTGCTCACAAATCCTTAGAAGTTGGCTATGTGCCAGAGCTCATACTGGCAGGAAGAAGAATAAATGAATTTATACCAATCTATATAGCTCACGAGCTTGTAAAATACCTTATTAAGACTGGGAAAAAAGTAAAAGGTGCCAGAGTTTTGGTGCTTGGAGCTTCTTTTAAGGAGAATGTGCCAGATGTAAGAAACAGCAAAGTGTTTGAAATTTTAAAGGAGCTTAAGGATTTTCAAGTAACCACGATCCTATACGATCCGGTAGCTAACAAAGAGGAGGTGAAGGAAGAGTATGGTGTAGATCTTGAAGAAGACTTTTCGCTTCATACACCATACGATGCCATACTGTTTGCAGTTAGACATAAAATATTTTTAGAGAAGTTTAATTTAGAAACTCTAAGAAAGCTTTGCAACGATCCGCCCATACTTTTTGATGTGAAGGGGGTCTTTGATAGAGAAGAAGCCCAAAAAATGGGTTTTATATACTGGAGGCTTTGATGTGGTCTAAATTGATGGAGGGTAAGTTAAAGTCTATTGATTTTTTGATAGTATGGGTGGTGTTTTACCTTTACTCCCTGTTTGTTGGTTTTTTAGTTCAATTCTTTGTTTTGCCCGTGCTTTTTCCTTCTGCCCATTGGAAGGATGGTCTAATGGTTGGTGGAGATTGGATATTCTTTCATTCAGAAGCAGTAGAATTGGCAAAGAAAATAGAGCTTGAAGGATGGGATGTTTGGAGTTTAAAACCACCACCTTATTATCAATCTATGATAGGGATAACTGCCCTGTTTTATGCATTGACTGGGATACACAAACCTTGGGTTATGTTGTTTTACAATGCATTTTTACATGCCAGTGCGGGAGTAATGCTTTTTTATCTACTTACGCTTTTCGAAGTTCCAAAAAAGTATGCTCTGATTTTTTCCGCTTTATTTGTAGTTTCCCCTACATCCCTTACCTGGGTTTCTCAAATTCACAAGGATGGTCTTTATATTTTGGGAATCTACTCTACTTTTCTTGCAATTGCCTTAGCATTTTCGCAAAAAACCTTCCATAATTTACTTGTAGTATTCTTTGGAATTTTGAGCGGTCTATCGTTTTTTATCGTCGGTAGGGAATACGCTGTAAAGATCTTTTTTTATTTCCACAGCTTTACAGTTTTAGTGGTCTTTGCTATCATAATTTTTCAACTTATAAAGAAAAACAAAGAAAAAACCTTACAATACTTAAAAACTCTGTCAGTAGTATTTTTAATTTTTCTTTTCTTTGACTTTTTACAACCACCACAACCACAACCACCACAACCACAACCACCACAACCACAACAACCACAACCACCACAACCACAACCACCACAACCACAACAACCACAACAACTACAACAACCACCACCACAACAACCACAACAACTACAACAACTGCAATGGTTTTGGAACCCTTGGATACCAGATAAAGTGGAATACCTTTTTTACCAGTTAGCTTACTGGAGAAACGAAGTTTGGCCTAAACATCTTTCTGGACATATGGGAGCTATTGATGAAGATTTAAGATTTTACAGTGTTTGGGATTTTATAGAATATACACCAAGAGCTTTTGTTGTAGGATTGTTTTCCCCTTTCCCAAGTTTTTGGTTTACAAAGGGCTCTACCACGGGTGGAACTATTGCCAGATACATAACCCCCTTTGAAGCTGTTTATCTTTACATAGCCTGGATACTTTTGCCCTTTGCCCTTTGGAAGCATAGAGGGAAACCTTGGCTCTGGATTATACTTTTAATCTCTCTTGGTTTTATATGGTTTCACACAGTAGCAGAACCCAACGTAGGTCCCATTGTAAGAAAAAGATACGGCTATGTTATGTTTCTTTCCGCTTTAAGCTATAGCGTATTTCTTACAGAGGTTTTTAAAAGGTGGAAAAAATCATAGTATTTTCCTCTAACACGGCATTTAGCCTTTACAACTTTAGACTGCATTTGATGAGAGAGTTAAAAAACAAAGGATTTCGTGTAGTAGCGGTATCTCCAAACGAAAGTGAGTATGCGTCCTTTTTGGCGAAAGAGTTTGAGTTTTACCCAATAAAAAATCTTGACCGTAAAGGTAAAAATCCTTTTAAAGACCTTTTGCTTCTTTTTGAATATTTAAGACTATACAAAACACTAAAACCACATTTGATAATAAACTTTACCATAAAGCCAAATATCTACAGCTCCATTGCAGGTGGTATTCTGGGCATTCCATCTATAAGCGTAGTCACTGGTTTAGGGTATGTGTTCATAAGTAAAACATGGCTTACAAACTTAGTAAAGCTATTATACAAAATAGCTTTTAGAGTCAATAAAATTGTAGTTTTCCAAAATAAGGATGACTTTGAAGAGCTAAAAGGTTTAACTGATAGAAAGGCACACCTAATAAAAAGCTCTGGTGTGGATATTGATTACTTTTCTCCTTCTTTTTGCGAAGAAAACAAAAAAGAAAAATTTACCTTCCTTTATGTTGGAAGATTTCTAAAGGATAAGGGACTTTTGGAACTCGTGAAAGCTTTTGAGAGGTTAAAATCTGAAAATCCAAAAGTTGAACTTTATTTGGTCGGTGATGTGGATGAGGGAAATCCTCGATCTATCAAAAGGGAGGAGTTAAAGAGCTGGTTAGATAAGGGTTTGGTTAATTGGATAGGCTTTCAAAAAGATGTCAGGCCCTTTTACTGCCTTGCAGATTGCGTAGTTTTGCCTTCTTACTACAGAGAAGGGATTCCAAGGGTTTTGTTGGAAGCTATGGCTATGGGAAAGCCCATAATCACCACGGACAGTGTTGGGTGCAGGGAAGTGTGTATTGATGAGTTTAATGGCTTTTTGGTTGAACCGAGAAATTGGGAAAGTCTTTACGAGGCTATGAAAAGGATGGTTGAGCTTGAAGAAGATAAGAGAAAGTCTATGGGGATGAAAGGCAGGCAGATGATTTTGGAAAGGTATGATGTAAAACTTATAGTTGAAAAATACCTCAAGCTGATTGAGTTAGTTGTTTGATAGAAGTAGAGGAATACCGCTTCTGCCTTTAGGTTTACAAGGATTTCCTCTATTGCTTTTAGTGTTTTGATCAGCCCAGTTTATAACTGCTAAAAGGTGCCCTAAATCCATAGAACTTCTTAACCATTAAGTTCGTCCATGCATAGGGGAAATCTATTCCAACCTTGCTTCTTTTATGTTGGTCTTAAGCCAAAGGTTTCCTCTGATCTCAAAAAATCTCTTTTGAAGCTCTATAAGCTGTTTTATACCACCCATAGCTAAAGCAAACATCTTTTCAAACTGCTCTTTTGTAAAGGTGTATTCCTCACCCATTGCCTGAATTTCGGATATTTTGCCATCGTCCGTTGCTACCAAGTTCATATCAACCTTAGCTTCTGAATCTTCCTCAAAGTTAAGATCCAAAAAAACTTCATCTCCCACTATACCCACGCTCACCGCCGCTACAAAGTTTTTTATGGGGGTAGAGTTTAAAATTCCTTCGTTGTATAGCTTTATCACCGCATCCGCAAGTGCAACAAAGGCACCAGTTATTGAGGCAGTTCTCGTTCCGCCGTCCGCTTGTAAAACATCGCAGTCTATCCAGAAGGTTCTTTCTCCAACCTTTGTAAGATCCAAGGCAGTGCGCATAGCTCTGCCGATCATGCGTTGTATTTCGTGCGTCCTACCCCCAATCCTTCCCGATACCGATTCTCTTATGTTTCTCGTCTGTCCAGCCCTCGGAAGCATAGAGTATTCAGCAGTTATCCACCCCTGCCCTTTGCCCTTTAAAAAAGGAGGAACACCGTCCTGAACAGAGACAGCGCATATAACCTTTGTATTTCCAAACTCTACCAAAACAGACCCTTCAGGGTATTTAAGATAATCCCTTTGAATTCTTACAACCCTTAGTTCGTTGGGCTTTCTTCCGTCCTTTCTCAAACCTTAGCTCCCATAGCCTTAGCTTTTTCGACCACTTCCTCTATGGTACCAACCATGTAGAACGCCATCTCAGGCAGATGATCATACTTACCACTTAGTATTTCTTTAAAGCTTCTTATGTTGTCCTCAAGTCTTACGTACTTTCCGGGCATGCCAGTAAATTGCTCTGCTACGTGGAAAGGCTGAGCCAAGAACCTTTGAATTCTCCTTGCCCTATTGACAATTGCCTTGTCCTCCTCAGATAGCTCCTCCATTCCAAGTATGGCTATTATTTCCTGAAGCTCTTTGTATCTTTGTAAAATCCTCTTTACTTCCATCGCAGTTTCGTAGTGTTCCGTTCCTACAAACTCCGGTGCTAAATATTTGGATGTGGATTCCAGTGGATCAACCGCAGGATATATACCAAGCTCTGCCAACCTTCTTGCAAGCACCGTGGTTGCATCCAAGTGTGCAAAGACCGAATAGGGTGCTGGATCCGTTATGTCGTCTGCAGGCACATAAACCGCCTGTATGGAAGTCAGAGAACCTTTCTTTGTGGATGTTATCCTCTCCTGCACTTCACCCACGTCTGTGTTTAGTGTGGGTTGATATCCTACTGCAGAAGGAAGCCTTCCAAGCAGTGTGGAGACCTCAGACCCTGCTTGCACAAAGCGGAATATATTGTCTATGAAAACGAGCACGTCCTGACCTTCTACATCCCTGAAGTATTCTGCCATGGTTATGCCAGTTTGTGCAACTCTAAACCTAACACCCGGAGGCTCGTTCATCTGTCCATAAACCATCACCGTATAGGGAAGAACGCCTGACTCTTTCATTTCGTGCCAAAGGTCATTTCCTTCCCTCGTCCTTTCGCCCACGCCTATAACCACAGAAAAACCTTTGTGGAACTTGGCAATGTTGTGTATAAGCTCTTGCATTAGGACCGTCTTTCCAACTCCAGCACCACCAAAGAGTCCTACCTTTCCACCTTTCACGTAAGGCTCCAGAAGGTCTATTACTTTTATACCAGTTTCCAGGATCTCTACCTTTGTAG
This sequence comes from Thermocrinis jamiesonii, assembly GCF_000702425.1. Classification (NCBI taxonomy): domain Bacteria; kingdom Pseudomonadati; phylum Aquificota; class Aquificia; order Aquificales; family Aquificaceae; genus Thermocrinis; species Thermocrinis jamiesonii. Next base: position 264,445 of record NZ_JNIE01000002.1, read on the forward strand.
ATTGCTCTTCAAGTGGTGGTGGTTCTCTAAACATGGGCCAATACTCTTCCGCATTTACAGGTCCCGCTTCGTCTATGGGCTTACCCACCACGTTGAATATCCTTCCAAGGGTAGCTCTACCTACCGGCACCTTGATGGGTCCTCCCAAGTATTCCACCTCCTGTCCTCTAACCAAACCATCGGTAGGACCTAAGGCTATGCTTCTAACCCTGCTTTCTCCTATGTGCTGTGCAACTTCAAGGAACAGTTCTTCTTGAGTCCAATTGCCCCTGTCGTCTATAAACCGCCTTATGGTTTTTAAACCATGCCTTACTGGGGGCAGATCCTTTCCAGAAAATTCTACGTCCACAACAGCTCCTATTACTTGAACTATCCTTCCTTTCATTTTTCCCTCCTGAGTTTTTATTTTACCACAAAAAGGTATTTCAGGACTTCTCTGCTTGCAGTTTGTATCCCCCTTCCATCCACCCCTCCGGATAATACCAATCTCTGAAGAAAGTGTATCCCAATCTCCTCAGCTTGCTTCCCAGCCTTGTTTGCTCGGGCGGAATCCCTACTTTTAGTTCCTTAAGAGTTTGTGGATCGTTGTAGTATTCAACAAAGAGCCTTCTGTAGCATTCACTGATAAGAGAAAGCAAAACATCCTCTGCAGGACTGCCAAAAAATTCTTCTTCTATATGAAAGAGCTCTATCCATTCCTTGTAGTATGGTTTTCTTCCATAGAAGGCTTTGGCAAACAGAAGGCGCCTTTCGTTTAAGTTTATGGTGTAGTTTTCCTCTTCTGCAAACCTCCCTCCTGTTACAGACACCAAAACCAATGTGCCCTGAGGGAGAGCTATTCCATTTTTTAGAGTTTCTTTGATATACTCAAAACAACTCACGATATATATTTTAACTACCGAGTTAGGATATTTTGAATTCTCCTTAGAAGTTCTTCGTGGCTGATGGAAGTCCTAAAGCCTTCGGGTTTAAAGTGGGTTTGCTTTCCTTCAAAAAGTCTTAGGATCTTGTTCTTTGGTGGAAGGTTTGGTATTTTAAAAGCCTTTGCCAAGGCAGAAAGAGTGTAAAATCCTACGGACTTTATTTTAGACTCTTCCTTTATGGTTTTTAACACTTTGATCGTTTCTTGAGAAAGTTCCACACTACCCCTAAGAGCCCAAACCCTTTGTAAAAAGTCCTCATCCCAAAGCTCACCTACCCACAAAGGACCAGCTATCAAAAGTCTATTACCGCAAAAAGGACAGGAACTCCTTATGCTCTCAATGGATACACTTTCCCTATAAAGGCACTTATCGCAGTAAAGGAGATAGCCAATGTTTTTAACTATCTGATCTGTCCTTTTTGCTCCGATATCCTTCATTAAGAATACCTTAAAGTGATGCTTGTAGGAGTAGGAAAAGATGGGTCTGAAGGCGTAATCGTGCTTTGCCCCTTCTTCTACGATCTTTTTTATAAGGATTCTTATGCCCACTTCATGGTAGAATTCACAGTCCAAAAGGGGTTTGCTGGCATACCTTCTTATGCAAGTGTTAGGATATGTCCCAGAAAGCACGGAAGTATCTGTAGCGGTAACGGAAAGTATGCCTCCCCTTTTTACTGGGAATACCGCAGAATCTAAAAAAGGAATTGAAGAACCGTATGGGTCAATATCCACATAATCACAGTTTCTGAGGCGTCTCAGAAGTAGTGAAGCATCTTCTGAGTATATATCCACCTTGCTTGGGTCTATTTGGTTTAACCTTAAGTTCTCCTTAAAGTTTTCCACAGCCCTTTGACTTATGTCGTTGTATATAACCTTAGAAACTGTGGGTACTTCTAAGAGAAACCTCAAGGCCCTTATCCCACTGGCACCCATAGGATCGCATACTACCAGATTTTCCCCCTCCATCGCATTTACTATCAGAAGGCTCATGTCCCTGTTTATGACCATAGCCGGGTTGTAAAAAACCGGCATGTCTGAAGAGACTACTTCAGGCACTTGAACATTCACTATGGCTTTCCCTTCTCTTATCATGCTAATCTGTGTTTTTTAACCGTATCTACAACAAGCTTTACCTTACTGAGCTCCATATCTGGAGAAAGCCCATGGCCTAAGTTAAATATGTATTTTGTCCTTCTTGGAATTTTTTTCAAAAGCTCCACAACCTTTCTTTGCAATACTTCCTCTTCGCAGTATAGCACCGATGGATCAAGATTGCCCTGAAAAGTTCTTGCATCCCTCTCCATCCATCCAAGCATATCTACGGTCCAATCCACTGAAAAGGCGGAAACAGGCAGTCCCTTTAGAATTTCCAAATACTCCCCTGACCCTCTATAAAAGTATATCACCGGAACCTTTAGTTCTTGCTTTAATCTTTGGAAAAAGTCCTTCAAAAGGAGGGCATAGTCTTTAAGGTTTTCGTAAGGTATGTGCATAAGCCAGCTGTCAAAGACTTGCACCAAATCCGCACCTGCTTTTACCTGTCCCTTAAGGTATTCCACCAAATTATCAGACAGCAAGCTCAGAAATTTACGATACTCCTCTTCCCTTTGCCACATAAATAGCTTTGCCTTTTTGAAGTCTGTATTACCTTTTCCTTCCACCGTATAGACAAACAAAGTCCAAGGACCTCCACAAAAGCCTATGACTGGCACTTCTTTTTGCACTGCTTTAACACCTTTGACTATCTCATTCACAAACTCCGTATCTTTGCTTGTTATCCTTTTAAGCCCATCTACCCTTTGGTCCCACTCCAGCTTTGGACCTTCACCCTCTTCAAATCTTACCAATATACCCATAGGTTCCAAAGGCACCAAGATATCGGAAAATATGATTATTGCATCAACTCCAAGAAGTTCTAAAGGGAGCAAAGACACCTTTACCGCAAGATCTACGTTTTTGCAAAAACTTAAAAAGTCCTTCTCCTTTTCCCTTAGCTGACGGTATTGGGGCATATATCTGCCCGCTTGACGCATAAGCCAGACAGGAAACCTCTCTATCTTTTCGCCCTCAAGACTCTTTAAAAGAAGCATCTTTTTATTTTATTTAATCTTATACCTTCCTTTCAAACCTTAGCCTTTTTGGAAGCTCCTCCAACCAACCAAGGGCTATGACAAAGTTTTTCTCTACAAGCCTTTTAATCTTAGGAAGTTCTTTATGAAGCTCTTCCAGATCCTCCTTTTCAAGCTTGGGGAGCTCATCTAAAATTTGCTGAAGCTCAGACAATGCTTTTTCAGGATTGAAGGGGTCAGTAAGGAGCTCTTCAAGCTTTCTTAGCTTTTCTTTCATACTTGAGCACTACCATTAGTATTAGGGAGCTCAACGCCATGAAAATTGACACTATCTGATTCCAAGTAAGTCCTATGGGCTGTATGGGTGGAGTGACGCCTCTGTAGAATTCCAGGAAAAACCTCAGAGCTCCATAAAGTAGCATGTAAAGTGCAAACAAAAAGCCGTCAAAGGGCTTTCGCTTGCTGAAAAGAAGCAGTATGAAAAATATAACAAGCAGTCCTAAGAATTCCATAAGCTGTGTGGGATAAAGGGGCATATATGGTGGTGCAACCGCACCTTCTGGAAATACCACGTAGAAAAAGGGAAACTTATCTGAAAAGTGTATGCCCGGATTTATGTTTTCTGCCAAAAAGGGTTTGCCATAACAACAGCCCGCAGAGGTGCAACCAAGCCTTCCTATGCTATGAGCTATTGCTACCGCTATTACGCTTAGGTCTGCTATCTTCCAGATGGGAAGTTTGTATTTGTATGTGCCTATTAAAACACCCACAATGCCCCCTATTAAACCCCCAAAGAAGGTAAGACCTCCCTGCCATATGGCAAAGACATCGGCTATGCTCTTTATTTGCTCCGGATGTTCCATAATGTAGGTTATTCTTGAGATAACTATGCCAAAGATCAAAGCCAAAAGCAAAGTATTTTCTATATGATTGACGTTCAGCCCTTCCTTTTTCCCTAATCTCAAAAGCAGAAAATAAGCCAAAAATACTCCCATTGCTACCAAAACGCCGTAGGTGTATATCTTTATCCCAAAGACTTCAAACAAAACGGGAAACATTAAAAGCTAACCTCCTCTATGTTTATTGTAAAGCTAAGGTCTTCAATGCTTACCTTCACCCTTTTGTAATAGCCTTCTTTAGTTCTAATGCCGTAGTTCAAAGTTATAAGCCTTTCCTTTTTCCTGTCCAGTATTTCCACCTTACTTAGATCTCCATCTTTAAAGTAATGCCTTATCATATAATCCCCCACTTCTCTACTTAGGATTACTCCTTCAGAAGAGCAGGAAACCTTTTCTTCGCCAGTCAGTAGCGCACCAAAGATTATTCCGTCCGGTCCAAAGGGTAGATCAAAGCATACACTATTAGCACAAAGGCCCTTTTTGTCAAAGGACAGGCTGGGGATTTTTGGACCTTGAATGGTATATTTGCTGTTGTCCTTTTCCAGTTTAAAAGGTATCTTCAATGCTCCGTAGGATACATATATAAAGCTTGAATATCTTTTTGGCGCTTTATCTTCTGAGTAGTTCAGCACAACAGTTGGGTCCATTCTGCAGACCATGGGAGCGCAGGAAAGGACAAAGCACAGAGCCATGGATAAATAGACTTTCATGGTAATTCTTTTCTGATGCGCACCGCTTCGTAGTGTGCGATTAAGCCCTCTGCCTTGGCTATATGCTGGGCATGATCTGCTAGTTTCTCAAACCCTTCCTTAGAAACATACATAAAAGAGCTTCTTTTGACAAAGTCATAGACACCAAGGGGAGAAAAAAATCTTGCGGTGCGCCCTGTCGGAAGTGTGTGGTTTGGTCCCAAAAGGTAGTCTCCCAAAGGTTCGGTGCTGTAGGCACCCAAAAACACAGCTCCCGCATGTTTTATTTTAGGTAAAAGAGAGAAGGGATCTTTTACCATAAGCTCCAAATGCTCGGGTGCTATATAGTTGGCTACTTCGCAGGCTTGATCAAGGTCCTCCACCAAAAACACCGTCCCAAACCTTCCTATGGACTTTTGAGCTATGTCCTTTCTTGGAAAGTCCTCCATGATCTGTTTTAGCTTTTCCACAACTTGGACTGCATGCTTTTCATCTGTAGTAATCAAAAATGCTCCAGCCAGCTCGTCGTGTTCTGCCTGAGACAGCAAATCCCAAGCTATCCACTTAGGATCTACCGTTCCATCGGAGATCACGAGCACCTCAGAAGGTCCAGCGATCATGTCTATATCCACCACACCAAAAAGCAGTTTTTTGGCAATGGTAACGTATATGTTGCCCGGACCCACAATCTTATCAACCTTTGGCAAACTTTCTGTCCCATAAGCAAGGGCTGCTATGGCTTGCGCCCCTCCCACTCTAAAAACTCTGCTTACGCCAGCTATAAACCCTGCAGCTAAGGTGTATTTGTTAGGCTTGGGAGATACCATAATGATCTCCTTCACTCCAGCTACCACCGCAGGCACAGCATTCATAAGAACGGTAGATGGATAGACCGCCTTTCCCCCCGGCACATACAAACCCACCCTCTCCAAAGGAATAACTCTCATCCCAATAAGTATGCCTTCTTCCTCTGTTATAAAGGAGTTTTCCAACTGCTTTTCGTGAAATCTCTTTATTCTTTCGTGGGCAATCTCCAAAGCTTGCCTAACTTCAGGCTCAATCTCCTCGTAAGCTTTTTCAAGCTCTTCGTATGGCACTTCCAAGTCTTCTTCTTTTAGCTCTTCCCCGTCAAACTTTTTGGTGAATTCCAAAAGTGCTTTGTTGCCTTCCTCTTTAACCTTCTTTATTATCTCTTTTACAACAGGCTCGTATTCTTCGGTAATGATTTCTCCTCGGGACATTACAAACTTAAGCCTGCTGTTAAACTTCCAAGCGATATTCCTAAGGTCCTCTATGTGCATAAGCTAATATCTTAATAGATTTTTTCCAATATAATAATAGTTCATCCACAATCTTAGGAGGTAGAGCGTTGAAAAATATAGTAATCACACCTATGACCTTTGAGCCTGTCTATGCTCAACCGGCGGAAATAGTGGAAAGGAAGGGGATAGGGCATCCGGATACTATATGCGACTACTTGGCGGAAAACCTATCTAAGGAACTGTGCAAATGGTATTTAGAAAACTTTGGCGCAGTTATGCATCACAACGTAGATAAGGCTTTGTTAGTTGGAGGGGTAGCAAACGTGCGCTTTGGTGGAGGGGAAATTGTAGAGCCTATTGAAATACACTTAGTGGGTAGAGCGGTTTTGGAAAAAGACGGAAAAAAGCTTGATAATGTGGAGGAGTTTGTAATAAACACCGCAAAGGAGTGGATAGGAAAGCATCTGAGGAATATTGACATAGAAAAACACATAAGAATCTATCCAAAAATAAGGCCGGGTAGTAAGGATTTGGTTGAACTTTTTGAAAGGTTTCAGAAAAAGGGAGATATTCCCTTAGCAAACGATACATCCTTTGGTGTGGGCTTTGCACCTTTGGATACCTTAGAAAGGGCAGTTTATGAAACTGAAACCTTTTTAAACTCCGAACAGATGAAAAGCGTTCATCCAGAAATAGGAGAGGATATAAAGGTTATGGGGGTCAGAATAGGAGAAAGGATAAGGCTTACGGTTGCGCTTGCTTTTGTAAGCAAATACATAAAGGACATTGACGAATACTTTCAAAGGAAGGAAGAGATAATGCGCAAGGTGAAAGCCCATGTTCAGGATGTCATAGGTAAGGAGGTGGAGCTTTTCATAAACACTGCAGACAGCAGGGAAAACGAGAGTGTCTATATAACAGTAACGGGGACTTCTGCGGAGCACGGAGACGATGGACAGGTAGGTAGAGGAAACAGGGTCAATGGACTGATTACTCCATACAGGCCTATGAGCTTGGAGGCAGCAGCGGGCAAAAATCCTATATCCCACATAGGCAAAATTTACAACACAGTGGCAAACAAAATAAGCAAAAGGGTTGTTGAGGAAATTGAAGAGGTAGAAGAAGCTTACTGTTATATAGTTTCCCAAATTGGGAAGCCAATAAACGAGCCTCAGGTTTTGGATGTAAAGGTAAGGACAAAAAAGGATCTAAAGAGCATAGAGGAGTTGGCAAAGCGTATAGCCCAAGAAGAGCTAGAGCTTATGCCAGAAGTTTGGAAAGGATTTGTAGAAGGTAAGTATCCCGTCGCTTAGAGCTTACTTTTGCACTTTGAACAAAAATCTCTACCCTTCCTATCCACTTCAAAAACCGAATTGGAGAAGTTCATCACACACCCAGGAGTTTTACAATGCAAAAGGCCAAAGGTATGTCCAAGCTCGTGGTTTATCTCCTTAAACACCCTTTCAAAGAAAATCCTTTCGTCCTTGTGAAAAAGCCTGTGTGTGCTAACAAGGGCACACCTTCCACCTAACTCGCCAATGCCAAAGACAAAGTTTAAGTTATCTTCGTAGATATCAACGTCAGTTATGCCTATCAGCTTTAGCATGCTTGGTAGTTCAACAGCCCTCATACGGTCCAAAATTTTGTTAGCTATGAATTGCCCCCTTTTTGGATCGTAAGCATCACGGTAATACACAGGCACATCAGATATTCTTACCTCAAAACCAAAAATTTCCTTTATATTCTTTGCACCAGCAAGCAAAAGTCTTTTTTGAACATTCCCTATGGCTATCATATAGATAAACATCAATACAGGCAAGGAGTACGTTCAGAAAGAGGGCAAACCTTTAGTATAATTGCAACTGCTACCGAGTATTCTTTTTCGTGTGAGAGGGAGATCAAGAGGTTAAGGTTGTTTAGCCCTTCCCTTAAGAGTTTAACCTTTGCGGGTTTGCCAAAATCTCCCAGTATTTCTATCTCAGAAAACCTCAGAAGAATGCCAGTATGCTGATAAACTGCCTTCAGGACTGCCTCCTTCCCAGCCCATCTGGCAGATAAACAGGCTATGTAGTCTGCCTGAGCTTTGCAGTATTCCAACTCAGAAGGTGTGTATATACGCTTTAAAAACCTCTCTCCAAACTTATCCACCGCATTCTTTATCCTCCTGTTGGAAACAATATCCACCCCTATCAACTACTCCACCTCTACCCTGTATTCTACCTTTTTCAGTTCTTTTAGTTCATCCGGTAGCTGGCTTAACTGCTGAAGGACCCTCTCTCTAATGTCCTTTAACGAAGGCAGTGGAAAGGTTAGCTTCTTTACCAAACCACCTTCCTCATATCTAATTACCCTGTCGTAGTGAAATTTACCATCCTTGAAGTATCTTAATACCTGTCTTTTGTAGGGAAAGGTTTTTTTGCCTGGACTTTCTTTAAATTTTGGCTTTCCTTCATACTCCACCAATTTGTAGGCTATGTCCAAGTATGGAGCATCTGAGGATGTCAAAACTTTTGTTCCGACGCCGAAGGCATCTATCGGCACACCTTCCGAAAGCCACCGCTCTATGTCATACTCATCTACCCCACCGCTGACCAAAATTTTCACATCCTTAAAACCTTCCTCGTCTAAAAGTCTTCTAACTTCCCTGCAAAGCTGAGGGATCTCTCCGCTATCTATTCTCACACCCAAAACTTTTATCCCTTCCTTCATAAGCTTTAAAGCCTTGCGCGCCCCCTCAACCGTATCGTAGGTATCTATCAAAAGAAAAACCTTGTCTGGAAAGCTTTTTGCGAAAGCTCTAAAGGCTTCTTCCTCTTCATCAAAGACCATTATGTAAGAGTGTGCCATAGTGCCAAAGACCGGTATTCCATAGTGCATACCAGCCTGAAGGTTTGAAGTTCCATTAAAGCCTCCCACATAACAAGCCCTTGCACCCAAAAGCCCAGCCATAGGAGAATGGGCCCTTCTTAAACCAAAATCTACCAAAGTCTTACCTTTAGCTGTAAGATAGCTTCTGACAGCCTTTGACGCTATGACAGTTTCAAAGTGTATGGTGTTAATAACCAGTGTTTCTATAAGTTGGGCTTTGGGGAGGGAGCCTTCTACTTGAACGATGGGCTCATTTTGAAAAAAGATCGTCCCCTCTTCCATCACATACAGGTCTATGTCCAACTCCAGCTCTCTTAAATAATCCAAAAACCACTCCTTGAATATGCCTAAGCTTTTTAGATACTTTAACTCTCTGTCTCCGAATTTGTAATTTTCTAAGTTTTTAATTAGCGTTTCAAGACCGCAGGCTACCAAAAAGTTTCTCTCTTTTGGAAGCTTTCTGACGAAAAGACTAAAGACCGCTTTCCCCGTTTTCCCATGCTCCAAATAACTCTGCGCCATAGTTAGCTCATAAAGATCAGTTACTAAGGCTGTGCTTTCCATAATTTCTTTGCTCATTCAAAAACTGCTTTTGCTAAATTGTAATATAAGTCGGTGGTTTTGTTCAAGAAATTCCCAAGCTATAATAGATATTAAGCTTTTCGGAGGATAAAAATGGGAAAGAAAATAAGGATTGCTATTGCGGGTGTGGGCAATTGCGCAAGCGCTTTGATTCAGGGAATTCACTACTATGAAAAACATCGGACTGATAATGTAAGTGGTTTGATGTTTGAAGATGTTGGAGGATACAAGCCATGGGATATAGAAGTTGTTGCTGCGTGGGACATTGACGCAAGAAAGGTTGGAAAGGACATATCCGAAGCCATCTTTGCTCCACCTAATTGCACCACCATATTTGAGTCGGATATTCCAAAAAAGGGTGTGAAGGTAAGGAAGGGTAAAGTGCTTGATGGTTTTGCCCCACACATGGCTAACTATCCACCAGACCGCACCTTTGTGCTTTCCGATGAAAAGGAAGACGAGCTTGAGGATGTGGTAAGCGTTCTAAAAGAAACAGAGGCGGATATTCTTATAAACTACGTTCCTGTTGGTTCAGAACAAGCGGCAAGGTTTTACGCAGAAGCTTGCCTTAGGGCGGGCGTTTCTTTCATAAACGGTATGCCCACCTTTATAGTTTCGGACCCGGAGTGGGCAAAGCGTTTTGAACAAGAGGGAATACCAGTGGTAGGAGATGACATAAAGTCTCAGGTGGGAGCAACCATAGTCCATAGAACCTTGGTCCAACTTTTCACAGACAGGGGGGTAAAAATAGACAGAACCTACCAGCTAAACTTCGGTGGAAATACAGACTTTCTCAATATGCTTGAAAGAGAGAGGCTAAAAACTAAGAAGATATCAAAAACTTCTGCAGTAGAATCCCTGCTCCCTTACGACATAGGGGACGGGAACATACACATAGGACCTTCCGATTGGGTGCCTTGGCTAAAAGACAGAAAGATCGCATACATAAGAATTGAGGGAAGGCTTTTTGGAGATGTGCCCATGTATTTGGAGTTAAAGCTTGATGTGGAAGATTCACCAAACAGTGGAGGTTCTATGATAGATGCCATAAGGTGTTGTAAGCTTGCAAGGGATAGAGGCATTGGTGGTCCTCTGTATTCCATAAGCGCTTATACTATGAAACATCCACCCATACAGTATCCTGATTGGCAGGCAAGAAAGATGGTGGAGGAGTTTATAAGAGGTGAAAGGGAAAGATGAAAGAGAGGCTTTTTACACCAGGTCCTGTGGAGATCCCAGAAAGGGTCAGAAGGGTCTTAGGGGATCAGATAATCCACCACAGAACGGAGGAATTCAGAAGGTCCTTTTTAGAAGTTAGAGAGCTCTTCAAAAGGTTGGTAGAAGATCTCTCAGAAAACTTTGTCTTTTTTGCAAGCTCTGGCACCGGTGCTATGGAAGCAAGTATTCTAAACTTCTTTGAGGAAGGAGACAAAGTAATAGTGGTAAATGGTGGAAAGTTTGGGGAGCGGTGGCTAAATCTGGCAAAGCATTGGGGATTAAACCCTGTGGAGTATAAAGTGGAGTGGGGTAAATCTGCTGATCCGGATAAGGTAAAGGAACTTTTGGACAAAAATCCAGACTGTAAAGGAGTGCTTTTGCAAATATCAGAAACATCCACAGGTGCCTATCATCCCACGAAGGAAATAGGTTATATATGCAGGGAAAGGGATGTTTTGTTGGTAGCAGACGCAATAACAGCCCTTGGAGTTTATAAAATTGTGCCCTCTGAATGGGGCATAGACGTTCTCGTAGGAGGTTCCCAAAAGGGACTACTTTTGCCTCCAGGACTTTCTGTGCTTTGGTTTTCGCAGAGGGCAGAAAGGAGTCTAAAGGAAAGGGCTTTTTATTTCAGTATAAAGAAAGAGCTCAAAAAACAGCTGGAAGGTCAAACCGCTTGGACACCAGCCATAAGCTTAATACTGGCTATGAAGGAAAGCTTAAGCATGCTTTTGGAAGAGGGGATGGAAAAGGTTGAAAAAAGACACAGAGCCCTTTCAAGGGCAACTCTCAGCGCTATAAAGGTTTTAGGTTTAAAACAGTTTGCCCAAAACCCATCCATTTCTGTGTCCGCTATAGCTTCCGAGCAAGCAGAAAATATAAGAAGAGAGCTTTTAAAATACGGCATAAGAACTGCTGGTGGTCAAGATGAGTTAAAAGGAAAGATCTTTAGAATCTCCCACATGGGAGTGGATCCAAAGGATGGCTTGATGCTTATAGGTATGCTGGAGGTAGTGCTTAAAAAGCTTGGTATTTGCCAAAGATTGGGAGAGGGTGTAAAAGCATACTCTGAAGTTTTTATAGAAAGTGGGTTATGGTAAAGCTATTTTTGGTCAGGCATGCAGAAAGCGAGTGGAACCCCGTAGGTAGATACCAGGGGCTTTTGGACCCAGAACTTTCCGAAAGGGGAAGAGTACAAGCTAAGCTTTTGGCAAGCGCCTTTGAAAAGGAAAAGATTGACGTTATTTATTCTTCCCCCTTAAAAAGGACCTATCAAACCGCTGTAGAGATCGCAAGCAAGCACAATCTGGAAGTGATAAAAGAGAAAAGGATAATAGAGATAGACCACGGTGTTTGGTCTGGCATGCTCGTAGATGAAGTAAAAGAAAAGTATCCGGAGGATTTTAGAAGGTGGTTGGAAGAACCGCACAAGGTTAAATTTGAAGGGGGAGAGTCCTTAGAGGAAGTTCATGAAAGGGTAAGGGAGTTTTTGAAGTTTGTAAAGGAAAACCACCAAAATCAAACAGTAGTGGCGGTTTCTCATACAGTTCCCATAAGGGCAATGTTGTGCGCCCTTTTGGATATAGATCTGTCTAAGTTTTGGGCCTTTGGTTGTGACAACGCAAGCTATACTTTGGTGCATATGCAGGAAGAAAGAAATGTTATAGTTAAGCTTAACATAACCTGTCATTTGGGAGAATGGTATGTTGAAGCTCATAGCGCTCTTTAGCCTTTTTACGTTTCTGTTTGGCTTTTCGCAAATAAAAAAAGAGTTCGATCTTCAGGTGGAGATAGTCGCAAAGGAACTTGAAGAAAAGCCAAAACTTTATCCACCGGAAAAACTACCTTTGGAGGAATCCAAGGTTTTAGACCTTTCCCCAAAGCTTTTGCAACCACCCAAAGAGATGGAATTTGTGCCAGTTTTATCCATCAAAGAAGAGGGCTTAAGTTGTGGAAAACCTAAGGACGCCATAGCCTATAAGAAAGGGGTAGATCACTACCTTGCAGGAAACTTTGACCAAGCGGAGAAAGAGTTGGAAACAATTCTTGTTATGGGGTCCCCTTACAGACCTATGGCAGAATACGTTTTAGGTTTGATAAAACTAAGACAAGGACAAAAGGCTCAAGCCAAAAACCTTTTTGAAAACTCCTGCAAATACTCGCACAGATACAAAAAAGCATCGTGCGAACTCTATTATGCCCTCAGTTTTGAGTTAGAAGGCACAGTTCCAAAAAACCGAGATAAGTTTTGGAGCGTGGTGTATGAAGTTAGCAAAGGCAATTATAAGGTTCCGTCTTGTGAAGGTGTGGTATTTGGCAAATACTGCGCTTACATAGGGGACTTTGTAAAGGGTGAAATAAACACAGATTACAAAGACAGCACAAAAATCAGAAAGGCTATCATACTTTTTGAAAGTGGTCAATTGGAAAAAGCCAAGGAAATACTTAACGAGTATTCAAAACCGGCTAAGCCCTACAGGGATATTGCTCTTTATTATTTGGGACTTATAGCTCTACAAGAAAACGACCCGCAATTAGCATACAGATACGCAAGCTTACTGGAAACCATCAACAAAGACTACGCTTACTCTTTATACTCTTCCATTGCGTCAAAGGGTGTGCTTTGGGCTCGGCTAACCTACGGCATAACAAAAAATAAGGCATTTTTAAATGTAGCAGGCATTCTTGCATACAACAACAAAGACTATCAGCTTGCCTTCTCAAACTTTCTGGAAGCTAAAAATTTAAGGTATGCGGTTTATTCTCTTATCAGAAAAGGAGACTATAAAACCGCCTACAAACTTTTGAAGGAGAAAAAGGAAAAAGACAGGGAAGATTACCTATGGCTTTTGGAATCTGCCTATTGGGCAGACATACCTGTGGAAGATGTATTAAACTCCATCAAGGATAAGTATGTGGAATTGTATCGGGAATACTTAGGATGGAGCTATTTTAAAAAGGGAGATTGGTCTTCTGCCCTAAAATACTTTGACAACCCAGAACACAAAGCTTTGTGCTATTTTAACCTTAAGAAATACCAAGAAGTTTTGAACATCTTACAGAAAGTTTCATCCCGCAAAGCTAACATCCTAAAAGCCAAGTCCGCACTCTTTTTGAACAACCCTTCTTTGGCAAGGAGCTTCCTTTCTCCAAACTCGGACGAAGAGTTATACCTTCTGGGCATAAGTTTCTTTATGGAGGAAGACTACGACAGAGCTATTGAATATTTTAGTAAAGTTTCAAAGGAAGGTCCCTTTGGTCCAAAAGCTTGGATGAAAATAGCCGATGCTCTTTACAACTTGGGAAAAGTAGAGGAAGCAAAGGCTACATACTGGAACATCCTAAGAAGCTTTCCCGACGATCCGATGGCAAGTCAGGCTGTGTTAGCCCTTTTGGAAGTAGGCACTGACCTACCAGATACCAAGAAGGAAGAGCTTATAAGAGAATATCTGACGAAAAATCCAAACACGCCATACGCTAAGGAGCTGAAATATCAATTAGCAGATATCTTGATAAACAGAGGAGAAAAAAAGGAAGCGCAAAAGCTTTTGGTAGAGCTTTACGAGGAGGGGGGAGATTTAAAATACAAAGCACTACTTAAACTCGCAAGCATTGAGGAAGACAAAAACAACAAGGCGGTGCTTTTGTATAAGGTTTATAAAGAGGGGAATACGGAAGAATCCACTCAGGCAAGAAAAGAACTGATAGCTTTATACACTCAGCTGGGAGACATGCTAAGCGCTGCGGAGCTTTTGGAGGGTGGAGACTTCCAGGAAAAGGAAAAAGCCATAGAGCTTTATGTAAAGCTAAGCCAATGGCAAAAAGCTCTGAATCTTTCGAAAGAACTTATGAAGGTTGGTTTCAGAAGTCAAACCTTTGAGGCCAATCTTATGAAGATCTACCAAAACATAAAGGATGAAAGCTTGCTTGACTACCTGATAGAAAGCGCAGACATAGATACGTCCGCCAAGGCTAAATTGGAAAAGGCTTTAACTTTAAAGGCTATGAACAGACCAAAGGAAGCTCTTGAGTATTTGGTGGATATATCCATCAACCACAAGGGCTCATCTGTCTATAATTTTGCTATAATGGAAGGTGTGCGGTTATTTTTGGACCTTGGCTTGAAGAAAGATGCGAGCTGTTTTCTGGAGAGGTTTGATTTAAAAAGCTCTTCTGAAGAAGAAAGGATTAAGATTGAGCATTTGAGGGAGAGCCTTCCAAAGTGTGAGGTGAGATGATGGAAGAGATTGTTCTTCTTTTGAAGGCAGGCGGTTTTGCCATGTATCCCCTTTTGCTTTTATCCATAGTTTCTTGGACTATTGTGGTTGAAAGGCTTATAAACCTGCGAAGCTCTAACTTTATACCAAAAAACCTCAAAGACATTAAAAATCTAATACTAAACGGGGATTTAGATAGTGCCTACAAGATTCTTTCCTTAGATCATACGCTCCTTGGCAAAATCCTCCAAAGGTTACTGGAAAACCATGTAAAGCATGGATTATCAAAAAAGGAACTTATGGAGTTGGTAAGGTCAGAAATAGACCTTTTGGTGTCAAAGGTAGAAAAGAACTTAGCCATACTATCCACAATTGCCAGTTTATCTCCTTTAATAGGTCTTTTTGGCACAATTACGGGTCTTATAAAGGTATTTAGATCCTTCTCCTTAAGTCAGTCAGAAACCGCACTAAACCTTCTTTCTGCTGGTATAGGGGAAGCACTGGTGGCAGCGGCCACAGGTCTGGCGGTTGCTATTCCAGCTCTTTTCTTCTATTGGGTATTTAGAATATGGGGCAATAGCATAATAAACAAGTTAGAAGAGGAAGCAATTGAATTTGTAAGGGGTCTTCCGTGAGAAGAAGAAGGCTTAGCTTTGACGAAAGGGCATACATAGATGTGGTGCCACTTGTGGATACACTTTTGGCGGTTTTTCTCTTCCTTGCAGTGCTTGCCTTTCAATCTCCCATAACTTTACTTGCAGTTAAACTTCCCCTTGCAAAAGAGGGAGAAAGAAAGGAAACTTCTAAAGTTTTTACTGTTCAGGTATTAAAAAATGGAGATTACTTAGTAGAGGGTCAAAAAAAGAGCTTGGAAGAGATAGTGCAGGTTTTGAAAGACAAAAAGCCAGAGAGGTTGGTCATACAGGCGGATGAGGAAACTCTCCATAAGTTTGTGGTCCAGCTTATAGACACAGCAAAAGCTCAGGAAGTTCAGGAAGTGCTTATAGCAACGAGAAAAAGGCTCTGATGTTTTTCTTTAAAAAGCTCTTATCCTACTTTATCCTTCCACCTGGGATATTTCTGATAGTCTTTTTGGTAATAGCCATCTTAAGTAAAAAGAACAAACCCGTTAAGATCTTGTCTCTAAGCTCTGCTCTTTTTATCTATATTCTTTCTATAGAGCCAACAAAGGATCTGCTCTATAGGCCCTTGGAAACTGCCTATGCTATACCTTCGGAACTAAAGGGAGATGCCATAGTAATTCTGGGGGGCGGAGCGTATAGGACTGGTATTCTTAAAGAGGATTCTACGAAAAGACTTCTTACAGGTTTTACACTTCACAAGCAAACCGGACTGCCTCTAATCCTCTCTGGTGGCACCTCTGTGAGCGTTCTTCCAGAGGCAGAGATAATGAAGTCTGTGCTTGTTAGTTTGGGGGTAGACAAAGGTGCCATACATTCAGAGGTAAACAGTAGGGATACGGAGGAAAATGCGATGGAGGTAAAAGCCCTTTGCCAAAGGTTAAAATGTAAAAGGATTATACTGGTTACCTCCGCTTACCATATGAAAAGGGCTGTAATGTCCTTTGAGAAGGCAGGTTTGGAAGTAATTCCCTATCCTACTGATTTTAAAAGGGATCTAAGGTATAACCTTTACAGTTTCTTGCCTAAGATGAGTGTAATGGCAGACAGCTACAAAGCCTTGAGGGAGCATTTGGGTTTGATCTGGTATTCTTTTAGGTTGGATGGATAAGAAGTTTTACGTATCCGGTGGAGGAACGGGTGGACATTTTTTCCCAGCACTTGCCTTGGTGGAGTGCCTAACTGAAAAAGGGCTAAGCTGTGAGTTTTTCGGTGCAGAAAGAGGTATAGAAAAGAAGCTAAGTCATCTTATAAGCGTAGAAAAACGTTTCCTTAATGTTCATCCATTCTTAGGTAAGTCTTTGAGGGATAAGCTTAGGTCCTTACTTAGCCTGTTTTTTTCTTCCTTAAGACTATACCAAGATCTAAGGAGCAACAGCGTTAGCGTAGTTTTTGGTGGTTACGCGAGCCTCCCCTTAGGCATTGCCTCTGTTTTAAAGGGAATCCCTCTTTTTTTACACGAGCAGAATTCCATTCCGAGCACTACCAACCAAGTTTTAAGCAAGTTTGCAAGGTTGATCTTTTTATCCTTTGAACACTCCAAAAGATTTTTTCCTTCGGAAAAAACGGTGAAAGCGGGCATACCTGTTAGAAAGTCTTTGTTGGAAGGTTTAAAGCTTTCTCAAAGGGAAGCCAGAGAAAAGCTTAACTTGGAAGATAGGGAAACTCTCCTTGTTATTGGTGGAAGTCAAGGGGCATCCTTTTTAAACAATTTGGCGGTGGATATTTTCAAAAAAACTGGACTTCAGGGCATACACATAACGGGAGAAAAGGAATACGAAAGTTTAAAGCGGGCTTATGAGGGTATGCCCGTGCTGGTGCTTCCTTTTACAGAAAGGATGGATTTGATATACAGAGCTTGTAGTATTGCCATAAGTAGGGCTGGTGCAAGCTCTATTGCTGAGCTTTCTCTTTACGGCGTTCCATCCCTCTTCATTCCGTATCCTTACGCGGTAAAGAACCATCAATATTACAACGCAAAAGAGATAGAAGAGCTTGGGGGAGGTTTTGTCCTCAGACAAGAGGACGCAGACCTTACAAAAGCGCTAAAGCTTATGGATAAACTATTGTCGGATAGAGAAAAGTTTTCAAAGGGAATCAGAAGTTTTGCGGAGCCTCAAGCTTGCGAAAAAATCGCCGAGCACATTCAACAGTTCCTTTTGACCTATTCCTAACTCTTCAAAACTTATCAGTCTATCCTTGAGAACCTCCTTTGGCACACCCGTTATTCTTTGAGCAAAATCGTAATCAAATCTTAAAAAAAGGCTTCCGTGTAACAAAAAACTCCTCTTTAGACCCCTCATAGCGCAGGCTACGATCTTCTTTCCCCCGTAGGTTAATTCACCAAAGGTAGGATGGTAAAAGCAAAAGTATCCATCGTATGCACCGCTATACTTGGAAATTTCTAATGTTATCCCAAACTTTTCAAGATGTTTCTTTAAAGAGTTCATAAAGCTTAGGTAAATAACTTTGTAATTTTTCCCCCACCTTTCCTTAAGGTCCGCGACAGAGAAGGATATATCCCATCCGTGCAGTAAGGCACCCCCACCTGTGGGCCTTCTAACCACACAAACGGGAAATTCCCTAAGTTCTTGAAAAAGCCCAACGCTTACCGTAGGCTCTTTCCAAGCGTAAAGCCTAAAAAGGGGTCCCATACCCTCCTCAGCCTTCAAAAGATTCTGAAAGTCCCTTTTCATGTTTTCAGTGCCACTTAACACTTCAATCATTCAAAAACCACCTGAAGTTTTTCAAGCTTTAGGTCTTTTAAAAGCTGGTAGTCCTTCTTTATGTCCCTTCCCGCTCTGGTTAAATAGCCTCCCACCATCATGGCGTTTGCCATAAGAACAGCCATACCGTAAAAGTCCCTCAAAGTTTGTTCCCTTCCTCCACACAGCCTTAGCTCTGCCTTAGGGTTTGTTAGCCTAAACATGGCAATGATCCTCAGTGCTTCTAAGGGTGATACCCCCGGAGCCTTTTCCAGTGGCGTGCCTTCAATGGGCATTAAAAAGTTCAGAGGGATGGAATCTACTTCAAGCTCTTGGTATGTTAAGGCTAAATCCACTCTGTCTTCGTCCGACTCTCCCATTCCAAATATACCCCCACAGCAGGTGGATAGTCCCAAAGCCTTTATTCTTTTTATAGTTTCGTATCTTTCTTCCCAACTGTGGGTGCTTACAATCTTTGGGAAAAAGCTCTTAGAAGCTTCCAGATTGTGATTTACTCTCTTTACTCCAGCTTCCTTTAGTTTTTTGAGGGATTCCTCATCCAAAGTTCCTGCAGACACGCACACGTTTATGGGAAGCTTTTCCACTTGCTTTATCCTCTCCACGCTTTGCTTTATTCTTTCCACCTCTTCCTGTGTCGCAGACTTTCCACTCAAAACTACACAGTATCTGTTAGCCCCAAATTCCACTGCCCTGTAAGCCCCTTCTACTATCTCTTCCTCAGGCACCAGTGGATACACATTGATGGGTGTTTTGTAAAACTTGGATTGGGCGCAAAAACTACAGTCTTCAGAACAAGCCCCGCTCTTTGCGTTTATGATGGAACATAGTTCTATTTTGTTTGCCTCATGAAACTTGCTCTTAACCTTTTGGGCACAATACACCAGCAAGGCTATGTATTCATCCGGTGTGCGCAAAATTTTTAGGGCTTCCTCTCTACTTAGCTTTTCACCTTCAACAACTTTATTGGAAACATCTATCAAAAACTTTTCCCATCTGTCCATGACTTACCTCCAGTTGAGTTGGTAAATTTTAAACTTTATTCCAACTTCTTCAAGTCCTTTATCGCATTCCTAAATCCAGAGATGATGCCTATAAAAAAGAAAAACAGCAATCCAAAAGGAAAGGTCTCTATCTTAAACAACTTTTCCATAAGCCATTTATCAAAAGCATAGCCCACAAAAAGCCCAGCTATTACACCACCAACTATGTTAAAGCCTATAGTTAAAGCCAAAAAGCTTTTCCCGTTCATGTTAAAATTTTAACCTTATGGACCCAAAGCCAATAATTGAAGAACTGAAAAGAAAGGGATACAAAAACATATATACTTGGTGTGATCCACCAGGAACATTCTACGATTGGCACATGCACAGCGAGGATGAAATAAGAGTGGTCTATAAAGGATCCATAGTAATAGGCACAAAGGAGGGTATTTACGAGTTGAAGGAAGGAGATAGTTTGGAAATAAAGGCAGGAACCCTCCATTGGGCTAAGACTGAAAGCGGCGTATGTTACGTTTGCGGTAGCAAATAAGTATATGTAAATATTACAAAAAATTCTATATAAAGCTAACTTATACAGTTTTAAAAACTTTTTAGTTGCTTATAAAGAGTTTGAGTTTAAAATATCATTTCAACAAAATAGGGAGGTAAAAGCATGAGCGTAAGCAGAAGGGATCTTTTTAAACTGGCAGGTGTAGGTGCCATAGCGGTTGGTCTATCCTCTAAGCCCACCTTTGCAGCTGCAGAAAAGGTGGGAAAAATGGAAGCTATGCTTCCGCCACCAAAAGGCAATAGGGTAGTAATATGCGGTGGGGGATGGGCTGGACTTACTGTAGCAAAGTATCTCAAGAAAGAAAACCCCAACATTGATGTGGTCCTTATTGAAAAGAGGCCAAACTTCTTCTCCTGTCCCATATCCAACCCTTGGTTAGCTGGTTTGGTAAGCCTTGACTTTATATCTCATGATTACAACCAACCTGCGGCAAAGTATGGTTATAGGTTTATAAACGCTGTGGTTTTGGGAATAGAAAGGGACAGAAAGAGGGTTTATACCAACTACGGTTATATAGAATACAACTACTTGGTTTTGGCACCTGGAATAAGGTATAACTACTCCGCTTGGTTTAAGGATGACAAGGAGATGGCAAATTATGCCAGAATCAACTATCCGCCCGCTTTCATACCCGGTTCTGAACATTTAGCTCTAAAGAGAAAGATTGAGGAGTTTGAGAAGGGAGACTTTATAATTACAGTTCCACCAGGAGCCTACAGATGTCCGCCCGCACCTTACGAAAGAGCTTGTATGATAGCGGAAGTGTTCAAAAGAAATAAAGTAAATGGTAGAGTTATAATCCTTGATCCAAAGCCAGATATAGCGCCAAAGGGTCCTGGATTTAGAGCTGCGTATGAGCAAGTTTATCTTGGTTTAGTGGAGTATGTGCCCAATGCGACCATAAAGGAAGTGGATCCAGTCAAGAAGGTAATTAAGACCACCGCCGGAGACTTTAAGTTTGATGATGCTAACTTGGTTCCACCCCATCAAGCAGGTAGCCTGGTTTGGATGGCAGACCTGATAGCAAAGGACAAAGAAGGCAAACCCACAGGATGGGCAGACCAGGATCCATTAACCTTCCAAGCTAAGGCGGACCCCTACGTATTCTTGGTGGGAGATGTGGTAAGCGGTGTTCCCTATCCAAAGAGCGGACACATGGCAAACTCCCAAGGAAAGATAGTCGCAAAGATAATAGCGGGAAGGATAGCGGGTAAAGAAGTTAAGCCTACTTTACCGGACAACACATGCTATTCTATGGTAAACGGCAGTCCTCAAGAGGCAATAGTCATTAATGTGACCTACGAATACAACGAAAAGGAGAAAAAGATAGTTCCAAAGCCAAAAGCTATAAACGAGCGCTCACAGGCGTTGGCGAAAGCCACCTACGAATGGGCAAAGTCTATGTATAGGGACATGTTCGCTTAATATTCCAAGCCCCCTTTACCGGGGGCACAAAAATATAGAGGAAACATCATGAACAGGCGGAGTTTTATAAAAGCATGCAGTACCATAGCGGTAGCTTCTATGATAGACCCATCTGTATTTTCTGGGCTTATCTCAGCCCAAGAGGGAATGTTCAAAGCATACAAAAAAGCCATTCTGTTAAAAGAGGATGGCTCTCCCCTCACAGAAGAGGACCTAAAACCGCACACAAACTACATATTTTTCTATCCCTACGCAAGCACACCTTGTTATATTATTAATCTTGGAGAAGAGGTTAAACCTGTGGAGGTTACACTAAGGAACGGTAAGAAATACAACTGGCAAGGTGGGGTGGGAAGCAAAAAAAGTATAGTTGCATACTCTGCTATCTGTGCCCATCAATGGAGCTATCCAACCAAGAAGTATTCTTTCATAAACTACTATCCTCCAGAAAAGCCCTCTGAGATTACAAAAAAGGCAGGAATAATTCAATGCTGTGCCCATTTGGCCCTTTATGACCCAAAGGAAGGAGCAAAGGTAATTGATGGTCCAGCAGAGTTTCCGTTAGCCTCTGTGGTTATACAGGAGGAAGGTGGAAAGTTTTACGCCATAGGCATACTTGGAGTGGATCAATTTGATAAGTTCTTTGATAATTACAAAAGAGAATTGAGAGAAGCTTACGGATCAACTGCGAAGGCAAAAGAATTAGTGGAGTCGTGCAAAGTGATGGAGGTAAGCAAGTATGTTGGACAAGTCATTTACTGTTAACAGAAGGGACCTTATAAAGGGGACAGTAGAGGTTTGTGAGAACCACTCATGGAGATTTTAACTACGATTTGGCGTGCATCATTCCACCCATGAAAGCAAGCTCTCTGTTAGAACACATAGGACTCTTGAAAAAGGGCGAAAAGTGGGTTGATGTAAATCCTTTGACTTTTGAAACGAAAATACCAAACGTGTTTGTGATAGGGGATGCAGCCCAAAGCTACCTTCCAAAGAGCGGATATGTGGCCTATTCTGAAGGCAAATTGGTAGCAAAGATAATAAACGCAAGAATAAAAGGTAAAAAGGTTGAAGAAGAGTATATGCAGATGGTATGCTATGCAACGGTAAGCGATAGAGAAGCTATTATGGTGGAGACGAGCTTTAGGTATGATAACATCAATAAAAGATTTATTCCTTCACACAGAGAGGACAACAAGAGAAAGGAGACAACGGCCAAAAGATACGAAGAGTGGGCTAAAGGTTTGTGGAGAGAGCTTTTTGGTTAGGGTTTAAAATTCTTTTAGCATTCCCTTAACTTTGTCTTCCCAACCTGGATGCACAAAATCTGGCTTTCTTAGACTTCTTTTCCTCTTCTTTGACTTTTTTGTGTTGTAGTGGGCTCCTCCGGACTTCCACCTTTTTATCTTGCCCGTGGCAGTTATCTTAAACCTCTTCTTTGCGGACCTGTTAGATTTCATCTTCACCTTTGCCATCTTCCTTTACCTCCAAGCTACATTATACCACATCTTTCAACATTTCCCTAAGCTTGTTTATGGCACTCTCCTTTATTTGAGATATTCTGGCAGTAGATACACCTAAAAGCTTTGCCACCTCTTTGGCTGGAATTTCTTCGTAGAATAGAAGTTGTAGAACAAGCTGTTCCCTTTGTTCCAAGCGTTTTATTGCAGAAATTATCTTTTCCTTTAGGTCCGCTTCCATTACATTCTCTTCCGGAGATCCTAATTTTGCAGAAAGCACCTCTTCGTAACTTCTTCCTTCCCTGAATATATCATCTAAGGATAGAATGTATGATGCGGATATTTTCTGAAGGTCAGAGTAAAAGGTTTCTGGTTTTTCTCCCAAAGCACTTATAAGCTCATCATCCGTGGGCTCTCTACCCAACTCCTGCGTGAGTCTTTCTAAGGTTTGTTTTATTTCCTTTTCCCTTTTTCTAAGCGACTTACTCCCAAAATCTAAGCTTCGCAAGTAATCGTATATGGCTCCTTTAATCCTAAGCTTTAAATAGGCCTCTGGATTTTTGGTATTATCCAGCCTTTGGGCAGATTCTAAAACTGCCAGAATACCCTGCCCTATGAGGTCATTTACATCAACAGTATCTGGTAAATGCCTGTGTATTCTGTGCGCTAAGGATTTTACCAAAGGCAAATACTTTAATACGAGTTCTTTTTTTATGTCTTTATTCATCTGTTTTTTATTATTTTACATTACAAACATCATAAATTTAACCGCTTGAATTAACATGGTTCTAAGTTTAGAATTCACCTTTATGAAAGCCAGTTTGACTGTTTCTGGTATGACATGTGCCAACTGTGCGAAGGCCATAGAGCTATCTCTTAAAAGACTTCACGGTGTTTTGGACGTTAAAGTGTCCTTTGAACTTGGTAGGGTTTGGGTAGAGTTTGACGAGGATATTTTGAGCTTGGAGAGCATAAAAGAAACCATAGAATCTCTTGGCTATCAAGTGGAAAAAGAGAAAATAAAAGATTACAGTCTAATCATACTTGCTTTTTGTTGGACAGCAAGTGCGGTAGTAATGTTTCTTATGTTTTTCCAAACAGAATTTAACTATCCTTTACAAGCACTGCTTTCAACCCTTGTGCAAATAGTTGGGGGATACGGACTTTACAGATCCGCCTATCACTCTTTGAAAGCAAAGATCGGAAACATGGACTTGCTCATATCCCTTGGAAGCACTGCTGCCCTCTTTTACAGCTATTTAGCCCTTTTAAACATAATACCGGAAGAGCCTCTTTTTGAAACTTCCATGCTACTTATTACCTTTGTTAGAACTGGAAAATTTTTGGAAGGGAGGGCAAAGAAGAAGGCTACAGAAAGTTTGAGGAAGCTTTTTGGCTTGCAAACTCTTAAAGTGAGGGTGCTAAAAGAGAAAGAAGAGGAAAAGAGTGTGTATGAAGTGTTTGTAGGGGACAGGATAGTGCTCAGAAGTGGGGACATGATTCCTTTGGACAGCAGGCTCGTGGAAGGAAAGCTAAGCGTTGATGAGTCAATGATAACCGGAGAAAGTATGCCCGTTGTGAAAGAGGTAGGAGATGAGTTAATCTCTGGTAGTCTTGTGATAAATGGATACTGTATTGCGAGAGTAGAAAAGACCTTTTCAAGAAGTTACGCCTCTCTTTTGATAAAGCTCTTGGAAAAGGCCCTTTTGGAAAAACCAAGAATACACCGAATAGCGGATAAGGTTTCACATTACTTTGTCCAGTTTGTTATTGGTCTTTCTTTTCTTGTATTTTTGTTTTGGTTTTTGAAAACTGGTGACTTTCAGAAGGCTATAACCTTTTCCTTAGCGGTTTTGGTAATTTCTTGCCCCTGTGCCTTTGGCATAGCGGTGCCTCTTGCGATAACAGTTGGGTTAAACAGAGCTTACAGGAAAGGTGTGCTCATCAAAAAGCCAGAAGCCTTTGAAAAAAGGATAGACATACTTCTTATGGACAAAACCGGAACCATTACCGAAGGGAAACCAAAGGTAAGCAAAACAAACATTTCCCAAGAGCATTTAGACATTGCATACAGCCTATCTTTAAAGTCTAATCATCCATACTCGGTAGCCATAAGGGAGTATTGTAAAAGCTTGGGAGCTAAGGAGGTTCCCTTGCAAAACTGCAAAGAAGAAGTGGGCGTGGGGGTCTTGTGTGATGGATACATGCTTGGAAGAGGGGAAGGAGGAAAAACTGTGTTAGCCAAAGATGGCAAAACCTTAGCGGAATTTCACTTTGAGGAAAACATAAGGGAAGGGGTAAGGGAAGTTTTGGAATTTCTGAAGAAGAGAAAAATTGAGGTAATTCTGGTAAGTGGGGATGAGGAGGAAAGGGTAAAAAAGGTGTCAGAGCTTCTTGGAATAGAAAAATGGTATGCTAAGATGAAGCCCGAACAAAAGCTTAGCATACTTTCTGAACTACAAAGCAAGGGATACAAGGTAGGTATGGTGGGAGATGGTATAAACGATGCCCCTGTGCTTGCAAAGGCTGACCTGTCTTTTGCAATAGGTTCTGGTACAGATGTGGCAAAGTTTTCCACAGACATAGTGCTAAACTCAGGCTTTGTGGGTTTAAAAGAATTTTTTGCACTAAGTGAGGTGGTAAGAAAAAGAATAAAGGAAAACCTCCTTTGGGCTTTCGGATACAACATACTGGCTATTCCTATCGCAAGCGGTGTATTTTATCCACACTTTTTTATAAAGCCTGAGTTTGCAGGCTTGCTTATGGCTCTCTCTTCTTTAAGCGTTGTCATAAACTCTCTGCGTAAGTAGGAATATTATCTTACTTATGGAACTTTTAAAAAATTTTTACTCCTACTTGGCTGAAATAATCCCCTTTTTCATACTGGCTGTCTTCATAAGTGCCCTACTTAAAACCACAGTAAAACCTTCTTTGTTTTTGAAGATCCTGTCCAACAGAGTGTATGCTCCCGTATTGACTGCCCTATTGGGTGGAGTTATGCCTTTGTGCTCTTGCTCTATGATACCCTTGGCAAATTTTATAAACAGCTATTCTAAGGGTTATGGGCCGGTTATTGCCTTTCTTGTAACCGCTCCAACCCTTTCGCCTGTTATATTACTCTTAACTTACGGTTTGTTTGGATGGGAGGTGTCCCTTTACAGGCTGTTTGCTTCCCTCTTTTTTGCTCTGTCTTTGGGCTTAATTGCAGATTATGTGCATAAAAAACCCATAACTTTAAGGCTAAGTAGCCACACTGAAAAACCTAAAAAGATATCTACGTTTTTTGAAGGTTTGAAGGACCAACTACCCGTGGTTAAGTATCTGCTCATTGGAATATTCATAGCCTCAATCATGAAAACTTACATACCTCCCCAGCTTACTGCCAGCATCTCCCAAAGTCCGCTTGTTTATCCTCTTATATCCTTAGTAGCAATACCGATCTACGTGTGCTCTGGAGAGGATGTAGTTTTGGGGAAAGCTATCTTAGATGTAGGATTTACCACAGGCCAAGCTATGACCTTTATGCTATCAAGCAGTGGTGTTTGTTTACCAACAATCTTTGCGGTTATGTCTTTTCTCCCAAAGAGAATAGTTGTGCTCTATACCACAGGATGGTTTTTGTTTTCTATCGTGACCGGTTTTGCTTACGATATACTTTTCTATAAATAAGCATTAAAATACTTAAAAGGAGGGAACAATGGACAGATATTCACAAGTTCTTCAGGAGCTAATAAGAAACACGGGGCTTGAAGGTGCTTCCTTAGTTTCCGCAGACGGTTTGCCTATATCTTCAGTTCTAAAACCTGGTATGGAAGAAGATAGGATAGCTGCTATGAGCGCCGCTATTCTATCCTTAGGTGAAAGGGTGGCAGAAGAGCTGGCTAAGGGACATCTTGAGCAGATAACCATAAAGGGGCAGAATGGGTATGTAATAATGACCGGAGTTGGTTCAGATGCGGTTATGGTGGTGTTAGCGGACAATAATGCTAAATTGGGGCTTTTGTTAATGGAAATAAAAAAAGCTCAAGAAAAAATAAAAGCCTTGCTATAAGTTTGATGGGTAATGGCCCTAACCGGAGATCTAAGCACTTTTAACTTTGTGGATATATTCCAAATCATTGGAAGAGATAAAAAGAGTGGTATTCTTTTCGTAGAATGGAAAGACCTAACCTGTGCATATTACGTAAAGGACGGTGAGTTTATCTTTTCCAGACCTGTGGATAAGGTTTACAGAGTATATGCAGACAAAGACTTTGACCTATTGCTGAACAAACTGCGTATGGGTCCAGAAAGCTTACCCAGGACTGTGGAGCGGTTCTTAATATCCAGGCTTGGTATGAAAGAAGGTATATTTTCTTTTACACCGGGATTTATAAAGTATGGCTCGGACTATCCTGTTGAGTATCCTATAGAACACCTTATTGTTCTTGCCTCTAGGCATCTGGCTCCGCAGGAGGTTCAACGTAAAATATCTGACGACATGCTGCTTTTTGAAAGGATCCCGGGCACAGAGGAGATTCTGTCTAAGGCTAAAATAAACAAGTTTGAAGAGCGCGTTCTTTCGCTCGTAAACGGTAATAAAACTGTTTTCGAAATAAGACAATCCGCAGGGTTGGAAAGTTTGGTGGTAGATAGAGCTTTGTATGCTTTTCTAGCCCTTGGTCTTATAAGGCGTAAGAAAAAAGAAGTTAAGCCAAAACAGGCTAACATAACCCTTGAGCTTCTCACAAAAATAATAGAGAGAATAAAGGGCTTGTGATGAAGACAATAAAGAAGATAAAAATAGTTGTAGCTGGGCCTTTTGCCGCAGGAAAAACTCAGTTTATAAACACAGTAAGTGAGATAAAGACTGTAAAGACTGAAAGAAGGACCCAGCAACCAAGTGAGAAGTCTGTTAAGGATTATACTACAGTTGCGATGGACTTTGGTAAAATACGCATAGATGATGAGCACGAACTGTATCTTTTTGGAACGCCTGGTCAATTCAGATTTGACTTTATGTGGGAGATCTTAGGGGAAGGAGCACTTGGAATAATTATCTTAGTGGACAGCACAGATCCGTCTACGTTCCACGAAGCTAGAAAAATAATAAACTTCTTCCAGTCCAGGTTTCCCGTGCCTATGGTTGTAGGAGCTAACAAGCAGGATCTACCCAACGCCTGGAGCCCAAGGGATGTTATGATCGCATTGGACATAAGCGAAGAAGAAGGCATTCCCGTTATTCCCGTATCGGCTATAGATAAAGAAAGCGTAAAAAAGGCTCTTTTAACTTTGCTTGAAATAGTTAAATCTAATTTGACTAGTTAGTTATGGAAAATTTGGCATTGAGTCTAAGGCTATATCCTCCTCCAAGCCCATCATGATGTTAAAGTTTTGCACCGCTTGTGATGATGCACCTTTACCCAAATTGTCTATAACGGATATAACCTGCAGACAGTTAGACCTACTGTCCCAGATTGGGTGTATAAGACATAGGTTTGTGCCCAAGACATACTTTATATGAGGGGGTTCAGAAACTATCTTTACAAACTTTTCATCCTTATACACTTCTGTGTAGAGTTCTTTTGGTTCAACCTTCTCACAAAAGATAGAGATACTCGATAGCATTCCTCTTGAGACGGGTACAACTACGGGAGAGAACCTTAAAAAGATACTTACTCCCCCAATTTCCTGAATCACGGCTTCCATTTCTGGCACGTGTCGGTGCTTGTGTAAAGAGTAAGCAAAAAAATCGCCAAACATTTCGGGAAAGTGAAAATGCTGAACTGGTTTTCTTCCAGCACCAGAGACACCAGAAAGGGACGTAACAACTACTTTTTCAACCTTTATCTTCTCCTTGAGGAGGGGATACAGTGCCAACAGAACAGAGGTAGGATAACATCCAGGATTTGCTATTAGCTGAGCGTCTTTTATAAGTTTTCTGTATATTTCTGGCAGTCCATACACAGCTTTTTTCAAAATATCCGGATATCCATGCTCAAAGCCATAGTATTCTGGATATATTTCCGGGCGCTTTACTCTATAAGCACCCGAGAGGTCTATAACCTTTTTACCTTGATTTAAAAGCTTTGGCACAAGTTCAAGGGAATTTTCGTGTGGCAAACATAGAAAAGCCAAGTCGTATTCTTCTTCAACATCTTGAGTAAGCACTAAATTACCTAAGGATTCTTCAAAAAAAGGAAAGACCTCTGCTATTTTCTTTCCTGCGTGAGAGTGGGAGGTAAGGGCAACTATCTTTACCTTCGGATGCCTAAGAAGAATCTTTATTAGCTCTATACCGGTGTATCCGGTAGCTCCATAGACCGCAACCCTTATCTCTTGCTCCATCTATATCCTTTTCTTGCTTTCATCAAGCCATACTTCTTGCGTTCTTTTTCCCTTGCATCTCTTGTTAAGAGACCAGCTTTCTTAAGCGTTTGCCTCAACTCTGGATTGTATTTTAGAATAGCTTTGGCTATACCATACATTATGGCTTCAGCTTGAGAGGATATACCACCGCCTTCTACCGTAGCGTATATACCAAACTTTCCTTCAAGACCCGTAAGTCTTAAAGGATACAGCACTTTGTAGTATAGGGTCTCCCTTTGAACGTAGTCTTTCAAATAGAATTCCTTTTGACTGTTTTTTGCCTTTACTATCTGTTTGTCTGTGTCCTTTACCAACCAAACCCTTGCAATGCTTTCTTTCCTTCTTCCTGTGCCGTAAAAAGAGTTGTCAGGAGTTATTTTAAAGTCTTTTAACTGCCTTATCATCCTTCAACCTCCAACTTTTGCGGTTTTTGAGCTTGGTATGGATGATCGGGTCCTATGACTATCTTTAGTCTTTTGAGCATCCTATGTCCAAGTTTGTTTTTTGGTAACATTCTTTTAACCGCCAACCTGATAACTTCCTCTGGTTTGTTTTCCAGCATCCATTTCAAGGTCCTTACTTTATGCCCCCCAGGGTAGTTGGTGTGAAAGTTATACACCTTCTTTTCCAGCTTATTCCCAGTAACTCTAATCTTTTCTGCATTTACAACTACCACAAAATCCCCGCAATCTACGTCCGGTTGGTAGTAGGGCTTGTGCTTCCCTATCAAGATCTTTGCAATCTGGCTCGCAAGCCTACCCAATATTTTTCCTTCTGCATCCACAACCCACCAATTCCGCACCACATCTTCAGGTCTTATCCTGTATGTCTTCATTTTTCTCACCTCTCAAATTGGATTTTAAAAGTTATATTTTACCACAAAAACCTTCTTTGGTAGAGGTTAGGGACGTTAATAAGCTAAGCCAACTCAACGCTTTAATTTAGACTAAAGATTAGTTGCAAGGGTAACAAGCTTTTCTCTGACAGAGCGGTCAAGAACTAAACCTTCCACTTTGGGAACTTTGATAGGTTTTATACCGGTTAGCTCTTCCACTATAATGGGGTTAGTTCTTTCGGACACATCCCTACCTTCAAAACCGTTCATCACAATACCCAAAACATTTAAGCCTTTGCTTATCGCATAGAAGTAAGTAAGATAAGTGTGATTTATGGTGCCAAGGCCTGCACGGGAAACTATTATTATGTCAAGCCCCCAATCCTTAGCTAAATCCGCGTAGTTATAATCCCTCTTTATGGGCACAGCTATACCACCAGCACCTTCCACCACCAAAAAATCATACCTTTCCAAAAGTTTTAAATATTGTTCTTTCAAAGCATCTAAGGAAAAGTCCTTACCCTCCTCCAGTATGCCGGCGTAGGGGGAAAGGGGCAAGCTGTATCTTATGGGAACCGCTTCCTCCAAATCCTGGCCGGTAATACTGCACAAAAGAGAACCATCTGCAGGCACATCCTTTACATCCGTCTCCACAGGCTTAAAATAACCTACCCTAATACCCATTTCTTTTAGCGTAAGCACGATGTTGTAAGATATAAAGGTTTTTCCCACTCCGGTGTCTGTGGCGGTAATCAGCACGCTCTTCCTTTTCATTGGAGAATGTAGTAGATCATCAGAGGAGACTGAGATTCAAATTCTAAGCTTAGGCGATTTTCAAAGAGTCTCCTTAAAAGGCTTTTGGACTCTTCTATGTAAAATATCCTTGGCTTTTCAATCTTTGCCAAAGCTTGCGCTTTGTCTATGGCATCTTGCAATCCTCCTATTCCATCCACCAGCCTTAGGTTATAAGCATCCTCTCCGTTAAAGACTCTACCGTCTGCAACTTCCCTCAGTTTGGAGGGGTCAATTTCTTTCCTGTACTTTAGTATAGCCTGTATAAACTGCTCGTAGGCTTTGTTTATAAGTGCCTGAAGGTATGCTATTTCTTCTTCTGTCAGCTCTTTTGTGGGAGATAGGGTATCTTTGAACTTTCCCGTTTTTATGGATGTGGTTTTTATTCCTAACTTGCTGAGCAAGTCCTTTAAACTGGTGTGCTGAACTATAACGCCTATGCTTCCAGTTATGGTGCCGGGGTTAGCATAGATGTAGTCTCCTACCATTGATATGTAAAAGCATCCAGAGGCACACACGTTTCCCATAGAGACCACTACGGGTTTGCCCGTTTCTTTGAAGCGTTCCAGCGCTCTGTATATTTCTTGGGAAGCGCCCACTGAACCGCCCGGACTTTCTGCTCTGATTACTAAGGCTTTAACACTTTTATCTTTTCTTAAAGCTTCCAGCTTACGAACTATAGGTTCCGCATTTAAAATTATCCCATCTATCCTTAAGATGGCTATTCTGTCTCCTACGGGTATGCGAGAAAATAAGTTTGCTAAAAGGCCAAGCATCAGTAGCATTATAAGAACAATAAAAAACCGCTTAAACCATTTCATTTGCGTAATATATTATAAAGCTATGCTTGAGCTTATAAGAAGTGCGCCACAAGCTTGTGGTGTTTATCTGTTCAAAAAGGGCAACAAGGTCCTTTATGTAGGAAAGGCTAAAAACATAAGAGAAAGACTTTTGCAACACTACAAGCAAGCTCAAGAAAACCTAAAGGAAAGGTCCATAGTCAGCAATTCTGACAGCGTGGATTGGATAATAACAAAAAACGAATACGAAGCTTTAGTCTTGGAGGTTGACCTAATCCAGCTTCATAAACCAAAGTATAATGTGCTTCATAAATACGGTGGAGGTTATCCACTAATAGTTATTACAGAAGACCGATTTCCTACGGTAAAGGTGGTTAGAGGTGCGCAGTGTGAGGGGAAGGCCTTTGGTCCCTTCTTTACAGCCAAAAAGGCTTACAAGGTAAAAAGACTGATCCACAAACTTTTTAAACTTCGCACATGCGATCCTATGCCCACAAGGAAGGAACCCTGTATGGATTACCACTTAGGACTTTGCAGTGGACCTTGTGCAGGTTTGATAAAAGAAAAGGATTACATGCTTTCCGTTAGGTCTGCCCAATCTTTGCTCTCTGGACAAGTTTCTGAGGTCCTTCCAGAGCTTTACCAAAAGTTGGAAGAATATATGAGAAATCTTGAATTTGAAAAGTGTGCAGTTTTAAGAGACCAAATAAGGTCCTTAGAAAAGCTTTCCTTAGGTCAAAACGTCAGCGGTTTGACTTACAAAAATGCAGACGTGTTTTACAAAATGGGGAGAATGTTAGGACTGTTCTTAATAAGGTCCTCTAAGCTTGTGGATAAAGATGTTCTTATACTGGAAGGAGAGGAAGAGGTAGAGGAGGTAATAGTCGGCTTTTATTACTCCAACCCTATTCCAGAAACCATCCTTCTGAACTTTGAGTTATCGGAAGAAGTTCAAAACTGGCTTTTGCAAAAGGGTAAGCCCACCTTCCTGTTTGGCATAGAGGAGAACCTTGAAAAGCTTATTAAAGAAAACCTCGGACACTTTGTCCCCTACGAAGTTCTGAGAGAGGAGTTTGTAAAGGTGTTAAGAATTACTGCCCCCAGTAGGATAGAGGGTTTTGATGTTTCCCACTTTTATGGGAACTACACTGTAGCTTCCTGTGTGGTGTGGGAAGAGGGAGCAATGAACAAAAGAAGATACAGAAGGTACCGTATAAAAACCGTTGAAAAAATAGATGATTATGCTTCCTTAGAGGAGGTTTTAACCAGAAGGGCGATAAGGTTGAAGGAAGGGAAAGATCCTATGCCAGACCTGTGGCTTATAGACGGAGGCTTGGCACATCTTACAGTAGCAACAAAAGTAAGGGATAGATACAATCTTCCCATTAAAGTTTTATCTTTGGCAAAGGGAGAGGAGATCCTATATACAGAGTTTGGAGACAAGATACCCTTAAAAGACCATCCGATCCTTTATAGAGTTTTTGGGCAAATTAGGGACGAAGCCCACCGCTTTGCCCTTTCCTACAACAGAAAGCTGAGACTAAAAGAAGGACTAAAGGACGTGCTTAGTAAAATAAAAGGTATAGGGGAGGTAAAAAGGAGGATCATTTACAACAACTTTGAAAACCTCTATGAGCTTTTAAAGGCAGAGGAGGGGTATCTCAGAAGACTTGGCATAAACCCCTCCATAAAGCAGGAGATAGAAAAGTATATAAGTTAAGGGGCTATCCAGTTTTCCTGCTGAAGGAGTTCTTCCATCTTGTCAGATACGTTTTGGGAGATCTTGTAAGCACAAAACTCGGGACCACACATGGAGCAGAACTTGGCGGTTTTGTATCCTTCCTGTGGCAATGTTTCGTCGTGATAGGCCCTTGCGGTTTCTGGGTCAATGGCAAGCTCAAATTGCCTGTTCCAATCAAAGGCAAAGCGAGCCTTGGACATTTCAAGGTCCCACTCCCTTGCACCGGGAAAGTGTTTTGCTACGTCCGCTGCGTGCGCTGCAATCTTGTAAGCTATTACACCCTGCTTTACGTCTTCCACGTTGGGAAGTCCAAGGTGTTCTTTGGGTGTGACATAGCACAGCATAGCTGCACCGTAGTATCCAGCAAGGGCTGCACCTATGGCGGACGCTATGTGGTCGTATCCTGCTGCTACATCAATTACCAACGGACCAAGCACATAAAAGGGTGCTTCATGACACAGCTTTTGTTGTATTTTCATATTGAACTCTATCTGATCCAATGGCACGTGACCTGGACCTTCTACCATCACCTGCACGTCGTGTTTCCAAGCCCTTTCTGTCAGCTCACCTAAGACTCTGAGCTCTGACAGTTGAGCTTCGTCCGACGCATCCGCTATAGCACCCGGCCTTAGGGCGTCTCCCAAAGAAAAGGACACATCGTATTTTTTAAATATTTCGCATATCTTATCAAAGTGTTCATAAAGCGGATTTTGTTTTCCGTGTTCAATCATCCACTGAGCGATGATGGCACCACCACGGGAAACTATGCCCATTACCCTGTGCTGAACCAAGGGCAAAAACTCCCTTAAAATGCCAGCGTGAATGGTCATGTAAGAAACACCCTGCTGAGCCTGCTCTTCTATCACGTCCAAGATTAGATCCACGGTCATGTTTTTGACTTGACCCTTAGCCCTTTTTAGCGCTTCGTATATGGGGACAGTTCCCACCGGCACGGTGCTTTCCCTTATGATGGCTTCCCTCGTTTCCTTTATCGCCTCTCCCGTAGAAAGATCCATCACAGTATCTGCACCGTACTTTATAGCAGTCCTTAGCTTTTCCAATTCAGTGGGTATGTCCGATGCAAGACCAGAATTTCCTATGTTGGCATTTACCTTAACCCTTGAGTTTATACCAATGCACATAGGTTCAAGGTGTAGATGGTTTATGTTTGCAGGAATGATCATCCTACCCCTTGCCACTTCCCGGCGAACAAATTCAGGATGCAGACCTTCCCTTTTGGCTACATAAACCATCTCCTCGGTTATAATGCCCTGCCGGGCAAGATGCATTTGGGTTTTGTTCTTAAACTTCTTCCTTGCTTCTACCCACTCTGCCCTAAGCATAAGTTACCTCCTTATGAGTGAATTTTTCTATAGAATTTAAAACGAAGGTTGGCATACTGTATGATGAAAATTAGTTTTTGGCTTGGCTTTTTCGCAGATTGGTCTGAGGCTCTGAGGCCTTAAAATATTTTTTATGTTTAAAAAGATTTTAGTTGCAAACAGAGGGGAAGTAGCGCTCAGAATAATAAGGGCTTGTGAGGAGCTCGGAATAAAGAGCGTCGCTATCTATTCAGAGGCAGATGCCAGGTCTTTGTATGTAAAGAAAGCAGACGAAGCATACCTCATACCCGGTGATCCTGTAAAAGCTTACCTGGACTACAAAAGAATAGTGGATCTTGCTAAATCAGTTGGGGCAGACGCCATACATCCGGGATATGGATTTCTTGCTGAAAACGCAGACTTTGCAAGATACTGCAGGAAAAAGGGAATAACCTTTATAGGTCCTTCACCGGAACACATAGAGCTATTTGGAGATAAAGTGAAGGCTAAGCAGAAGATGGCTGAACTGGGCATACCCATCATACCAGGTTCTCCAGAACCACTAAGAAACTACGAGGATGCCCTGCACTACGCAAGAGAAATAGGATTTCCTGTGATCTTGAAATCCGCCTACGGAGGAGGTGGTAGGGGAATGAGGGTGGTTAGGTCTGCAGAAGAGCTTCCCAGACTTTTTGAATCTGGATACAGAGAGGCGGAAACCTTTTTCGGAAAAGGTGATTTATTTGTAGAAAAATACCTGGAAAATCCAAAACATATAGAAGTGCAAATACTGGGAGACAAGTATGGTAACGTGGTGCATTTGGGAGAAAGGGATTGTTCAGTGCAGAGAAAGCACCAAAAGATCATAGAGATTACTCCCTGTCCCGTTTTGCCAAACCACATAAGGAACAAGATGTTGGGTCTTTCTGTAAGGGCAATGATGCATGTGGGATACGAAAGTGCAGGAACTCTTGAATTTCTTGTTGATCTAAAGACAGGCGAGTTTTACTTTATAGAGATGAACACAAGACTTCAGGTAGAGCACACCATAACTGAAATGGTTTCTGGAATAGACATAGTGGAGACTATGATAAGGATAGCCATGGGTGAGCCCCTTCCCTTCACTCAGAACGAGATAACTTTCAGAGGTTATGCCATTGAGTTTAGGATAAACGCAGAAGACCCAAGA